>NZ_CALAOH010000017.1 GCF_937926365.1 uncultured Azohydromonas sp. | reverse complement strand
AGCGCGCCGTCGTCATCCTGGTCCTCGAACACGCGCGCGGTCACGCTCGCGCCCGCACGGCGCAGCTCGCCGAACAGGTAGTCGCCCAGTTGCAGCGTGCTGGCCGTGACGGCCACGCTGGTGATGCGGTTGCCGTCCGTCTGCGCGCTGCCGGGTTGGCCGGTCTGCACCGAGGCCTTGCCGGGCAGGTAGGCCTCCGGCTGCGTCTCGGTGATGGTGTACCCGGTGGCGTTGGACACCGGCACGTCGGTGAAGACGTAGTAGCCGGCCTTGCCCGCCACCGCCGTGGCCGTCAGGTTCACCGCCTGGCCATTGGCATCGGTGCCGGTGAGCTTCAGCGCCACGCCGCCGATGCCGGCCTCGCCGGTGGCGGCGGGAACGCCGTTGTTGTCGAGGTCCTCGAACACGCGCACCGTGATGGTGGACAGTTCCTCGCCGAAGAGGTTGTTGATCGAGGAACCGTTGGCGGGCACCACGATGCCCTGGATCGTGTTGCCGCGCGTTCCGCCGACCACCGTGCCGGACGCGGTGCCGGACACCGTGCCCACGGCCGTGAGGCCGTTGGCATAGAGCGCGGGCTGGGTCTCGGCCACCGTATAGGTGCCCGCGGGCACCGGGAACGACCACGCGCCGCTGGCGTCGGTGGTGGCGGTCTGCTGAGCGACCGCGCCGCCGCCCTGGCGGGTGCCGTTGAGCGTGAGCGTCACGCCGGCAATGCCGGCCTCACCCGCGTCCTTCTGGCCGTTGGCGTTGGCGTCGTGGTAGACGAAGCCCGAGACGATGCTGCCTTGCACCGGGATCGTCCCGGTGCCGGAGTTGTTGTTCGTCTTGGTGTCCGACGAGCCCGTGGCGGCGATGGTGGCGCTGTTGCTCACCGTCTTGCCCACGAGGGACGCGTCCGTGATCTGCACGGGTATGCGCAGCGTGGCCTCGCCATTGGCCGGCATGTTCGTGACCGGGCACGAGACGGCGTTGCCGCCCTTCGTGCCGGTGCACACCGGCGACGGCGGCGTGAAGGTGCCGCTGGTGACGGTGAACACCGGCGCACCCGTGAGCACCATGCCCGCGGGCAGCGTGTCGGTCACGGTCACGGTCTGCGCCGCATCCGGGCCCGCGTTCTTCACGCGCACCAGCCAGTCGAAGGACTGGTTCGGCTCCACGCCGGTGAGCTTGCCCGTGGCGGCGTCCTTGCCCGTGGCCACCGCGGTCTTGTCCAGCACCTGCACGTCGGCGCTCAGGTTGGCGCTGTAGGTGATGCTGCCGCTGCCGTGGTTGTTGCCGCCCAGCGGATCGGTGCCGCCGTTGGTGTCGATGGTGCCCGTGGTGACGATGCTGGCGGTGTTGGTCAGCACCTGGCCCGAGACCAGGGTGCTGGGGTTCTTGATGCGCACCGGGATGCGCACCGTGGCCGTGCCGTTGGCCGGCATGTCGGCGATGGCACAGGTGACCGTCATGCCGCCGGTCGTAGTGCAGGTCGGTGCCGCCGGCGTGAAGGTGCCGCCGGTGACGGTGAACACCGGTGCGCCCGCAAGCTCCAGGCCCGTGGGCAGGGTGTCGCTGAACTGCGTGGTCTGCGCTGCCTGCGGGCCGTTGTTGCGCACCAGGACCAGGAAGTCAAAACGCTCGTCGGCCTGAAGCTGCGTCTTGGCGACGGCGGTGCCGGTGGCGACCGCGGTTTTGCTCAGGATCTGCACGTCGGCACGCGGCGCCACGGTGACGCTGCCGCGGTTGAAGTTGTTGCCGCCCAGCGGGTCGGTGCCCCCGTTGCTGTCGGTGATGCCCGTGGTGACGATGCTGGCGGTGTTGGTGAACACCGTGCCCACGTCCGGATTGCCCGTGAGCTGCACCGGGATGCGCACCGTCGCCGCGGCGCCCGAAGACATGCTGGCGATGGCGCAGCCCACCGACGTGCCGTTGGCCGCCCCGGTACAGGGCTTCGCGGGCGTCTGCAGCGTGATGGTGCCGGCGGTGACCGTGAACTCGGGCGCGCCCGTGAGCACCATGCCCGAGGGCAGCGTGTCGCTGAACTGCACGGCCGTCGTGGCCTGCGGGCCGTTGTTGCGCACCGTGACCAGGTAGTCGAAGGGTTCCTGCGGCAGCACGCTCGTCTTGGACGTCGCCGTACCGGTAGCGACCGCAACCTTGCTGACCACCTGCAGGTCCGTGGCGCGGATCTCGCCGAACCAGTAGTCGCCCAGCGTCGTCACGGCCGCGTCGCCGGTGTTGACCGTCACGCCGGTGATGACGTTGCCGCCGGTCTGCACGGTGCCCGGGAAGCCGTTGACGCTCGCCTTGCCCGGCAGGTAGCCCGTGGGCTGGGACTGCGTGATCATGTAGCCGGCGCCGTTCGAGGGCGGCACGTTGGCGAAGCTGTAGCGGCCCGTCTGCCCGGCCACCGCCGTGGCGATCAGGTCCACGGCCTTGCCCTGCGCATCCGTGCCGGACAGGCGCAAGGTGACGCCGCCGATGCCGGCTTCGCCGGTGGCGGCGGGAGCGCCGTTGTCGTCGAGGTCCTCGTACACGCGCACCGTCACGGTGGCATTGGGACGGCGGATCTCGCCGAAGTAGTAGTCGCCCAGTTGCAGCGTGCCGGCCGATACCTTCACGCCGGTGATGCTGTTGCCGCCCGACTGCGCGCTGCCGGGCAGGCCGCTCTTCACCGAAGCCTTGCCGGGCAGGTAGAGCGGCGGCTGCGTCTCCGTGATGGTGTACCCGGCCGCACCGGACGCCGGCACGTCGGTGAAGATGTAGTAGCCGGCCTTGCCCGCCACGGGCGCGGCCGTCAGGTTGACCGTCTGGCCATTGGCGTCCACCCCGGAGAGCGTCAGCGTCACGCCGCCGATGCCGGCCTCGCCGGTGGCGGCGGGAACGCCGTTGTTGTCGAGGTCCTCGAACACGCGCACCGTGATGTTGGGCCGCTCTTCGCCGAAGAGGTTGTTGATCGAAGCGCCGCCGGCGGGCACGACGATGCCCTGGATTTCGTTGCCGCGGCTTCCGCCAGCCACCGTGCCGGACGTGACACCGCCGACCGTGCCCGCGGTCGTGAGGCCGTTGGCATAAAGCGCGGGCTGGGTCTCGGTCACCGTGTAGGTGCCGGGCGCCACGGCGAAGCTCCAGGCCCCCGTGACCGGATCGCTGCTGGTCGTGCCCACCTGCGTGTTGGACGCCGTGTTCTTGAGCGCCAGCGTCGTCGCGATGCCGGGCTCCCCGTCCTCCTTCTGGCCGTTGCCGTTGAGGTCGTAGAAGACGTAGCCCGACACCACTGCGTTTTGCACGGTGGTCGTGCCGTCACGGTAGTTGTTGGGCTTGTTGGGATCGACCCCGCCCTGGGTGTCGTTCGAGCCGCTGGTGACCAGCGAGGCCCGGTTGGTGATGGTCGTGCCGACGGCCGGCGCGCTGCTCATCTTCACCGGGATGCGCACCGTGGCCGTGGCATTGGCCGGCATGACGGCGAGCGCGCAGCTGACGGCCTTGCCACCCGCGGCACCCGTGCAGCTCGGCGCCGCCGGCGTGAAGCTGCCGTTGGTCACGGTGAAGGTCGGCGCTCCCGTGAGCACCATGCCGTCGGGCAGGGTGTCGCTGAAGGTCGTGGTCTCGGCGTCGCTGGGGCCGTTGTTGCGCAGCTGCACCAGCCAGTCGAAACCCTGCGTGGCCATCGTGGTCGAGATCACCGGCAGCGCGTTGGACGTGCCGCTTTGCACCGCCACCTTGCTCACGACCTCCACATCGGCCTTCAGGCGCACGGTGGTGAATTCCGTGATCTCGTTGTTGGTCTGGGGCTGGTCGGCGACGTTGAGCCGGCTCTCCTCGAAAGCCACCTTGGCCTTGTTGGGGAACGTGCCTTTGGCCGCGCCGCGAAGCTTGATCTTCAGGATCTTGAAGTTGTCGCCTTCGCTGGTAGCCCCGGGACCCGAGCCGGGCAGCGAAGGAATGGTGCAGGTCACGGTGCCGCCCGCGACCCCGACGCTCACGCCCGTGGTGGTGCAGCTCACGTCCGCCGGCTTCTCGATGATGCCCACGTAGGTCGGGGCACCGACATCACCGGGCAGGAAGTCCGTGAGCACGACCTTCTCAGCGGTGGAAGCGCCGTTGTTGGTGACCTTCAGCGTGTAGGTGACCTCGTCGCCACTGTCCACCGGGTCCGCGTCGTCGTTCTTGTTGACCAGCAGGTCGTAGACGGGATTGAGGATCTGGGTGGTCAACGTGGCCCTGTTGTCGGCGACGTTGACTTCCAGCGTGTCGCTGGCGATCTCCACGACGTTCGTGATGGCACCCGGCCCGCCCACCAGCGCGGACAGCCCCACTTGCGGCCGCACCTGGATCGTGACGGTCTGCTGCGTGTTGCGCGCCATCGAGGCCCAGGAGCAGCGCACCGTGTTGTTGCCCGACGTGGCGGCGGTGCCCTTGGCCGGCGCGGTGCAGCTGCCGGTGCCGCTGGGGGTGGCCGACAGGAACACCACGCCGACAGGCAACGTGTCCGTCACCACCACGTTGCGTGCCGTACCGGGGCTGGTGGCAAGGTTCTTGGCCGTGATCGTGTAGTTGAGCAGTTGCCCCGCCGCGATCGCCGCCGGATTGCCCGCCTTGAGCACCTGCAGGTCCGCGCGACCGGTCAGGTAGGCCGTGACGGTGCCCGAGCTGTTGTTGCCCAGCACCTTGTCCGCCGTGCCCGTGGTCTGGACGGAGGCACTGTTGGTGCGCGTGAAGTCGTTGGCCGTGGCATCGTCCCCGGTGTGGACCACCGAGATCTGGACGCGGGGACAAGGAGGAGCCGTACTGCCGCTGGTGTCCGTGCTTGCCTTGCACACGGGCAAGGTGGTGACGACGCAGTTTGTCAGCGTCAGGTAGTTGGTGCCCTTGTTCAGCGCGCAGTTGTTCATCACGACGCCGCTGTCCGGCGCCACGACGAGCGCGGTGGAATAAGGCCGGTCAACGGCAACGTTGCTGATCGAGTCCGTGAGCGCCACGTCCCGGGCGACGTTGGGGCCAAGGTTCACGACCTCGATTTCCCAGACCACCGGCAAGCCCGCGAGCTGCCGGTGGTCGGACTTGTCGCCGGGACCGCGCACACGCTTGAGCAGCGCGACATCGGCCTGCGTGTCCGCGCCCTGCGGTATCACGGCCGCATAGGCGCAGTCGTTGAGCGTGTTCGGGTCCTTGGCCGGATGGTTCGGCAGGCTCACGCACAGCTCGTTCTCGACCTGTGCGTTGTTGTCCCGCGCCTTCGTGGCATACGTGTACAGCGCGATGACGTCGCTGAGCGAGCCCGAAGGGAGGGCCTTGCCCTGGCTGGTGCACACCAGCGCAAACGGACCGGCCCGCGGAAGCGTCAACGGCGTGGCGTTCTCTTTGCTGACCTGGGCCTGGCAGCGCCAGGGCTGGCCACTGCCTCCTTGCCCGTTGCTACTGATGCTCTTGACATAGATGCCTTCGGGCACGTTGTCGACCATCCTGACCGTCTCGCCGGCCAGTACATCGTCAGGCCCGAGGTTGTAGGCGGAGATCGAGTACTCGATCTCGTACTCCTTGGTGCAAGGCGGGCTGGTACAGACCGGCACGGCGACCTGCGGCGACCTGTTCTGAGTCTTTCTGGCATACAGGTCGGCCCCCGTGCCGGTCACGACCGTCAGCACCGAGGCGCTGCTGGGAGTGACTTTGCCAGGTCCGGTGGCGGTGAAGTTCACCGTGTTGGTCACGCCGGCCCCTTCGGTCCGCGCGATGGCCCTCACCGGCATCGTCACGCGGCCCAGCGACACGTTGTCGCCGGGCGTGGCCGAGCCCGCACCCGTGCGCGTGCAGCTCAGCACCGCCCCGGCGGCGGGACACACGTTGCCGGTGACCGTGCATGACCAACCGTTGACCGTGTAGGTCGTGGGCTGCACGGACGAGTCGAAACAGAAGTTCGCCGGCAGGGTGTCGCTGACCTCCGCGCCCACGGGAAAGCTCCCGGAGTACTTGAGGTCGAACTGGTAGCTGAATGCCTGGTTCAGCCGGATCGGGTTGGCGCTCGATTGCGACTTGACCACCGACAGCAGGCTTCCAGGCTTGATGTCCATCACCTGGTAGGCGCTGTTGTTTCCGTCCACGCCATCGCTCACGCCGCCGCCGGCGGCAATGTCGACGGTGTGGGTCATCGCGGAGCCGTCGCCCACCATGATGGTGCCGGTGACCCTGAGCGTGACCTTCCTGTCGGCACCCACCGCGATCGCACCCAGGCTGCACGTCATCCTCTTGGTCTTATCCGACAGCTCCTCCAGCGAGCAGCCCGACGGGACGGCCGTGGGCTTGATATCGAAGCCCGACGGCACGCTGTAGGTCAGCGTGGATGCAGGCGAGTCGTTGGGCCCGTAGTTCTGGATCTCGAACTCGACGGTCTGGCTCGTCCCGTAGGCCGCCGCCTCCATCGGCTTGATGGTCACGCCCAGGTCGGCGCCGACGTTCACCGTGGTGTTCTGCTCCTGCTTCCGGGCAACGCCTTCGATCGCCGCCGCCACGGTCAGGGCACCTGACACCTGCGGACGCAGGTACAAGGTGTAGTCCGAACCGTGCCCCGCCGGGATGGAGATGTTCGAGCAGCTCAGCGTTGTCGCGCTGGCCCCGGTGAACGTCCCCGGCGTGATGCCGCTGCACGACGCACCGACGGGCAGGCCCTCGATCTTGTCGTAGATGACGCCGGCGGGAATCGTCACGTTCAGCGTGATGCCCGAACGTGCCACGCTCTTCTCGTCGGCGATGCCGATGGTGTAGGCGACGGTAGCGCGGGCAACGACCGGGTCCGGGCTGTCCACCAGGCGCGAGACCAGCAGTTGCGCCTGCGCCGTTCCCGCACAGGCGAGACCCAGCAGCAGCAAGCCGAGGAAGCGCAGGACCCAGGAGCTCAGGAACGAGACAGGGCGGCGCAGAAGGCGGTCGAGCGTCATCTTGTCTTTCTTCAAGGCCAAGACACGCCCTGCCCTGCGCCGGAGGCATGCAGCGAGGTCAAGCGGATGTCCGGCCGGAAGCCGTCGTGCGGCTTCGTGGAAACAGTGGGTGCCGTATGCGTTTGGCTATCGGCAGCCTCTGCGCCAAACTTTAAGTACCATTCGCTTACCGCAGGAATGCAGCAGCAACGGAAGTCGCCGTAATCTGACGTACTTCACGTTTTTTAACGCAAGCGCCCAGGCTCGCGCCGCCAGTACGGCGTCATGGACGCCGTGGCATGCAGGCCGCCGACGCGGCTCAGAAACCGACCGCCGCGCCGTCGCGTCGCGGATCGCTGGCCGCGACGTAGCCATCGCGGCCGGGCTCGCCCAGGCGCCAGATGAACTGGCCGGCACCGAAGTCCTGGTAGCTGTCCGCCAGGACTTCGATGCGGTGGCCGAGCGCCTGCAAGCCGGTCACGGCGCTCATCGGCATTGCGGATTCGATGTTTAGGGCCAGGCCCGAATTAATTCGCCAGCGCGGCGCATCGCAGGCGGCCTGCGGGTTCTGGCCATGGTCGAGCATGCGCACCAGGGTCTGCAGCTGGCCCTGCGGCTGCATGTTGGCGCCCATGACGCCGAAGCTCATCACCGGCTCGCCGTCGCGGGTGAGGAAGCCGGGAATGATGGTGTGGAAGGGCCGCTTGCCCGGCGCCACCACGTTGGGGCTGGCCGCGTCGAGGCTGAAGGCGTGGCCGCGGTTCTGCAGGCTCAATCCCCACTGCGGCAGTACCACGCCGGAGCCGAAGCCCAGGTAGTTGCTCTGGATGAAGCTCACCATCATCCCCTGCTCGTCCGCGGCCGTGAGGTAGATGGTGCCGCCGGGCATCGGCTCGCCGTGGCCGAAGTCCTGCGCGCGCCGCGGGTCGATGAGCTGGGCGCGCGCGGCCAGGTAGCCCGGGTCGAGCAGCTGCTCGGCCGTGCACTCCATGCAGCCGGGCTCGGCCACGTAGCGGTAGACGTCGGCGAAGGCCAGCTTCATGGCCTCGATCTGCAGGTGCTGCGCCTCGGCGCTGTCCGGGCCCAGCGCGCGCAGGTCGAAGTGCTGCGCGATGCCCAGCGCCATCAGCGCCGCCAGGCCCTGGCCGTTGGGCGGGATCTGGTGCAGCCGCCAGCCGCGGTAGTCCTGCCCCACCGGCCGCACCCACTCGGGCGCGTAGCCCGCGAGATCCTCCAGCGTGAGCGCGGCGCCGGCTGCCCGCGCCTCGGCCGCCAGCGCCTGCCCGATCTCGCCGCCGTAGAGCGCCTGCCCGCCCGTGGCGGCGATGGCGCGCAGCGCGCGCGCCGCGCCCGGCATGGCGAAGCGCTCCCCCACGTGCGGCGCCCTGCCCCAGGGCAGGAAGGTGTCGGCAAAGCCCGGCTGCGAGGCGATCTCGGGCAGCGCCGCGGCCGCGGCCCATTTCTGCTGCACCACCACCGGCACGGCGTAGCCGCGCTCGGCCACGTCGATGGCCGGCGCCAGCACGCGCGCCAGGGGCAGCCGGCCGAAGCGCTGCGACAGCGCGACCCAGGCCGAAACGGCGCCGGGCACGGTGACGCTGTCCCAGCCGCGGCGCGGCGGCGTGGCCGCGCCGGCGCCGTAGCGGTCATGGAAATAGGCGGGCGTCCACGCCGCCGGCGCGCGGCCCGAGGCGTTGAGGCCGTGCAGCTCGGTGCCGTCCCACAGGATGCAGAAGGCGTCCGAGCCCAGGCCGTTGCTGCAGGGCTCCAGCACCGTCATCGCCGCGGCGGCGGCGACGGCCGCGTCCACCGCGTTGCCCCCGGCGGCGAGCATGCGCAGCCCGGCCTGCGCGGCCAGCGGGTGCGAAGTGGCCACCACGTTGCGCGCGAACACCGGCAGGCGTGGCGTCGGGTAGGGATTGCGGTAGTCGAACATCGCGCGGCTCCTGGGGTTGCGGTTGCACCGATTGTGGGCACCACGCGTGCCTCCCCTGCCCGGCCGCAAAAGGAAAAAGGGCCGCACGCGGCGGCCCTTCGGGTTGGCGGAGGTCGAGGGAAATCAGTCGGCGTCCTGGAACGCGACCTCGCGCTTGTTCTTGATGGAGGGCAGCATGACCACGACGATCATCAGCAGCGCCGCCAGCAGCAGCCCGGCCGAGAGCGGGCGCGACATGAAGGTGGACCAGTCGCCGCGCGACAGCAGCAGCGCGCGGCGCAGGTTCTCTTCCATCATCGGGCCCAGGATGAATCCCAGCAGCAGCGGCGCGGGTTCGCAGCCGAGCTTGTAGAACAGGTAGCCCACCACGCCGAAGCCGGCGGCCAGGTACACGTCGAAGTTGTTGTTGTTGAGCGTGTACAGGCCGATGCAGCAGAAGCTCATGATGGCCGGGAACAGGAAGCGGTAGGGCACCGTCAGCAGCTTGATCCAGATGCCGATGAGCGGCAGGTTCAGGATCACCAGCATCAGGTTGCCGATCCACATCGAGGCGATCAGGCCCCAGAACAGCTCGGGGTTGCTGGTCATGACCTGCGGGCCCGGCTGGATGCCCTTGATGGTCATCGCGCCCACCATCAGCGCCATCACGGCGTTGGGCGGGATGCCCAGCGTGAGCATCGGGATGAAGCTGGTCTGCGCGCCGGCGTTGTTGGCGGCCTCGGGGCCGGCCACGCCGCGGATGTTGCCCTGGCCGAAAGGCACCTCGCCGGGACGGCCGCGGGTCTTCTTCTCCACCGTGTAGGCGGCAAAGGAGGACAGCAGCGCGCCACCGCCGGGCAGCACGCCCAGGATCGAGCCCAGCGCCGTGCCGCGCAGCACGGCCGGGAAGCCGTCCTTGAAGTCCTGCTTGGTCGGCCACAGGCCGCTGACGTGCTTGGTGAAGACCTCGCGGTGCTCGGCCGGGCGGCCCAGGTTGGAGATGATCTCGCCGAAGCCGAACACGCCCATGGCGATGGCCACGAAGTTGATGCCGTCGGTGAGCTCAGGGATGTCAAAGCTGTAGCGCGGCACGCCCGAGATCACGTCGGTGTTGATCTGGCCCAGCAGCAGGCCCAGCAGGATCATGGCGATGGCCTTGACCAGCGAGCCCGAGGCCAGCACCACCGCACCGATGAGGCCCAGCACCATCAGCGAGAAGTACTCGGCCGGGCCGAACTTGAAGGCCAGCTCGGTCAGCGGCGGCGCGAAGGCGGCGATGACGATGGTGCCCACGCAACCAGCGAAGAACGAGCCCAGGCCCGCGGCGGCCAGCGCCGCGCCGGCGCGGCCCTTGCGCGCCATGGTGTAGCCGTCGATGGCCGTCACCACCGAGCTCGACTCGCCCGGCACGTTGATCAGGATGGCGGTGGTGGAGCCGCCGTACTGTGCGCCGTAGTAGATGCCCGCCAGCATGATCAGCGCGGGCGTGGCGTCCAGCGAGTAGATGCTGGGCAGCAGCATCGCGATGGTCGCCACCGGGCCCAGGCCCGGCAGCACGCCGATGAGCGTGCCCAGGATGGCGCCACCCAGTGCCCAGAGGATGTTGCTGAAGGTGAAGGCGGTCTGGAAGCCCAGCGCCAGGTTGTCGAACAGTTCCATGCGATCAGCCTCCGGTGGCCGCGCCGAGTTCCGGCCACAGCGGGATGGTGAGGTTCAGGCCGTAGATGAAGATGGCCCAGCTGCCCACGGTGAGGATCACCGCGTTGAACAGCGCTTCCTTGAGCTTGAACTCGTCGCTGGCGCTGGCCGACATCACCACCAGCAGCGGCAGCGTGATGAACATGCCCAGGCGCGGCAGCAGGAAGCCGAACACCAGGACGGAGCCGACGATGATCAGCAGAGGCTTCCAGGCGAAGGCGCCGACGCGCTCGCCGTCCTCGGTCTCGACGACCAACGAATTGAACAGCACCACGCCGCCGAGGACGGCCATCAACAGGCCCAGGCCAAAGGGAAAGTAGCCCGGCCCTGGACGCGCGGCCACGCCGAAGCTGTAGTTGGTTGAGCCCCAGGCGAAGCCCAGGCCCACGGCGACGAACATCAGTCCGGACCAGAAGTCCTTCTGACTTTTTATCTTCACGGTGATGTCTCCTGTACCGAAAGTTGGGCGGATTCTAGGAATCGCCCTCGGCGCTTTTTTGTGGATTCCACGTAAGCGCGACTTCAGGAGACCGGGCCGCCGGCCCCGGCGCGGTTCAGGCCGGCAGCCGCAGCGGCCGCACCAGCCGCAACCACTTGGGCGCGGGCAGGCCGAAGCGTTCGCGGATGTGCTCGGCGCGGGCGATGAGCGTGTCGCGGTCGGGCACGACCACGCCGCGAGCAGCCACGACGATGGTGTTGCCCTCCTTGGTGGGGGCGAGGTTCCAGACCTGATCCAGCCCGAAGGCGGCGGCGATGCGCGCGGCGCTGCGTTCGAAGCTCGCGTCGCGGCCGAAGAGGTTCACCGTCATGAGCCCGCCGTCGGCCAGCACGCCGCGGCAGCGGGCGTAGAAGGTTTCGTCGTCAAGCACCGGCGCGGCGGCCTCGTGGTCGTAGAGGTCCACGTTGAGCACCTGCACCGTGCCCAGGTGCGCCGGGTCGGCCACCCAGCGCGCGGCATCCTCGTGCAGCACCGTCAGCCGCGCGTCGTCATCGGGCAGGTGGAACCACAGCTTGCAGGCGTCGATGACGGTGGCGTTGAGCTCCACGGCGGTGGTCTTCATCCTGAGCGCCTGGTGGCAGAAGCGGGTGATGGCACCGGCGCCCAGGCCCAGCTGCACCGCCTGCCCCTGCGCGACTTCGGCGCTGGGGCGCCACAGCATCCAGGCCATCATGCGCTGCACGTATTCGAGTTCGATCTGCTGCGGCTTGCGCACGCGCATCGCGCCCTGCACCCACTCCGTGCCCAGGTGCAGGTAGCGCACGCCGGCGTACTCGGAAATGGTGGCGCCGGCCTGCGCCTGGCGTGCCGGGGTCTTCTTGCTGGCCATGTGGTGGGATCTCGCTGCGCTGTATAGGGAAAAGGGCCGCGAGTGTGCCTTGCCGGGACGGGGTGCCGGGCTCAGGGCATCAGCGGCGCGAGCCGCGGCAGTGCGGCCCGGGCGTTGGCGGCGGTCACGGCCGCGGTTTCCTCGGCCGACCAGCCGCGCAGCGCGGCCAGCGCCAGCGCGATGCGCGGCAGCTCGGCCGGCTCGTTGCGCGCGCCGATGGCCGCACCTTCGGCGCGCTCGGCGGCCTTGCGGTAGAGCCACTGCGGCGGAATGTCGGGCGCGTCGGTCTCCAGCACCAGCGCGTCGGCCGGCAGCTCGGCGGCCAGGCGCCGGATCTGCAGCGCGCGCTCGAAGGTCATGGCCCCGCCGAAGCCCAGCCTGAAGCCCAGGTCCAAGAAGGCGCGCGCCTGCTGCGCGCTGCCGTTGAAGGCGTGCGCGATGCCGCCGGTCACGCCGGCGCGGCGCAGGTGCATCAGCAGCCGGTCCACCGCGCGGCGGCTGTGCAGCAGCACCGGCAGCCCGTGCTCGCGCGCCAGCGCCAGCTGCCCGGCCAGCACTTCTTCCTGCAGCGCGCGGTCCAGGCCGGGCACGAAGAAGTCCAGCCCGATCTCGCCCACGGCCACCAGGCGCGGGTCGCCGCGGTGCTGCCGCAAGGACTCCCGCAGGGCCTGCAGCGCCTGCGCGCCGGCGCCTTGCACATACATAGGATGGATGCCCAGCGCGTAGCCCAGACCGTGGGACTGGGCCAGCGCGCGCACGGTTTCGAAGTTCGCCGGCGCCACCGCCGGGAGCACGATTTGCTGGATGGAAGCATCGCGTGCGCGTTGCACCACCGCGTCGCGATCGGCTTCGAATTCGTCGGCATCCAGATGACAGTGGGTGTCAACCCACGGCAAAGCGGCGTAACCCATGCGCCCCATGATGCCTGAGCGAGGATCGTGCTACCGTGGGGCCGCATTGCTGCACAGCAGGGGGCGCAGATGAACGGGCGCAGGTCGAACCGGACACCGCTTTACAGCCACTCCAGCCGGGTGCGCCCGCCGGAGGTGGATCGGACTGAACCCATGCCCGGCCAGCCGGCCGCCGCACCCCCGGCCCAGGCCTCCGCAGCCCCCGCCGCCGCGACGGCCGCCTCCCCGCCCGCCTCTCCCGACGCCACCAAGTCCTTGACGCCCAAGCGGCGCCGTGCCCTGGCGCTGCCGGCCTGGGGCTGGGCGCTGGCCGGCGCGCTGCTGCTGGGTGGACCGGTGGTGCTGTGGGAGGCCTCGCGCCCAGCGGCGCAAGTGATCACGCAAAAGCACATCGACGCCGCGGTACGCAAGGCGCTCGAAACCCAGCCGCTGCCCTCGCCCACCGCCAAGGCCTTCGACAAGATCCGCGGCTCGGTGGTGCGCGTGGTGGGGCTGGACGACGACGGCCCGGCCGACGCCGCCGCCGGGAGCGGGCCGAGCAACGGCGTGGCCAAGCCCGACCCGGGCAAGAAGGGCGTGGGCGGCGACAGCCCGGCCCATGGCAACGAGGTCGGCGTGGGCAGCGGCGTGGTGATCGTGGACAGCGGGCTGATCCTGACCAACCTGCACGTGGTCAGCGGCGCGCGGCGGGTGCAGGTGGTGTTCTCCGACGGGCTGGAGTCGGAGGCCACGGTGGTCAACGTCATGCCCGAGAACGACCTGGCGGTGCTGCGCGCGCAGCGCATCCCCGACGACCTGCAGGCCGCCACGCTGCGCTCCACCGCCGACCTCAAGCCCGGCGACCGTGTCACGGCCGTGGGCTTCCCCTTCGGCATCGGGCCCTCGGTGTCGGCGGGCGTGGTTTCCGGGCTCAAGCGCGAGTTCCGCTCGCCCGAAGGCAAGCAGGTGCTCTCCAACCTGATCCAGTTCGATGCCATGGCCAACCCGGGCAGTTCCGGCGGCCCGCTGGTCACCGACGACGGCGAGGTGGTGGGCATCGTCACCGCCATCCTCAACCCGGTACAGCAGCGCTTTTTCGTGGGCATCGGCTTCGCCGTGCCGATCGAGAACGCCGCCGGCGGCGCCGGGCTGCCGCCGTTCTGACGCCCCCACGCGGGCCGGCCGCGGTGGCGCCGGCCCGCTTCCTCAACCGGCTTTCCCACCACATCCATTTCCCGACGGGAGGATTCGAATGCACGGCAGCAACAGCGAAACCGCGGCCCTAATGGAGCGCGTGCTCTACGAAGTCAAGCGCGTGGTGGTGGGCCAAGACCGCTTCCTGGAGCGTGTGCTGGTGGCCATGCTCGCGCAGGGCCACCTGCTGGTGGAGGGCGTCCCCGGCCTGGCCAAGACACTCACCGTCAAGACCCTGTCGCAGACGCTGCGCGGGCAGTTCAAGCGCATCCAGTTCACGCCCGACCTCGTGCCCGCCGACCTGGTGGGCACGCGCATCTACAACCAGAAGAGCGGCGACTTCAGCACCACGCTGGGCCCGGTGTTCACCAACCTGCTGCTGGCCGACGAGATCAACCGCGCGCCGGCCAAGGTGCAGAGCGCGCTGCTGGAGGTGATGCAGGAGCGCCAGGTCACCATCGCCGGCACCACGCACCGCGTGCCCGAGCCCTTCCTGGTGATGGCGACGCAGAACCCCATCGAAACCGAAGGCACCTACCCGCTGCCCGAGGCGCAGGTGGACCGCTTCATGATGAAGGTGCTGGTGGACTACCCCACCGAGGAAGAGGAGTTCGTCATCGTCGAGCGCGTCACCGGCGCGCCGGTGGAAGTGCAGCCGGTGGCCACCACGCTGCAGCTCGCCGGGCTGCAGCAGGCCTGCCGCAGCCTGTACGTGGACCCCTCGCTGATGCAGTACGCCGTCAAGCTCGTGGCCGCCACGCGCGACCCGGCGCGCGCGGGGCTGGGCGACATGGGGCGCTACATCACCTTCGGCGCCAGCCCGCGCGCCACCATCAACCTGGTCGAGGGCGCGCGCGCGCTGGCCTTCCTGCGCGGGCGCGGCTACGTGCTGCCCGAGGACATGGTGGACCTGGCCGCCGACGTGCTGCGCCACCGCCTGACGCTGAGCTACGAGGCGCTGGCCGAGGGCATCACGCCCGACACCATCATCGGCAAGCTGATGCAGAAGCTGCCCGCGCCCGACAAACCGCTGGAAGCCCGTGTCCAGCTCGCCGCCAATGGCTGAAGCCGTGAAAAAGGATGCCGCTCGGGCTGAGCCTATCGAAGCCCCGCGTCCCGGCCGGGCGGCAGGCCCTTCGACAGGCTCAGGGCGAACGGGGGTGGAGGCTGAGCGAACGGGGATGAACGCCCTGCCCGGTGCCAACGCCGAGGCGCTGCTGCGGCGCCTGGAGTGGAGCACCATCCGCCGCCTCGACGGCTGGCTGCAGGGCGATTACCGCACCCTCTTCCGCGGCGAGGGGCTGGACCTGGCGGACCTGCGCGAGTACCAGCACCACGACGACGTGCGCCGCATCGACTGGAACGTCACGGCGCGGCTGCAGCAGCCCTACGTGCGCGAGTACACCGAGGACCGCGACATCGCCGCCTGGTTCCTGCTCGACCTCAGCCCCTCGGTGCACTTCGGCTCGCGCCGGCGCAGCAAGGCGCAGATAGGCATCGACTTCACCGCCGTGATCGCGCGGCTGCTGGCGCGCCGGGGCAACCGCGTCGGCGCCCTGCTCTACGGCAGCCGCGTGGACACCGTGCTGCCCGCGCGCAGCGGGCGGCTGCAGGTGCTGGAGCTGCTGCAGCGGCTCATGAACCGCCCCGAGCCGGTGGCCATGCCGCAGGGCACGCGGCTGCACGAGCTGCTGCAAGGCGCGCTGCAGCAGCTGCGCCGGCGCTCGCTGGTGTTCGTGCTGTCGGACTTCTTCAGCGAGCCGGGCTGGAGCGAGCCGCTGTCGGCGCTGGCGCTGCGCCACGAGGTGATCGCGGTGCGGCTGTACGACCCGCTGGAGCTGGAGCTGCCCGACCTGGGCATGGTCTACATCCAGGACGCCGAGACCGGCGAGCAACTGATGGTGGACACGCATTCCAGAGGCTTTCGCCAGCGCTTCGCCAACGTGGCGCGGCGGCGCGAAGCCGAGTTGCGCACCGGCCTGGCGCAGGCCGGCGTGGACACGCTGGAGCTGGCCAGCGACGAGGACCTGGCCGCCGCGATCGTGCGCTTCGTACACCTGCGGCGCCAGCGCAGCCGACTGGCCGCCGGCAGCGTGGCGCCGCGGCCCCATGTCATTTAGAACCACCGGGATTGCTGGGAGTCGCCATGATGAATTTCCTGTGGCCCTCGCTGCTGTGGACGCTGCTGCTGCTGCCGCTGCTGGTGCTGCTGTACCTGTGGCTGCTGCGCCGGCGCAAGCAGGTGGTCTTGCCCTATGCCGACCTGGGGCTGGTGAAGCAGGCGCTGGGCCGCGGCGGCACCTGGAAACGCCACGTGCCGCCGGTGCTGCTGCTGCTGTCGCTGGGCACGCTGCTGCTGGCCTCGGCACGGCCCACGGCGGTGATGACGCTGCCGCTGGCCGAGCAGACCATCATCCTGGCCATGGACGTCTCCGGCAGCATGCGCGCCGCCGACGTGCAGCCCACGCGGCTGGTGGCGGCGCAGAGCGCGGCCAAGGCCTTCCTGGCCGACCTGCCGCGCGACGTGCGCGTGGGCGTGGTGAGCTTCGCCGGCACGGCCGCGGTGGTGCAGGCGCCCACCTTCAGCCGCGAGGACGTGGTGGCCGCCATCGACCGCTTCCAGCTCCAGCGCGCCACGGCCATCGGCAGTGGCATCGTGCTGTCGCTGGCCACCATCTTCCCGGACGCGGGTATCGACCTGAGCCAGGTCACCGGGCAGCGCCCGATGGCGCCCCAGACGCTGGGCGAGAACAACGAGGAAAACAAGCAGCGTGACTTCAAGCCCGTGGAGCCCGGCAGCTACGCCTCGGCGGCCGTCATCCTGCTCACCGACGGCCAGCGCACCACGGGGCCGGATCCGGTGGAATCGGCCCGCATGGCTGCCGAGCGCGGGGTGCGCGTCTACACCGTGGGCATCGGCACCAAGGAGGGCGACACCATCGGCTTCGAGGGCTGGAGCATGCGGGTGCGGCTGGACGAGGAAACGCTCAAGACCATCGCCGACCTCACCCGCGCCGAGTATTTCTACGCCGGCACCGCGGCCGACCTGAAGAAGGTGTACCAGACGCTGTCCTCGCGCCTGGTGATGGAGAAGAAGGAAACCGAGATCACCGCCCTCTTCGCCATCCTGGGCGCCGCGCTGGCCCTGGCCGCGGCGGGGCTGTCGCTGTGGTGGTTCGGACGCGTGGCCTGAGCCTGCGGCCTTCCCGATGACGTGACCGGCGCGCCCCGCGGGGCGCGCCGGTCTTTTGGGGACCACTCCTCACCGCGGCAACTGCGCCCGGTACGCCTTCGCCGCCTCGTAGTAGCGCTGCAGGTACGTGCGCGTCTGCTCCTCGGTCAGCGGGTCGGCGCAGCTCAGCAGGTGGCGGCAGTAGTCGCGCCAGTCGGGGCTCTGCAGCACGCGGGCGAGCTCCTGGCGCAGCGCCCGCACCCGCTGCGGTGCCATGGACGCATTGGCCACCACCGCGCGGAAGCTGGTGAAGGGCCGCAGGTCGAAGCCCAGTTCCTGCGCCGCCGGCACCTCCGGGAAGGCCGGGTCGCGCCGCGCCGCCAGCACCGCCAGCGGCCGCAGCCTGCCCTGCTCCAGCAGCTCCGCCACGTCGCCCGGCTCCTCGAACAGCAGCTCCACGCGCTTGTCCAGCACCGCCGCGACGCGCTCATCGTGCTTGGACACCGGCACGTTGAGCAGCCGCGCCCCCTGCGCGCCCAGGGCCCGGATCGCCAGCTCGTCGCGCCCGCCCGCGCCGGAGCTCGCCACGCGCAGGCGGTCGGGGTTCTTGCTGGCGAAGTCCAGCACGTCCTGCAAGCTGCGGAAGGGGCTGTCGGCCGGCGCGAACAGGAAGGACTCGAAGGTGGAAACCACGCCCAGCACCTCGAACAGCCGCGGCTCCACCGTGCCCGTGCCGCCCGCCCACACCCACACCGTGCTGCCGCCAATGATGGCCAGCGCATTGGCCGGGTCGCCGGTCGCCAGCAAGCGCGTGAGCCCCGTGTTGCCCGAGGCGCCGGGCACGTTGGCCAGTTCGATGGCCGCGCCCAGCGCCGGCTCCAGCAGCCGCGCCAGCAGCCGCGCAATGCCGTCCGGCCCGGAATTCAGCCCGTAAGGCACCGTGAACTCGATGTGCGGGGCCGCGTCGCGCCGTCCAGCGCCAGGGCCGAAGAACAGCGCCATCACGTAGCTGATGCTGTCGCGCAGCTCGGGCGGCGCGTTGTCATGCCAGGTGCGCAGGTACTGCTCGAAACTGCCGCCCGGGGCCTCGAGGTTGAGGTAGCCCAGCGCTTCCCACAGCTCCGGGTTCTCGTCGAACAGCGGCAGCAGCAGCGTGGCCACGACCTCGTTGCGGTCCCGGTCGTAGGCGCCACCGCGCAGGCGCTGCGCGTTCTCGGCGTACCAGGCCGCCAGGGTCTGGCCCGGCGCCAGGCGTCGGTGCTTCTCGGCCAGGAAGCGGTCGGCGCTGGCCTGCAGTTCCTGGGCATAGGCCTGCAGCCGCGGGCTGGGCGGCTTGACCTGCCACTCCACCGCAAAGCGCTGCAGCGTGTAGAGCGAGGACACCTCGCACAGCGCCTCCTCGAACCACTGGTGCGCGCCCGCGCCCTGGAAGTGCGGATGGCGGTCGTAATTGCCCAGGATGTGACAGAACTCGTGCGCGAACTCGTACACGTAGCCGGCCCAGCGGTCGTCGCGCGCCGTGAGCTGTACCTGGTACTCGCCGCGCGGGCCGCGCTCGTAGAGCGAGATGGGCGAGCGCCTGGAGTGCGACACCACGATCGGCGCCAGCGGCCGGCCCGGGATGCGCTCCTGCAGCTCGCGCGCCACGGCCGCCAGCACGTCGCGGATGTCGCGTGTGTTGGCGTTGCCCCAGCCGCCCTCGCGCACCGTGATGCGCACGCGCCCTTCGGGCAGCTCGCCGACGGCGCGCGCGGGCTGCGGCATCACGCGGCCCACGGGCGAGGCCAGGCCGCGCCCGCGCAGCACCGCCTGCGCCGGCTCCACCGCCAGCGCGCGGGGCGGCAGCACGTCCGACGGCACCTGCCCCGCGCCATGCAGGTAGGCCATGGTGTCGGCCAGGAGGCGCCGCGCCGCCTCGTCGAAGACGAAGGGCAGCGTCATGCGCGGCACCTGCGCATCGGCCTCGGCCGCGGCGTAGAACGCGTTCCACAGCGTCGCGTCGTCGAAGCCGGCGGTCTGCGCCAGCGCCAGACGCACGATCTCCTCGGCATTGGCCGGGTCGGCCAGGAAACGCTGCGCGTCCAGCTCGGCCTGCAGCCAGGCCTGGGCCACGTCCGGGCGGCGCTCCAGCAGCTCCGCGCGCATGACGAGGAAGCCCCCATCCACCTGCCCCAGCTCGCGCCCGCTGCCGATGCGCCGCGCCACGCCTTCCTGCTCCAGCCGCGTGGCCACGGGCTCCCACACCGCCGCGGCGTCCAGGCGCCCGGCGCGCAGGCCGTTGGCGATCTGTTCGATGTTCTGGCCCAGGTACGTGGCCGGGGAGAGGCTGCGCTCGCGCAGCAGCTCGCGGGCGAAGCGGTCGGCGCAGCTGTCTCGCGGCGCGGCCAGGCGGCTGCCTTGCAGCGCCTTCAGCGTCGCCGGCCCGCCGACGCGTGCCAGCAGCACGTTGCACTGGTCGTAGCCCAGGCCCAGCACGGCCACCAGCCGCAGCTCGCCGGGCTGGCCCTCGGAGCGCGCCGCAGCCACCAGCGCCGACACCGGCCCCATGTAACCCAGGTGCATGCGGCCCGACTGCATCGCCGCGGCGATCTTGCGGCCCTGCAGTGCCGGTTCGAACTCCACCGTCGAGCCCTTGGGCAGGTAGCGCTCATGGAAGCGCTTGCCGCGCATCACCAGCGCGGACCAGGCGGACGTGAAGTAAGGCTGGTAGCCCACCACCAGCGCCACCGGCTCGCCGGGCTGGCCCAGGCCGGGCGCCCCGGAGGTGGGGGCCGCGCTGCCCGCGTCCGGCTCCGGCGCGGCGGCCAGGACCGGCGCGACGGGCAAGGCGAGCAGCAAGACCAGAAGAAGCACCCGCAGCGCGGCGGCGGGCAGGCTGTGCGGAAATCGCGGGGACGGCTTCACGTCCCCATTGTGAGAGCCCGGAGTTACCGCCCGGGACGAGGACCTTACGGCCCCGGGGCCAGCCCGGTTTCCCCGGCGGTGGGCGGCCGGGCCGGCGCGCTCTCAGCCGGACTCAGTAGCTGTCGGCCGGGCCCATGTAGACGTGGCCCGCGTGGCTGTTCCAGCCCGGTTCGAGGCGCTGCACGCCGTCGAGGTCATTGAAGATCCAGCGCCCGCTGCGCAAGGCGCTGTCGCGGTCGGCGGCCACGTCCGCGCGGCTGGCGGGGCCGCCGCTGGTGCTGCCGTCATAGCTGCGGCCCGCCGCGCCCATGCTGCTGCTGTCGTAGGACATGGGCGAGCTGCTGGCCATGCCGGTGTCGCTGATCGCGGGGCCCGTGCTGTAGCTCTGGCTGTAGTTGGGCGAAGACGGGTTGTCCGCCCACCAGGTGCCGTAGTTATGGTCGGTGCGCTCCAGCGCGCCGCTGGAACGGGCCTGGGTCAGGTCCGCCCGGACTTCATCACGTGTCAGGGGTTGGCTTTGCGCCATGGCCGACGAGGCCCCCAGCGCGGCGACGACCAAGGAAGTGATGGCAAGAACTTTCACAACGATCCTCCTGTAAGGCCGGTCTTCTTAGACCCGCATGAACCGACATTGGTTCGTCCCGGTTGCCAAGTCCGTGGAGGGGGACTTGTGAATCGGGAGTAGCCCTAGCAGGCAAATCCCGGGCCTCCTTTGGCCTTCAGGAGGGCTGCAGCACGCCCTGGATCAGGCGCAGCGCCTGGTCACAACGCGCGGCCAGGCGCTCGTCGTGCGTGACCAGCACGAAGGCCGTGCCGCGCTCGCGCGCGAGCTCCAGCATCAGCGCGAACACCGCGTCGGCGGTGTCGCGGTCGAGGTTGCCGGTGGGCTCGTCGGCCAGCACGCAGGCCGGCTGCGCCACCAGCGCGCGAGCGATCGCCACGCGCTGACGCTCGCCGCCGGAGAGCTCGCTGGGCCGGTGCTGCACGCGCTGCGCCAGTCCCACGCGCGCGAGCATCTGCCGCGCCTGTTCGCGCGCGGGCTCCAGCGCCATGCGGCGCACGCGCAGCGGCATGGCGACGTTGTCCAGCGCCGTGAACTCCGGCAGCAGGTGGTGGAACTGGTAGATGAAGCCCAGGTGCGCGTTGCGCCAGCGGCCCTGCTCGGCGGCGTTCATGGCCGCGAAGTCGCGGCCCAGCAGTTGCACGCGCCCGCTGCTGGGCGCGTCCAGCCCGCCGAGCAGGTGCAGCAGCGTGCTCTTGCCCGAGCCGGAGGCGCCGACGATGGCCAGCGTGTGCGCGCACTGCACCTGCAGCGTGACGTCGCGCAGCACCTGCACGTCCAGCGTGCCGTCATGGAATCGCTTGGACAGCCCGGCGCACGACAGCACCGCCTCGCCGGGGGCCGGGACACCCGCGGCGGCCGGCGCCTGGGCCCGGGCGGTGAAGGCCTCACTCATAGCGCAGCGCCTCCGCCGGGTTGACGCGGCTGGCGCGCCAGCTCGGGTACAGCGTGGCCAGCAGGGCCAGCAGCAGGGAGATGAGGACGATGGGAATGATGTCGCCGCGCTGCGGGTCGCTGGGCATGTGGTTGATGACGTAAATACTGCCGGGCAGGAAGTTGACGTTGAGCATGCGCTCGATGGCCGGGACGATGGTGCCCACGTTCAGCGCCACCAGCAGCCCCAGCGCCGTGCCGCCCAGGGTGCCGATGATCCCGGCCGCGGCGCCCTGCACCACGAAGATGCCCATGATCGAGCGCGGGCTCGCGCCCAGGGTGCGCAGGATGGCGATGTCGGCGCGCTTGTCGGTGACGGTCATCACGAGCGTGGAGACCAGGTTGAAAGCCGCCACCGCGACGATGAGCGTGAGGATGATGAACATCAGCCGCTTCTCGATCTGCACCGCGTCGAACCAGGCGGCGTTGGTGCGGGTCCAGTCGCGCACGAGCAGCTGCGGCATCGAGGCGCCGAGCTGCTGCGCCACGGCGCGCGCCTCGTTGACGTCGGCCAGGCGCAGCTGCACGCCGGTGGGCCCCTCGACGCGGAACAGCCGCGCCGCGTCCTCCAGGTGGATCAGCGCCAGCGCGCTGTCGTACTCGTAGTGGCCGGCGGAGAAGGTGCCCGCCACCGTGAAGGCGCGAAAGCGCGGCACCACGCCGGCGGGCGTGACCTGGCCGCCCGGGGCGACGAGCGTGACGCTGTCGCCCGGGGCCACGCCGAGCTGCCGGGCCAGCTCGGCGCCCAGCACGATCTGCCAGGCGCCGGGCTGCAGCCGCGCCAGCGTGGTGTCGCGCAGCCGTGCCGCCAGCGGCGTGACGGTGGCCTCCTCGGCCGGCTCGATGCCGCGCACCAGCACGCCGCGCATGTTGTCGCCGCGCGCCAGCAGCGCCTGCGTGGCGATGAAGGGCGCCGCGCCCTGCACCTGCGGCTGCTGCCGGGCCTGCGCGGCCACGGCGCGCCAGTCGGGCAGCGCGGCACCGCCTGGCTCCAGCACCTCGACGTGCGAAATGACGCTGAGCATGCGGTCGCGCACTTCCTTCTGGAAGCCATTCATCACCGACAGCACGATGATCAGCGCCGCCACGCCCAGCCCGATGCCGAGCATGGAGACGCCGGAGATGAATGAGATGAAGCGGTTTCGCCGCCCGGCCCGACCGGCGCGCGTGTAGCGCCAGCCGATCTGCCACTCGTAAGGCATTTGCATGGGGCGGCATCGTAGCGGCGCGGGCGGGCGTGGCCGGTGCGCAGCCAACGAGCCGTGCATACGAGATCGATGCAGCCGCGAGCTGGCGCCCCCCCCCCCCCGCTACTTCGTCATTCCCAGACAGCAGTGCACCTGCGCGGGGATGACCGAGTGGTTAACGGTACAGACCAGCTCACGGCCACAGCCGCACACCCTCGGCACGGCCCCCGCCCGAAGCCGCCCCGGATAATTCCGTCCATGCATTTGCTGATTCCCTTCGCCGCGCCCTTGTCCGAAGCCGGCCGGCAAGCCTTGCAGTCGTTGCGGCTGCCGCACCTGGATGCCCTGCTCTCGCGCTGGCGCGAGACCGCGCGCGACGATGGGGACGAGGCCTCGCTGTCGCCGCCGCACGAGCGCGCGCTGGCGCGCTCACTGGGCTGGGAGGTGCAGGACGGGCTGATTCCCTGGGCCGCGCACGACGCCGCCGCAGCCGGGCTGCCGCCGCAGCGCCCCTGGGGCCGCCTCACGCCCGTGCACCTGCTGCTGGGCAGCGACCACATCGGCCTCACCGATCCGGCCCTGCTGAACCTAGCCGGGGACGAGTCGCGCCGCCTGTTCGAGGCCGTGGGCGAGCTCTTCGTCTCCGAGGGCTTCGAGCTGCACTGGCACGGGCCGCTGAACTGGCTGATCACCCACCCGCTGCTGGAGCAGCTGCCCACGGCGGCGCCGGACCGTCTCATCGGCCACGCGCTGCACCGCGACCTGCCCGAGCAGCCGCGGCTGCTGCGCCGCCTGCTCAACGAGGTGCAGATGATGTTCTTCAGCCACCCGGTCAACGAGGCGCGCGAGGCGCGCGGCGAGCTCCCCGTCAACGGGGCGTGGCTCAGCGGCTGCGGCACGGCCCAGCCCGCGCGCGACGAAGCTTCCGTGCGCGTGGACGAGCGGCTGCGCACGCCCGCGCTCAACGAGGACTGGGACGCCTGGCGCGAGGACTGGACCGCGCTGGACGAGGAGCACATCGCCCCGCTGGCGCAGGCCGGCGCAGGCACCCTGGTGCTGTGCGGCGAGCGCAGCGCGCTGACGCTGCAGCCGCAGCCCCGGCGCTGGTGGCAACTCCTGGGCGGCACGCGCACCGGGCGCGCCGGCACGCTGCTGGAGGGCCTATGACCGAACCCGTGCTGGAGTTGCGCGACGTGCCGCCGCGCGCGGTGCACGCGCTGGAGCAGGCCGGCGTGCACCCGCTGCTGGCGCGGCTGTTCGCCGCGCGCGGCGTGCGCGCCGCCGAGGAGCTGGACGACGCCCTCGGCCGCCTGCTGCCGCCGGCCACGCTGCGCGGCAGCGCCGAGGCCGCCACGCTGCTGGCTGACGCCCTGGAGGGCGGGCGGCGCATCTGCATCGTGGCCGACTACGACTGCGACGGCGCCACCGCCTGCGCCGTCGCCCTGCGCGGCCTGCGCATGCTCGGCGCCGCGTCCGATTCGCTGTGCTACGTGGTGCCCGACCGGGCCGTGCACGGCTACGGCCTGAGCCCGACCATCGTGGACCTGGCGCGGCCACTGCGGCCGGACCTGCTGGTGACGGTGGACAACGGCATCGCCAGCCTCGCGGGCGTGGCGCATGCGCGCCAGCTCGGCATCGACGTGCTGGTGACCGACCACCACCTCCCCGCCGTCGAAGCCGGCCAGGTGCTGCTGCCCGAGGCCAACGTCATCGTGAATCCCAGCCAGCCCGGCTGCGGCTTCGAGAGCAAGTCGCTGGCGGGCGTGGGCGTGATGTTCTACGTGCTGCTGGCACTGCGGGCCGAGTTGCGCACGCGTGGCCGCTTCGACCTCAAGACGCAGCCCAAGCTGGACACCCTGCTCGACCTCGTCGCCCTGGGCACCGTCGCCGACGTGGTGAAGCTCGACGCCAACAACCGCCGCCTGGTGTCGCAGGGCCTCAAGCGCATCCGCGCCGGGCGCATGCAGCCGGGCATCGAGGCACTGTTCAGCGCGGCCGGGCGCGACCCGCTGCGCGCCAGCGCCTTCGACTTCGGCTTCGCGCTGGGCCCGCGCGTCAACGCTGCCGGGCGGCTGGCGGACATGACGCTGGGCATCGAGTGCCTGCTCACCGACGACCCGGCGCGCGCGCGCGAGCTGGCGCAGCAACTCGATGCCATCAACCGCGAGCGCCGCGAGGTGGAGGCCGGCATGCGCGAGCAGGCCGAGCACCTGCTGGTGCAGCTCGCGCCCGAAGGCGAGTCCACCGACTCCCCGGCCGCCGTGGCGCTGTACGACCCCGACTTCCACGAGGGCGTGGTCGGCATCGTGGCCGGGCGGCTCAAGGAGCGGCTGCACCGTCCCACCTTCGTCTTCGCGCGCGGCCAGGACGGGCTGCTCAAGGGCTCGGGCCGATCCATCCCGGGCTTCCACCTGCGTGACGCGCTGGACCTGGTGAGCAAGCGCGCGCCGGGGCTGCTGCTGAAGTTCGGCGGCCACGCGATGGCGGCGGGCTGCACGCTGGCGGAGGGCGACTTCCCGCGCTTCGCGCAACTGCTGGTGACGGTGGCCGAGGAGCAGCTCGACGCCGCAACGCTGCAGCGCCGGCTGCCCGTGGACGGGCCGCTGCCACCGCAGTGGTTCGACGCTCCCACCGTGCAGGCGCTGGAGGCGCAGGTGTGGGGCCAAGCCTTCGACGCACCGCTGTTCTGCGACGAGGTGCAGGTGGTGGCGCAGCGCCTGGTGGGCGAGCGCCACCTGAAGCTGCGCTTGAAGCTGCACGGCGTGCTGCGCGACGCGATCTGGTTCAACCACGTCACACCCCTGCCCGGCACCGTGCGGCTGGCCTACCGCGTCAGGCTGGACGTCTGGCAGGGACAGCAGCGGCTGCAGATGGAAGTGCAGGCGCAGGCTTGAGACGCCCGGGCTGCGGCCTCGTGCGGGACGGGGCCGGCCCGACCAGGGAAAACCCGTTTTCTTGACAGGAATCAAGCCCCGCGAAGCCTGCCCCATCAAGCCGCCTGCTGCCCTGCCGATAAACAGGGCGTAGTAGCAGCAGGAAATCGAGGCAGGTCATGGGCATCCAGCGGAAGGCCAGTTGGCTTCTCGGTGCAGCCCTTCTCGGCAGTGCCGCCATCTCGGTGCATGCGGCGCCTCTCATGGCCTCCGGCACCGTCAACGCTTCCAGCATCCCCCCGTCCAGCGCCGCCACCTCCACCGGTCAGGGTCACGGCAAGGGCCAGGGCAAGGGCCAGGGCCAGGGCAATGGCCAGGGCAACGGCAACAACGCCTCGCCCGGTTGGAGCGATGTTCCCAATGACAGCGGCGCGGCAGGCGAAGGTGCCGTACCCGACAGCAGCGGCATGACCTACGGCGCCGATGCGTACACCGAGCTGGCCGCGGCCAACGACTTCTACGGCCTGGTCCCCGGCAACGACAAGGGCATCGACGACCTGGGCCTGAGCTGGGGCAGCGGCTGGATGTTGGCGGCCAAGGACAACACCGGGGGCAACAACGTGTCCAACCAGGTGCTGGGCATCAGGTTCTCCGTGGACGCGGGCGCCCAGGCCCCCGCAGGCCACTGGACGCTCACGGGCACCGGGATGGGTACCGACCCGGTCCTGCTCGACATGGTGGTCGCGCTGAAGTCCGGCAACGGCTACGGCCTTTACTACTTTCACGATGTCGCCTTCGACGGTTCCGGCGGCGGCACCTGGCTCTCGCCCTCCTTCAACGTCAATGGCGTGCGCCAGGACCTCTCGCACCTGAGCGTCTACGTGCGTCCGGCGGGCGACGGCGGCTTCAATTCCTCGCCCCAGGGTGGCCTGTCGGAGCCCGCCGGCGGGCTGGTTTCGCCCCCGCAAAGCCACGCCGTTCCCGAGCCCGGCTCGCTGGCGCTGGTGGGGGCGGCGCTGGGCGCCGCGGTGGCCCTGCGCCACAGGTCGTCCCACCGCAAGGGCGCACGCCGCGCGCCCTGAGCGACCGCGGCGCGGCCCGCGGTCCCAGGCCGCGGCACCGGCTGCGTCGCGCCCGTGGGCAAGCCCCACGCTGGGCACGTCAACTGCTGAAAACGCATGTCGTCCTACCGCCACACGAAGCGGCCCCGGACGGACAGCGTGTTCGGAAAAAACGTCGTTGAGGTGCGTATGCGTGATCTGCAATGCGCGGGTGAGTCCGTGCTGGCCGCGAATTGCTCGCGGCGCCAAGCGCTCAACCGGTTCGCCGGTTGGGGTGGAATGGCGGGCTTGGCGGCAATGCTGCCGGGCTGCGGCGGTGGGGGCGATGCTGGCAGTGCCACCGAGGCGCCGATGGCCCTGGAGCACGCAGCCGAAGCTGCGGCCGAGACGCTACCGGCCGCGCAAACGCTGCGTACCGGGCTCAACCATCCCTGGGGGGTGGATTTCCTGGGTGACGGCAGCATGCTCGTGACCGAGCGCGCGGGGCGGTTGCGCCGCATCAGCGCCAACGGCAACAGCATCGTCAACATCACCGGGCTGCCGCCGCGCATCTTCGTCGGTGGACAGGGCGGCATGCTGGACGTGCTCACGGAGCAGCTCGGCGGCGACAACTGGGTCTACCTCAGCTACACCGAGCGCGGCACCGGGCCGCAGTACAACGCCGTGGGCATCGCCGTGGCGCGCGCACGGCTGGTGAACAACAGCCTGCGCGACCTGCGCGTGATCTTCCGCGCCGCGCCCAAGGTACCGGTCGGCGTCAGCGTCGCCAACTACGGTGGGCGCATGGCGCTGAACGGCAACAAGCTCTTCGTCACGCTGGGCGACCATTTCACCAGCGGCCAGCGCCTCAAGGCGCAGTGGCTGGGCTCGCACCACGGCAAGATCGTGCGCATCAACCGCGACGGCAGTGTGCCGGCGGACAACCCCTGGTTCGGCCAGGCCGGTGCGCGGCCCGAGATCTGGAGCCGCGGCCACCGCAACCCGCAGGGCTTGGCAGTGAACCCCTTCACGGGTGACCTGTGGGCGGCCGAGCACGGGCCGCAGGGTGGTGACGAGGTCAATGTCATCGAGCGCGGCCAGCATTACGGCTGGCCACGCATCTCCTATGGCTGCGAGTACGGCACTCCGGTAGGCAACTGCACCCCGGTCGGCGGACAAAGCGTCGCAGCCGGCTTGGAGCAACCGCAGACCTGGTGGGTGCCGACCTCCATCGCGCCCAGCGGCATCGGCTTCTACAGCGGAGCGATGTTCCCCGAATGGCGCGGCAACCTCTTCGTGGCCGCACTCAAGGACCAGGCCCTGTGGCGCCTGGTCATCAATGGCCGCAAGGTCGTGTCGCGCTCGGCCCTGTACCGCGGCCTGGGCCGGCGCATGCGCCAGGTGAAGCAAGCGCCCGACGGTGCTCTGATCGTGCTGACCGACGAGGACAACGGCCGCATCCTGCGCATCGCACGCTGAGAGGGGACTCGCCATGAAAAACCATACTCCCCGTCTTCTGGACTGCCCCCGCGCCCCGGCGTGCGCCGATGCGGGCGCATCGGCTTCTTCGCTGCCCCGGCGCGTGCAGTGGCTCTGGAGCGCCGCCGTGGCGGTGGCCCTGGCCACGACCGGCTGCGGTGGCGGTGGTGGTGGCGGCGGTGGGACCGCCGGGCCCGTGGGGGCCCCGGTGACCGCACCCTCGCCGGACCCCGCGCCGTCCGTACCGCCGTCTCCGGCGCCCGAACCTGCGGCGCCCGTGCCGGAGCCAGCGACGCCGTCTCCGGCGCCCGAACCCGCGCCGCCAGCCCCGGCGCCTGCCGAACCCGGACCGGCCAAGATTTCGACGTTGCGCGGCAACCTGGTGCACCCGTGGAGCCTGGCCTTCCTGCCGGACGGGTCGATGCTGGTGACGGAGCGGCCCGGGCGGCTGCGCCATCTCAGCGCCGACGGCAGCAGGCTCTCGGCGCCCATCACCGGGCTGCCCCGGATCTTCGCCAGCAACCAGAACGCGAACCCTCCGCTGCAGGCCGGCCTGTTCGACGTGGTGCTGGACCCGGCCTTCGCCACCAACCGGCGCGTCTATCTCAGCTACGTCGAGGAAGGCAGCGGCGGCGCCAGCGGCCTGGCGGTGTGGCGCGCCGAGCTCTCGGCGGACCTGGCCAGCCTGGAGCAGGGGCGCAAGATCTACACCCAGGAGCCGAAGGTCAACGGCGAGCGCAACTACGGCGGGCGGCTGCTGTTCGATGCCAGCGGTGCGCTGCTGGTGACGCTGGGCGACCGCTTCGAAGCCGGCACGCGCGGCCAGGCACAGGACCCGGCGAGCGGCATCGGCAAGATCGCGCGCATCACCACCGACGGTGCACCGGCACCGGGCAACCCCTACGCCGTCGGCAGCGGCGCACCCGAGATCTGGAGCATCGGCCACCGCAATCCGCAGGGCCTGGCTTTCCATCCCGTCACCGGCGCGCTCTGGGAAGCGGAGCACGGTCCGCAGGGCGGCGACGAAATCAACATCGTGCAGCCCGGGTTCAACTACGGCTGGCCGCTGATCTCCTACGGTTGCGAGTACGGCGCCACGCCGGTGGACAGCTGCACCCCCGTGGGCGGCGCCTCCGCGGCGGAGGGCCTGCAGCAGCCGCTGAGCTGGTGGGTGCCCATCTCCATCGCGCCCGGGGGCATCAGCTTCTACACGGGCGACAAGTTCCCCGAGTGGCAGGGCAGCCTGTTCGTGGCGGCCATGCTGGACCGGGCGGTGTGGCGGCTCACGCCCGGCGGCACCGGCGTCGCCACCCGCGAGCGGCTGTTCGGCGACTTGGGCAAGCGGGTGCGCGACGTGCGCCAGGGGCCCGATGGCTGGCTGTACCTGATCACGGACGAGAACCCCGGCCAGATCCTGCGGGTGCAGCGCTGAAGCGCGGCCCGGGCGTCCCGGTCCGGTCGCGGCCGGGGCGCCATCCGCGCCACCAAGCCGCGTAAGTTCCGCCAGGACCCCGCTGCCTACAATCCTCCAGTGATCGAAGCCCTTGCACTCAACGCCGACCTGCACTGCCACTCCGACGTGTCCGACGGCACGTTGAGCCCGGAAGGCGTGGCGGCCCGGGCGCACGCCAACGGCGTGCAGCTGTGGTCCCTCACGGACCACGACGAAATCGGCGGCCAGCACCGCGCGCGCCGCGCGGCGCTGGAGCTGGGAATGCCCTTCCTCAGCGGCGTGGAGATCTCGGTGACCTTTGCCGGCAAGACGGTGCACATCGTCGGGCTGGGCTTCGACATCGACGATCCGACGCTGCGCGAGGGCCTGGAGGCCACACGCGGCGGGCGCGGCCAGCGCGCGCGCGAGATGGCGCAGGCGCTGGCGGCGGTGGGTATCGAGGGCGCCTACGAGGGCGCGCTGAAGTACGCGGGCAACCCCGAGCTGGTCTCGCGCACGCACTTCGCGCGCTTCCTGGTGGAGACCGGCGTGTGCGCCAGCACGCCGGAGGTCTTCCGCCACTACCTGGCCGAGGGCAAGCCCGGCTTCGTGCCGCACCGCTGGGCGACGCTGGCCGACGCGGTGCGCTGGATACGCGGCGCCGGCGGCATGGCCGTCATCGCGCATCCCGGGCGCTACCACTTCACGCCGCTGGAGGAGCACGCCTTCTTCAGCGAGTTCAAGTCCCTGGGTGGCGAAGGGGTGGAAGTGGTCACCGGCAGCCACCGCCCCGACGAATACGGCAAGTACGCCGCCCTGGCGCTGGAACTCGGCCTCTACGCCTCGCGCGGCAGCGATTTCCACAGTCCCGACGAAAGCCATACCGACATCGGCACCCTGCCGCTACTGCCGCCGAAGCTGATCCCGGTGTGGGAAATGCTGGCCGAGCGGGTGCACACGCCCTGACGCAAACCTCTTTCCGTTCGCCCTGAGCTTGTCGAAGGGCCAGCAGCTTGGCCGGGCCGCAGGGTTTCGACAAGCTCAGCCCGAACGGAATCGACAACAAAAAGCATGTCCCAATACTTCGAGCTCCACCCCGAGAACCCGCAGCCGCGGCTGCTGAAGCAGGCGGCGCAGATGCTGCAAGGCGGCGGCATCTGCGCCGTGCCCACCGACTCCAGCTACGCGCTGGTGTGCCAGCTGGACGACAAGGCGGCGGCGGAGAAGCTGCGCCGCATCCGGCAGGTGGACGAGAAGCACCACCTCACGCTGCTGTGCCGCGACCTCTCCGAGCTCGCCAGCTACGCCCGGGTGGACAACCATCAGTACCGGCTGCTGAAGCTGGCCACGCCGGGGCCCTTCACCTTCATCCTGGAGGCGACCAAGGAGGTGCCGCGCCGGCTGAGCCATCCCTCGCGGCGCACCATCGGCCTGCGCGTACCCGAGCACCGCGTGACACAGGCGCTGCTGGAGCAGCTGGGCCAGCCGCTGCTGGCGACCACGCTGATCCTGCCCGGCGACGAGGATCCGCTGAACGACCCGCAGGAGATCCGTGAGCGGCTGCAGAAGCAGGTCGAGGCCGTGCTGGACTCGGGCGCTTGCCCGATGGCGCCCACCACCGTGATCGACCTCTCCGGCGACGAGCCCGTGCTGGTGCGGCAAGGGCGGGGGGATGCGTCGGAGCTGGGGCTGGATTTCTGACCCAGGCCGCAAGACGAAACGGCCGCCCGAGGGCGGCCGTTTTCATGGGCGGCAGAGGGTCAGAGCGCGGCCGTCGCCACGATCTCGATCTTCCACTCCGGGTTGGCGAGCTGGGCCTGCACCGTGGCGCGCGGGGGCGCGTTGCCTTCGGCCACCCATTCATCCCAGACGGCGTTCATGCCGGGGAAGTCGGCCAGGTCCGTCAAGAAGATCTGCACCATCAGCAGCCGGCTCTTGTCGGTGTGGGCGCGCGCCAGCAGCGCGTCGATCTGGTCCAGCACCTGGCGGGTCTGGCCGCCGATGTCCTGGGTGGCATCGGTGGGCACCTGGCCGGCCAGGTACACGGTGCCGTTGTGCACGGCCATCTCCGACAGGCGGGAACCGACGTCGTAGCGTTGGACCATCACTTCGCTCCTTTGTGCTTGTTGCGGTGCTTGCCCGGCGCATGGGGATGCGCGGGGCCGGGGTGGTGGCCGGGCGCGGCATGCGCGCCCGGTGCGGCGGCGGCCTTCTGGCCGATACGGCTCTCGGTGCCGGCCATCAGCTTCTTGATGTTGCCGCTGTGGCGCCAGACCAGCAGCAGCCCCATCACCGCCACGGCCAGCGCCGTGGGGCTCGCGCCCCAGATCAGCAGCTCGTAGAACGGGGCAAACAGCGCCGCGACGATGGCCGCCAGCGACGAGTAGCGGAAGAAGTACGCAACGATCAGCCAGGTCGCCAGCGTCGCCAGGCCCAGCAGCGGGTTGAGCGCCAGCAGCACGCCCAGCGCCGTGGCCACGCCCTTGCCGCCCTTGAAGTGGAAGAACACCGGCCAGAGGTGGCCGAGGAAGGCCGCCAGGCCGACGAAGGCAATGGTGGTGTCCGAGAAGCCCAGGCGCGGCGCCAGGGCCTGGGCGATGAGCACCGCGGCGGTGCCCTTGAGCGCATCGAACAGCAGCGTCAGCGCCGCGGCCTTGCGGTTGCCCGAGCGCAGCACGTTGGTGGCCCCGGGGTTCTTCGATCCGTAGCTGCGCGGGTCCGACAGGCCCATGAGCCGGCTCACGATCACGGCAAAGGACAGCGACCCCAGCAGGTACGCGCCCACCAGCGCCAGCAGGCTAGCCAACAGCTCCATGTCCCTCGGTTGCAGTGTGCAGACAGTTAAGAGCCCACCAGTGTAAGCGGCGCCCCCCTGAGCCCCCTTGACAAGGCGCGGCGCGGTCCCGTCAGGCGCGCCCATTACAGTGGCACGCTGGCAGCCCCCTTGAAGCGCATGAACACCTTGACCGAGTCTTCGCCCGCCTCGCCCGCACTGAGTGCGCCGCCCCCCGCCGCCTGGCTCCCGCGCAGCCACACCGAGTTGCACGGCGAGCTGCATGCGCGCCCGGCGCTGCCGGTGCGCACGCCCAGCGTCGTGTCGTCCTGGGCCCAGTGGGGCATGAGCGCGGCGCTGGCGGAAGGAGCGCTGGCCGAGCTGTGCCGTGCCTGCGGCGAGCCCGAGCCGCCGCCGCAGGCGCGGCACCACGTGCTGCGCACGCCGCGCTTCGAGATGCGCTTCGAGCGCCACGGCGAGTTCGTGAGCTGGCAGGTCAACCGCCCGCTGCACCTGCCCGGCGGCACCCCCGAGGACGGCGCGCTGGACGACCTGCTGGAACACGCCGCGGCCACCGAGCTGTTGCCCGCGGCCTTCGTGCGCGCGCTGGCGCCGCCCGAGGGCACGCCCATGATCGCCGCGGCCCACGTGCTGCTGCTGCGGGCCGACGAGGACAACCTGCCGCGGCTGCGCCGGCGCATCGCCACCGCGCTGGGCAGCTGCAGCGGCGACATGTGCGAGGACGGCGCGCCGCTGCTGGGCGCCGTCATCGCCGACGGCCAGGCGGTGGTCTTCACCGACCTGCGCCTGCGCGGCGACGGCTTCACGCGCTTCGTGCTGCTGGACATGGGCCTGCCCACCGACCAGGCCGCGCGCGAGGCGCAGCGGCTGTGCGAGATCGAGACCTACCGGATGCTGGCCATGCTGGGCTTCCCGGTGGCGCAGAAGGAGGCACAGGCCCTGGCGAGCCTGGAGCGCACGCTGCAGCGCACCGTGGACGCCATGGCCAACGACGACCAGCACGACGACGCCGCCGCGTTCGAGACGCTGACCAAGCTGGCCGCCGAGATCGAGCACGGCGCGGCGCGCACGCGCTACCGCTTCTCGGCCACGCGCGCCTACCACCAGATCGTGCAGCGCCGCCTGGCGGACCTGCGCGAGCGCCGCATCGAGGGCGTGCAGACGCTCTCGGGCTTCTTCGGCCGCCGCTTCGCACCGGCCATGGCGCTGTGCGAGAGCACCGACGCGCGGCTCACCGACGTGGCCGACCGCATCAACCGCGCTGTCAGCTTGGCGCGCGTGCGCGTGGAGGTGCAGCGCGAAGCGACCAACCAGGAAGTGTTCAAGCTGTTCGCCCACCGCCAGCAATTGCAGCTGCGGCTGCAGCAGACGGTGGAAGGCCTGTCGGTGGTGGCCATCAGCTATTACGCGCTGGGGCTGGTGGGCTACCTGGCCAAGGCGGCCAAGGGCGTGCCGGCGCTGGCCAGCGTCATGCCCCCGGCCGACGTGGTGGTGGGCCTGGCCGTGGCCCCGGTGGTCGGCGGCGTGTGGTGGTTCCTGAAGCAACTGCACAAGCGCCTGGGCGGACACTGATCGGACACCCACCCGGGGCGGGCACTTGGAATGCTCGGGGGGTTGACAGGACGGCACAGATCGCCTTTCGGAGACCCCCACCATGCAGTACCCCAGCCGCGCCTCCTCGCTGCCCAGCGCCGTGCCCGTCGCCTGCGCATTGGCGGTGGGACTGGCGCTGATCATCTCGGGGCTGCAGCCCTACGACCGCCTCGGCTGGCTGGCCGAGGCCGCGCCGGTGTTCGGGGTTGGGGCGCTGCTGGTGCTGAGCCATCGGCGCTTTGCGCTGACGCCGCTGAGTTACCTGCTGCTGTCGCTGTTCGCGCTGGTGGTGCTCACCGGCGCGGCCTACAGCTTCCAGCGCGTACCGCTGGGCTTCTGGCTGGCCGATGCACTGGGCCTCTCGCGCAACCCGTATGACCGGCTGGGCCACTTCGTGCAGGGTTTCGTGCCGGCGCTGGTGGTGCGCGAGCTGCTGCTGCGATGCGCCTGGGTGACGCACCGGAGTGCGGCCGCCGTGCTCGCGGCCAGCGTGGCGCTGGCGCTGAGCGCGTGCTACGAGATCCTGCAATGGCGCCTGGCGCTGTTCTTCCAGCAGCCGCTGCAGGACTTCATGGGCATGCAGGGCGACCTGGGCGACAGCCAGGCCGACATGTTCATGGCGCTGCTGGGCGCGGTGCTGGCGCTGGCGCTGCTGTCGCGGCTGCAGGACCGGCAGATGGCGGCGCAGCCCTGGGTGCGCCTGCGCGCCGATCGGCGCGGCACGCCTCGCGGCCAGCTCGCTTGAGCGTGCCCTCCCCCGCTTCGCCGGGCCCGGACTGGGCGGCCCTGGCAGGCGACTTGCCCCACAGGCTGGCCGCGCCGCCGGCGCCTGCCGTCGCGGGACCGTCGAGGAGCGAGGCGCGGCCAAGGAGAAAAAGCCATGTCCGAACACGTCTACAAGCTCATCGAGCTGGTGGGGTCCTCCACCACCAGCACCGACGACGCGATCCGCAACGCTATCGAGACCGCCGCGCTCACGGTGCGCCACATCGACTGGTTCGAGGTGGTGGAAACACGAGGCCACGTGATCGACGGCCGCATCGGCCACTACCAGGTCACGCTCAAGGTGGGCTTCCGCCTCGCGCCCGATACGCCTGCGGGTGATGAGGGCGGCGGGCAGGCCGGCGGGGTGAGCGGGATCGGCACGGCCTGACGCCGGGCAACGCTGCAAAGACACTCCGGTGAAAACAAAGGCGGCCCCAGGCCGCCTTTTTCATGTCGCTTGCCCGATGCCGGGTACGCGCCTCTACAACGCGCAGTGCACCGGCTTGGCGTCCAGCAGCATGGTGAGCAGCTTGGGATCGAGCCCCACCAGATAGCCGCGCTTGCCGCCGTTGATGCAGATCTTTTCCAGCGCCAGGACGCCGGCCTCCACGAACACCGGCATCGCCTTCTTCGTGCCGAAGGGCGAGGTGCCACCCACCAGGTAGCCGCTGTGGCGCTGCGCCACCTCGGGCTTGCAGGGCTCCACGCTCTTGACGCCGATCTCGCGCGCCAGGGCCTTGGTGCTGACTTGGCGGTCGCCATGCATGAGCACGATCAGCGGCTGCGCGCGCTCGTCCTGCATCACCAGCGTCTTGACCACGCTGTGCTCGTCCACGCCGAGCTGGCGCGAGGACTCGGCGGTGCCGCCGTGGTCCACGTACTCGTAAGGGTGCTCGGTGAAGCTCACGCCGTGGCGGCGCAGGAACTGGGTCGCGGGCGTCTCGCTGACGTGCCTGTCCTTCTTTGCCATGTTCTTCTTGTCGCGGGCCGCTTCACTGTGCCGGGTCGCGGTGCGACCAGCGGATGTCGTCGATGACCTTGAGCAGCTCCGGCGAGAGCTGCGTGTCCCAGGCGTCCAGGTTCTCGTCGAGCTGCGCCACGCTGGTGACGCCGAGGATGGTGCTGGCCACGCGCCAGTTGCGGTAGCACCAGGCCAGCGCCAGCCGCGTGGGCGTGAGGCCGTTGGCGCGCGCCAGCGCGTTGTAGTGGCGCGCGGCCTGCAGCGCCTCGATGCGGCCCCAGCGCTGCTGCTTCATGGACTCGAACTGCGCCAGCCGGCCGGGGTTGTCCACGTCGTTGAGGCCGCGCTGGTCGTACTTGCCCGTCAGCAGCCCGAAGCCCAGCGGCGAATACGCCAGCAGCGAAACCTGGGCGTGGTAGAGCGCCTCGTCCAGGCCGTTGTCCACCACGCGGTTGACGAGGCAGTACGGGTTCTGGACGGTAGCAATGCGCGGCAGCCCGCGCGCCTCGGCGATACGCACGAACTCCGCCACGCCCCAGGGCGTCTCGTTGGACAGGCCGATGGCGCGCACCTTGCCGTCCCGCACCAGGCGCTCCAGCGCTTGCAGCTGCGCCTCGATGCCGGTGACGGGCCGGAGCTTGGAGGGCTCGAAGTACACGCCGCCGAAGGCCGGCACGTGGCGCGCGGGCCAGTGGATCTGGTAGAGGTCGATGCACTCCACGCCCAGGCGCCGCAGGCTGTGCTCGCAGGCCTCGACGATGCGCTCGGGGCGCAGGTCGGGCACGCCGCCGCCGATCCAGTCGTAGCGCGAGGGCCCGGCCACCTTGGTGGCCAGCACCACGCGCTGGCGCACGCCGGGGCGGCTCTTGAACCAGGCGCCCAGGATGCGCTCGGTCTCGCCGTAGCGCTGCGCGCTGGGCGGCACGGGGTACATCTCCGCCGTGTCGATGAAGTTGACGCCGCGCTCCAGCGCGCGGTCCAGGATGCGGTGGCTGGTGGCCTCGTCCACCTGCTCGCCGAAGGTCATGGTGCCCAGGCAGATGGGCGTGACGCGCAGCTCGCTGCGGCCCAGGGGGATGGTGTCAAGCATGGACATGAGTGTGCATCACCATTGATTCGCGGGATGCGGCGGGAAGACCCCGATGGCATCCGCTGCGCTCTCCCCACCCGCCCGGTGGGAGCGGGCTGGGGCAAGGTGCGCGGCGCCCCGTGGCGCTGGTTCGGGCGCCTTATTCCTGAGGCCCGACCTCGCTGCCGGCGGCGCTGGAGGCCGGCCGGCCGCTGCCGCCGCCGCTGAGCCCGCCACCGCTGCTGCCCATGGAGCCGCCCATCGACGGCCCCCCGCCCACACCCGTGCCGCCCATCGGGCTGCCGCCGGTGGAGCCGGTCTGGCCCAGGCCAGCGCCGGAGGCCGTGGGCGTAGCCGGCGTCACGGCGCCTTCCTGGATCGGAATCTGCCGCGTGCGGTTGTGGCGCACCGGCATGTCGAAGCAGATTTCCAGCACGCCGTTGTGGAAGCCGGCCTGCGCGGTGTCGGGGTTGACGCCCTCGGGCAGCGGGATGACGCGCCGGAACTGCCCATAGGTGCGCTCGGTGCGGTAGTAACCGCCGGGCTGGTTCGTGGTGCGGGTGCTGCGCCGCTCGCCCTGCAGCACGAGCTGGTCGCTGTCGAAGTGGACCTGCAGGTCCTCGCGCGACATGCCGGGCAGATCGACGTGGACGTGGAGCTTTCCGTTGCGCTCGGACACCTCGACCTCCGGCAGCCAGCCCGAGGCGGACATCGGCGACAGGGCGGTGCTGGCCGAGGACGCGCCGCCGGCGGCTTCGGTCTGTCGCCCGTCCGTGCCGCCGCTGCTGCCGGCGGCGGAGCTACTGCCCATGTCCGCCGTGGAGTCCATGCCGCCGCGGTCGCGCAGGCGGCTGCGCAGCAGTTCGCGCCCGCCGCCGACGAACTGGTGGAAGAGGCGGTCCACGTCCTCGTCGAGCCGCTTGAGCAGTTCCATGGGGCTGGTGCCGCGGCGGGTGAAGAAATCGGTGTAGGGATTGCCGCCGCGGCGGGTGGTGTCCTCAGAGCCGGGGCCGCCCTGCTGCGGGCCGGTACCGCCTGAAGCGCCGCCCTGCTGTCCCGAGGACGCGCTGAACTGGGACTGCTGACCACCCTGCTGCTGGCTGCCGCCCTGCTGGGCCGAAGGTCCACCCTGTTGCTGCATCTGCGCGTCCTGCGGTCCGCGCTGCTGTTGATCGTCCATGGTCGAGCCTCCTGGTCGGAATGGCCGGCACGGCGCGCGGGGACTTGTGCGGCTGGCCGGCGCTGGTGGCGGGCATCCGCCATGCCTGTTACCGGCCAACGCGGGATGACCCTGGACTCGAAGACGGCCGGCACTGCGCCGTGCAGCGGCCGTGTTTCAGCCCTGTGGGCGGCCCTGAACGCGCGCCGCTTCCCTCTCCCTCAACACCTTCCTCTGCACCTTCCCCGTCGTCGTCATCGGCAACTGGTCGATGAACTCGATTTCCTTCGGGTATTCGTAGGGCGCCAGCCGCCCGCGCACGTGCTGCTGCAGCTCTTCAATGAGCGCCGCATCGCCGTGGAAGCCGGGAGCGAGCACCACGTAGGCCTTCACCAGCGCGCCGCGCTCCGGGTCCGGCTTGGGCACCACCGCGGCATTGGCCACCGCCGGGTGTTTCAACAGGCAGTTCTCGATCTCGCCCGGACCGATGCGGTAGCCCGCCGCCTTGAACATGTCGTCGCTGCGCCCGCGATACCAGAGGTAGCCCTCGGCATCCATCTCCGCCATGTCGCCGGTGCGGCACCAGCTGTCCATCGGGTCGCCGGTGAACTTGGCGCGCGTGGCCTCCTCGTTGCGCCAGTAGCCCAGGAAGAAGATCGGGTCCGGCTCGCCGTGCACGTCCAGCCGGTGCAGCGCCACGTCGCCCACCACGCCCGGCGGGCACACGTTCCCGTCGTCGTCGATCACCGCCACCCGGTGCCCCGGGTAGCCGCGCCCCATGCTGCCGGGCCGCGCCGGCCAGCCCTGGGCCGGGCGGCCGTCGGCCGTGGCCGGCGTGGCGCAGTTGCCCACGATGTAGTTCACCTCGGTCTGGCCAAACATCTCGTTGACCACCACGCCCACTTCGTCGCGGCACCAGTTGAAGACGGCGTCGCCGACGGCCTCGCCCGCGCTCATCAGCCCGCGCAGGCGCAGGCTGAAACGCTCGCGCGGGCGTGGCACCGCTTTCATCATCGCCTTCAGCGCCGTGGGGAACAGGAAGCTGTGCGTCACGCCGTGCGCCTGCATCAGCTCGAAGGCGCGCACGGGGTCGAAGCGCCCGCGGTAGGCCAGTACCTCGCGGCCGAAGAACAGCGTGGGCAGCAGCACGTCCATCAGCCCGCCGGTCCAGGCCCAGTCGGCCGGGCTCCAGAACGGGCCGGGCACCGGCGGCGCTTCGGCGGAAGGGGCCGCGCCGCCCTCCTCCAGCGCCGGCAGGCCCCAGGGCGGGCCCAGGTCGAAACCGTTCTGGCTGGCGACGAAGCCGGTGAGATTTCCAAGCAGCGCCCGCTGGGGCAGCAGCGCGCCCTTGGGCGCGCCGGTGGTGCCGCTGGTGTAGATGAGGATGGCGGGATCGTCGGCGCCGGTGGGCTCGCGCTCGAAGCCGTCGGGCGCGGCGGCCAGCGCGGCATCCCAGTCCACCGTGTCCGCCTCGCCGCGGCCCTGGGCGCCGCCCACGGCCAGCAGCGTCTGCAACCCCGGCACGGTGGCGCGCAGGCTGCGCAGGGCCTCGATGCCGGCCTCGTCCGTGATCGCCAGCACCGACTCGCTGTGCCGCAGCCGGAACTCCAGCGCCTCGGGGCCAAAGAGCGTGGTCAACGGCATGGCGATGGCGCCGAGCTGATGCAGCGCCACGTGCGCCACCGCCGTCTCGATGCGCTGCGGCAGCACGATCGCCACGCGGTCCCCGCGCGCCACGCCCAGGCGGCGCAGTGCGTGCGAGAGGCGATTGGCGTCGCGTTGCAGCTCGGCGTAGCTGACGGTACGCACCGCGCCATCCGCCTCCACCTGGCGGATGGCCACGGCCTGCGGGGTCTCGCGCGCCCAGCGCCCGCAGCAGGCCTCGGCGAGGTTGAAGTCCGGCGGCACGCGCCAGCGCCAGGCTTGCACCAGCGCGGCGTGGCGGTCGGGCGTGGCGGGCACAGTGGCCTCGGAGCGGGGGGTGTCAGGGTCGGTCTGCATGGCGGGGCAGCTTAGGAGCGCGTATGGCGGCTGCCTCTCCGGCACAACCCGGGCCTGGCCTAGAGTGGCGCGCATGAGCTCACCCATCTACGAACCCCGCGTCCCCGCCCTCAGCCGCTTCCTCGACATCCGCCAGCTGCGCTACCACGTGCTGACCTGGGGCGATCCGGCGCTCGCCACGGCGCAACGTCCGCCGCTGGTGCTGCTGCACGGCTGGATGGACGTGGGCGCCTCCTTCCAGTTCCTGGTGGACGCGCTGGCCGCGCCGCGCTGGGTGATCGCGCCGGACTGGCGCGGCTTCGGCCTCACCGCCGTGCCCGGCGCCGACGCCTACTGGTTCCCCGACTACCTGGGCGACCTGGACGCCTTGCTCGACGCCCTGTGCCCCGACACGCCCGTGGACCTGCTGGGCCACAGCCTGGGCGGCAACGTGGCGATGGTCTATGCCGGCGTGCGTCCGCGCCGGGTGCGCCGCCTGGTCAACCTGGAGGGCTTCGGCATGCCGGACACGCGTCCCGCGCAGGCGCCCTCGCGGTTGGAGAAGTGGCTCGACGAGCTCAGGGAGACGCCGCAACTGAAACCCTACGAGAGCCTGGAGGCGGTGGCACGGCGGCTGCGCATGAACGATCCGTTCCTGGATGCGGACAAGGCGGCCTGGCTGGCCGGGCACTGGGCCGAGCCCGATGGCGACGGGCGCTGGCGGCTGCGCGCCGACCCGGCGCACAAGCGCGTGAACCCGGTGCTCTACCGCAAGGAGGAAGTGCTGGCGGCGTGGCGGCGCATCACGGCGCCGCTGCTGTGGGTGGAGGGAGAAAACACCCAGGTGCTGCAGCGCTGGGGCGCGGCCTACCCGCGCGAGGACTTCGAAGCCCGCATGGCGACGCTGCCGCCGCACCGCCGTGTGACGCTTGCGCGCTGCGGCCACATGCTGCACCACGACCAGCCGCAGGCGGTGGCGGCGGCGGTGGAGGCGTTTCTGGATGCCGCAGGCGGAAAACTCTGAGAAAGCTCTCTGTCCTCAGGTACGCATCCCACCAAGTCTTCGAACACCGAAAGTCCGTTCGTGCTGACCCTTCGATACCTCAAGGGCGAACGAAATGCTTTGCTGGCAAGGGATGGGCTCAAAGCATCGCGCTGAACAGCGCCGGCACCCCGCTGATCGCCAGGCTGACCAGCAGCAGCTCGGTGCCGCCGAGCCGATCGATGAGCTTTTCCAACCTGTGCATGGCCGTCTCCAACCGGGGTGTGGTGGACGGCAATCTAGGAGGGGCCGTCAGCACCCGGTTTGACGGATCTCAATTGATCCAGGTTACCCCCGGGTTTGCCCGGGGTAGCGCCAGCTGACCAACGCCGCCTGGGTTTCGGCCGAGGGCGCGCGGGTGAACAGGCTCAGCAGCACGATGGTGGCGAAGCCCACCGGCACGCCCAGCACGCCGGCGGAGACCGGGTGCAGGTCCCACCACAGCTCCAGCGGCGCGTCGATGCGGAAGACGCGGCGCAGCCAGGGCTGGGTCAGCACCATGTAGGACGCCGCGGTGGCCAGCCCCAGCACCATGCCCCAGCAGGCGGCCACGCGCGTGGCGCGCTTCCAGAAGATGCCCAGCACCAGCGCCGGGAAGAAGGCCGAGGCCGCCAGCGAGAAGGTGGCCGAGACCAGGAACAGGATGTCCGCCGGCTTGTGCGCCGCCACCGCCGCCGCGGCCAGCGCCACCACCAGCAGCAGCGCCTTGGAGATGGTCACGCGCCGCGCCGTGCCCGCGCCGGGGCTGATGACGCGGTAGTAGGTGTCGTGGCTCAGCGCGTTGGAGATGGTCAGCAGCAGCCCGTCGGCGGTGGACAGCGCCGCGGCCAGCCCGCCGGCGGCCACCATGCCGGCGATGACGTAGGGCAGCCCGGCGATCTCGGGCGTGGCCAGCATGATGATGTCGCCGCCGATCTTCATCTCCCCGAGCTGGAAGATGCCGTCGCCGTTGACGTCCTGCACCGACAGCAGCCCCGGATCGACCTTGGACCAGTTGGCGATCCACGCCGGCAGCCGGTCGAAGGGCGTGCCCACCAGCACGTTGAAGATCTCGTACTTCACCAGCACCGCCAGCGCCGGCGCCGTGACGTAGAGCAGCACGATGAAGAACAGGCTCCACGCCACCGAGGCGCGCGCCTCGCGCACCGAGGGCGTCGTGTAGTAGCGCGTGAGCACGTGCGGCAGCGCCGCGGAGCCCACCATCAGGCAGAACACCAGCGCCAGGAAGTTGCGCCGCGAGGACTCGGGGCTGCTGCGCGCCAGCGGGTCGCCGTCGGGCTCGCCGGCAAAGGGCACGGCGTGCTCGGGCATGCCCGCCAACGGCCGCGCGCGCGCCTCGTTGGCGGCCTTCTCCGCCTCCCACATGCGCCGCGCCTCGGCCTCGTTGTGGGGCAGCTGCGCCAGCGCCCGCTCCGCGGCGTGGATTTCCGACTGCGGCGCGTTGGTGTGCTTCAGCCGCGCCACGCGCGCCTTGGCGGCATCGACCTCGGCCTCCAGCGCCGCCGGCACGTTCTCCAGGCGGCGCGCGTAGGCATCGGCGCGGCCCTGGAAGGTGGCGATCACCTCCTTCTCGCGCGGGTCGATCTTGAGCTGCTGCTCGCGCTCGCTGACTTTTTCCAACTGCACGCCGTAGACCACCAGCGGCAGCGGCAGCCCGGTCTGCTTGGCCGCCAGCCAGCACACCGGCACCAGGTAGGCCAGGATCAGCACGATGTACTGCGCCACCTGCGTCCAGGTCACGGCGCGCATGCCGCCCAGGAACGAGCACACCAGGATGCCGCCCAGGCCCACGAACACGCCCACCTCGAAGGGCAGACCGGTCAGGCGCGCCGTGATCAGGCCCACGCCGTAGATCTGCGCCACCAGGTACATGAAGCTCACCAGGATGGCGCAGGCCACGCCGATGAGCCGCGGCAGGTGGCCCTCGTAGCGCGCGCCCAGGAAGTCGGGAATGGTGTACTGGCCGAACTTGCGCAGGTACGGCGCCAGCAGCAGCGCCATGAGGCAGTAGCCGCCGGTCCAGCCCATGACGTAGGCCAGGCCGCCGAAGCCGCTGAGGTACAGCGTGCCGGCCATGCCGATGAAGGAGGCCGCGCTCATCCAGTCCGCGGCGGTGGCCATGCCGTTGTAGAAGGCGGGCACGCGCCGGCCCGCCACGTAGTACTCGGCCGGATCGGTGGTGCGGCTCAGGATGCCGATGCCCGCATACAGCAGCACCGTCAGCAGCAGGAAGCTGAAGCCGATCCAGCGCTTGGACAGCCCCGCCACCGCCTCGGCCAAGCCCAGCAGCACCACGAAGGTCACGAAGGCCAGCGCGAAGGCCAGATAGATGCGGTCGAGCTGGGAGCGGAAGCGCGCATCCTGCGGCGGCACGGCCATCTCAGGGCTCCTCGCCCAGCCCGCTGGCGGCGTCGATGCGGCCCATGGCCCAGGCGTACACCACCACCACCAGCAGGAACACCAGCAGCGCGCCCTGCGAGGCGATCCAGAAACCCAGCGGCCAGCCGAAGAAGCGCTGGCGCAGCTCCGCGGCGAAGAACACCGTCACGAAGCTCGCGCCGAACCACACCAGCAGCAGCACCGCCGTCAGCACGCGCGTGCGCCGCCAGTGCCGCGCCAGCGCGGGCGCGGGCGCGCTCGGCGACGCGGCGGCGTCGTTGGGGATGTCGGCCTGTAGGCGGCCCTGGGCTTGCATGTCTCCTCCGGTGCGCGGCAGGCCTTGCACCCGCCGCCGGTGTGGAATTGTCTTACAACGCCCGCGCCGCCCGTCCCGGCAAGGCGCGCGTGCGAAAATCCAACCCTTTCAAGCATCAACGACCGCGGGTCCCCACACATGGACATCGAACGCATCAACGCCATCGGCAGCCTGCTGTCCGACCTGAGCGAGCGCACCCAAGCGCTAAGGGGGTATCTTTGACTACGACCGCAAAGCGCTCCGCCTGAACGAAGTCAACGCCGCGCTGGAGAACCCCAGCGTCTGGAACGAGCCCAAGCGCGCCCAGGAGCTGGGCCGCGAGAAGAAGTCGCTGGAGACGGTGGTCGAGACCATCAACCATCTCGAGCGCAACCTCGGCGACAACCTCGAGCTCTGGGAGATGAGCAAGGCCGACGAGGACTTCGCGGCCCTGGAGCACATCGAGTCCGAGGCGCAGCAACTGCAAGGCACGGTGGAACAGCTGGAGTTCCGCCGCATGTTCAACAACCCCGCCGACCCCAGCAACTGCTTCATCGACATCCAGGCCGGCGCCGGCGGCACCGAGGCCTGCGACTGGGCCAGCATGCTGTTGCGACAGTACCTCAAGTACTGCGAGCGCAAGGGTTTCAAAGCCGAGGTCATGGAGGAAACCGAGGGGGACGTGGCGGGTATTCGGAGCGCAACCATCAAGGTGGAAGGCGACTACGCCTTCGGTCACCTGCGCAGCGAGACCGGCGTGCACCGCCTGGTGCGCAAGAGCCCCTTCGACAGCTCCGGCGGGCGCCACACCAGCTTCGCGTCGCTGTTCGTGTATCCGGAAGTCGATGACTCGATCGAGATCGACATCAACCCGGCCGACGTGCGCACCGACACCTTCCGCGCCTCCGGCGCGGGCGGCCAGCACATCAACAAGACCGACTCGGCGGTGCGCCTGACGCACATCCCCACCGGCATCGTCGTGCAGTGCCAGAACGACCGTTCGCAGCACCGCAACCGCGACGAAGCCTGGCAGATGCTGCGCTCGCGCCTGTACGAGCACGAGATGCGCAAGAAGATGGCCGAGCAGCAGAAGCTGGAGGACGCCAAGACCGACGTGGGCTGGGGCCACCAGATCCGCTCCTACGTGCTGGACCAGAGCCGCATCAAGGACCTGCGCACCAACGTCGAGATCTCCAACACCCAGAAGGTGCTGGACGGCGACCTCGACGCCTTCATCGCCGCCAGCCTCAAGCAGGGCTTGTAAACCCCGCCGAAGTCCCGTTCGCCCTGAGCTCGTCGAAGGGCCCGCAGCCCAACCAGGCCACCGGCTTCGACAAGCTCAGCCCGAACGGGAGACACCTCAACCTTTCGAGACACGCACCGGAGCAGCAGCACATGCGCGAAGGCACCGCCCAACTCGTCCGCCGCGAGGACTACCTCGCGCCGGCCTACCGCATCCGCAGCGTCGAGCTGGCATTCGACCTGGAGCCGGCTAAGACGCTGGTGAGCTCCAAGCTGCTCATCGAACGCGACGCGCAGGCCGCGCCGCAGCCGCTGCGCCTGCACGGCGAGGGCCTCACGCTGCTGCGCGTGCTGGCCAACGGCGAGAGCGTGAGCTTCCGCCACGAGGACGGCACGCTCGTGATCGACCATCCGCCCGAGGATGCGAGCTTCACGCTGGAGATCAAGAACAGCTGCTGCCCCGAGAAGAACACCGAGCTCTCCGGCCTCTACACCAGCGGCAACGGCTTCTTCACGCAGTGCGAGGCCGAAGGTTTCAGGCGCATCACCTACTTCCTGGACCGGCCCGACGTGATGGCCGTGTACACGGTGACGCTGCGCGCGGACAAGGCCAAGTACCCGGTGCTGCTGTCCAACGGCAACCTGCTCGAGCAGGGCGAGCTGCCCGGCGGGCGCCACTACGCCAAGTGGCACGACCCCTTCCCGAAGCCCAGCTACCTCTTCGCCCTGGTGGCGGCGGACCTGGTGGCGCGCGAGCAGAAGATCCGCACCCGCAACGGCAAGGAGCACCTGCTGCAGGTGTACGTGCGCCGCGGCGACCTGGACAAGACCGAGCACGCGATGAACTCGCTCATCGCCTCGGTGGTGTGGGACGAGGCGCGCTTCAAGCTGCCGCTGGACCTCGAGCGCTTCATGATCGTGGCGGTCGAGGACTTCAACATGGGGGCCATGGAGAACAAGGGCCTCAACATCTTCAACACCAAGTACGTGCTGGCCAGCCCGGCCACGGCCACCGACGTGGACTTCTTCGGCGTCGAGAGCGTGGTGGCGCACGAATACTTCCACAACTGGACCGGCAACCGCGTCACCTGCCGCGACTGGTTCCAGCTCAGCCTCAAGGAAGGCCTGACGGTCTTCCGCGACCAGGAGTTCTCGATGGACATGAGCGGCGGCGCCAGCGCGCGCGCCGTGCGCCGCATCGAGGACGTGCGCCAGCTGCGCTCGACCCAGTTCCCCGAGGATGCCGGCCCCATGGCGCACCCGGTGCGCCCCGACAGCTACGTCGAGATCAACAATTTCTATACCGCCACCGTCTACGACAAGGGCGCGGAAGTCGTGCGCATGATGTCCACGCTGGTGGGCCGCGAGGGTTTTGCCAACGGCATGAGCCTCTACTTCGAGCGCCATGACGGGCAGGCCGTGACCTGCGACGACTTCGCCCAGGCCATCGCGGACGCCAACCCCGGCAGCGCCTTGAGCACGCGGCTGGAGGCCTTCAAGCGCTGGTACGCGCAGGCCGGCACGCCCACCGTCATCGCGCGCGGCGTGTACGACCCCGAGACCAGCCGCTACACGCTGACGCTGCAGCAGCGCTGCGCGCCCTCCCCCGGGCAGCCGGTGAAGCAGCCCTTCGTGATCCCGGTGGCGATGGGGCTGCTGGCGCACGACGGCACGCCGCTGACACTGCAGCTCGAAGGCGAGGAAGCCGGCGGCCACACCGAGCGCGTGCTGGTGCTGGAGCAGGCCGAGCAAAGCTGGACCTTCGTGAACGTGGGCGCCGCGCCGGTGCCCTCGCTGCTGCGCGGCTTCTCCGCGCCGGTGATCCTGGACGACGGCCTGTCCGACGCCGAGCGCCTGGTGCTGCTGGCGCACGACACCGACGCCTTCAACCGCTGGGAATCGGGCCAGCGCCTGGCGCTCACGCGGCTGTGCGCCGCCGCCGAGGGCCATGCCTCGGCGCACTTGGACGACGCCTTCATCGAGGCCATGCGCACCGTGCTGCGCCACCCGACGCTGGACGCCTCGTTCAAGGAGCTGGTGCTGCAGCTGCCCACCGAGGGCTACGTGGCCGAGCAGCTGCCGGTGGTGGACCCGCAGCGCGTGCACGCGGTGCGCGAGTCGATGCGCGCACAACTGGCGCAGCACCTGCACGCCGACTGGGCCTGGGCCTGGGAGCACCACCAGCTGCGCGAGGGCTATCAGCCCACGGTGGCGCAGGCCGGGCGCCGCGCGCTGGCGAACCTGGCGCTGTCGATGCTGTGCCTGCACGCGCAGCGCAGCGGCGACCCGGTGTGGCCGGGCCGCGCCTACCAGCGCTTCAAGGACGCGGGCAACATGACGGAGCGGCTGGGCGCGCTGTTGGCCCTGGTGGAGTCGCACGCCGAGCTGGCCGAGCCCGCGCTGGCGCGCTTTCACGAGCTGTTCAAGGACGACGCGCTGGTGCTGGACAAGTGGTTCGCGCTGCAGGCGCGCGCGCCGGAGCACGACGGCCGGGTCTTCGCCCGCGTCAAGGCGCTGCTCAAGCATCCGGACTTCTCGCTGCGCAACCCCAACCGCGCGCGCAGCCTGCTGTTCTCGCTGACCATGTTCAACCCGGCGGCCTTCCACCGGGCCGATGCCGCGGGCTACGTGTTCTGGGCCGACCGGGTCATCGAGATCGACGCCATGAACCCGCAGCTGGCCGCGCGGCTGGCGCGGGTGATGGACCGCTGGCGCAAGCTGGCCGAGCCGTACCGCGGCGCCGCGCGCGAGGCGATCCAGCGCGTGGCCTCCAGGCCCGACCTCTCCAACGACGTGCGCGAGATCGTCATGCGCGCGCTGGCCGACGACGCGATCGAGGCCACCGAGGCCGTCACGGCCTGACGAATCCGAATCCCATAGCATTTTTCCCAGGAGGCAGCACCCATGAGCCATCGAGTCAGTCTGACCCAGTACCTGGTCGAGCAGCAGCGCGAGCACGACAACATCCCGGCGCAGCTGCGGCTGCTGATCGAGGTGGTGGCGCGCGCGTGCAAGCGCATCGCCATCGCCGTGAACAAGGGCGCGCTGGGCGAGGTGCTGGGCAGCGCCGGCAGCGAGAACGTGCAGGGCGAGGTGCAGAAGAAGCTCGACATCATCTCCAACGAGGTGCTGATCGAGGCCAACGAGTGGGGCGGCCACCTCGCGGCCATGGCCAGCGAGGAGATGGATGAGATCCACATCATCCCCAACCGCTACCCGCAGGGCGAGTTCCTGCTGCTGTTCGATCCGCTGGACGGCTCCTCCAACATCGACGTCAACGTCAGCATCGGCACCATCTTCTCGGTGCTCAAGAAGCCGGCCGACCACGAGGGCGTGAGCGAGGCCGACTTCCTGCAGCCGGGGCGCCAGCAGGTGGCCGCGGGCTACTGCGTGTACGGCCCGCAGACCACGCTGGTGCTGACCGTGGGCGCCGGTGTGGTGATGTTCACGCTCGACCGCGAGCTCGGCGGCTGGTTCCTGGTCGATCAGGGCGTGCAGATCCCGGCCGACACCAAGGAATTCGCGATCAACATGAGCAACATGCGCCACTGGGACGCCCCGGTGAAGCGCTACATCGACGAATGCCTGGCCGGCAGCACGGGTCCGCGCGGCAAGGACTTCAACATGCGCTGGATCGCCTCCATGGTGGCCGACGTGCACCGCATCCTCAGCCGCGGCGGCATCTTCATGTACCCGTGGGACGCGCGCGAGCCGAGCAAGCCCGGCAAGCTGCGCCTGATGTACGAGGCCAACCCGATGGCCTTCCTGGTGGAGCAGGCCGGCGGCGCCGCCACCAACGGCCACCAGCGCATCCTCGACATCCAGCCCACCAAGCTGCACGAGCGCGTGAGCGTGATCCTGGGCTCCAAGAACGAGGTGGAGCAGGTCACGGGCTACCACCTGGAAGCCGCGAAGAAGTGAGCCGCCACGGTTGAGAAGGCACCGGCACGGGGTTTGCCGCGCGCTGCGCCCACGCACCAGCGCATCGCCCAGCCCCCGTGCCCCACTTTCCTGGCCTTCTCAACCCTCGCCGCACGCCCTGCCGGAACGGGTTTGAAAAATTTCAAGCAAAAAGCTTGTCGTCCCCCTCAAACCTGTGCCATAATCTAATTCTTGTCAGCGCCGGTGTAGCTCAGTTGGTAGAGCAGCGCATTCGTAATGCGAAGGTCGGGAGTTCGACTCTCTTCACCGGCACCAACACCCTAAAGCCCAGGTTTCTCACGGAACCTGGGCTTTTTCGTTGGTCCCTGTCCGGACGCCTTCGCGGGCGGGACGGCAATCTTTCGGACCTGATCGGGATTGGAGTGGAGCCTCGCCATGCAGCCCGGACCTGACACCCTGCGCCTCGTCGGTGACGTGGGCGGCACCAACGCCCGCTTCGCCCTGCTCGACGACTTCGGCCACCTGCATTCCGCACGCACGCTGCCCACCGCGGACCACGCCGACCTGGCAGCGGCCGTGCAGGCCTACCTCGCGCAGTTGGCGAGCCGGCCGATTCCGCTGCGCGAGGCGGCCATCGCCATTGCCAACCCCATCGAGGGCGACTGGCTGCAGATGACCAACGGCCCCTGGCGCTTCTCCATCGAGGCCACGCGCCAGGTGCTGGGACTGCGGCGCCTGTGCATGCTCAACGACTTCGAGGCCCTGGCGCTGGCGGTGCCCGCGCTCGGCGGCGATCAGCTCGACGCCGTGGGCGGCGGCAGCACCGTGGACCGCGCGCCGCGCGTGCTCATCGGCCCGGGCACCGGGCTGGGCATGGCCTCGCTGGTGTGCGGCCACGACGGGCGCTGGATCGCCGTGCCCGGCGAGGGCGGCCATGCCACGGCGGCGCCCACCTGCGAGCGCGAGGCCGACATCCTGCGCGTGCTGTGGAAGCAGTTCGACCACGTATCGGTTGAGCGCGTCGTTTCCGGCATGGGCCTGGAGAACCTCTACCGCGCCATCGCCACGCTCGACGGCGTGCCGGCGCAGTCGCTGAGCGCCGCGCAGATCAGCCAGAAGGCGCTGGCCGGCAGCGACGCCCAGTGCGTTGAGGCGCTGCAGCGCTTCTGCGCGCTGCTGGGCAGCGCCGCGGGCAACCTGGCGCTGACGCTAGGCGCGCGCGGCGGCGTGTACGTGGGCGGCGGCATCGTGCCCAAGCTCGGCCCCTACTTCGCCGCGTCGCCCTTCCGCGCCGCCTTCGAGGACAAGGGACGCTACCGCGACTACCTCGGCCGCATTCCCACCTTCGTCATCCGCGCCGAGGAGCCGGCCCTGCTGGGCGCGGCGCGGGCGCTGGAACAGGACTGACTGAACAGCCACGGCGGCAGCGAAAGGTGGTTGCATGGACATCCGGATCGGCACCGCGTCGTGGACGGACAAGTCGCTGATCGACTGCGGGCGCTTCTATCCCAAGGAGGCCAACAGCGCCGAGGCGCGGCTGCGCTACTACGCCTCGCAGTTCCCGCTGGTGGAGGTGGACTCCTCCTACTACGCCATGCCCTCCCCCAGCACGGCGCGGCTGTGGTCCGAGCGCACGCCGGCGGACTTCACGATGAACGTCAAGGCCTTCCGGCTCTTCACCGGCCACCAGACGCAAACCAAGGTGCTGCACGAGGATCTGCGCCAGGCGCTGGCCTGGCCGGAAGGACGCAACCTGTACTGGAAGCACGTGCCGCCGGAGATTCGTGCCGAGCTGTGGCGCCGTTTTCAGCAGGCGCTGCAGCCGCTGCAGGACGCCGGCCGGCTGGGGCTGGTGCACTTCCAGTTCGCGCCCTGGGTGGTGTGCAACCCGGCCGGCATCGAGCACGTGCAGGATTGCGTCGCGCACATGCCCGAGCACCTGCTCAGCGTGGAGTTCCGCCACAAGAGCTGGTTCGACGAGAAGCACCGGGCGGACACGCTGGCGCTGCTGCGCGACCTGAGCCTGGTGCACACCGTGGTGGACGGCCCGCAGGGCTTCAGCAACAGCGTGCCGGCGCTGTGGGAGGCGACGCACCCCGGCATCGCGCTGCTGCGGCTGCACGGGCGCAACACCGAGAGCTGGAACACGGCCGGCCCCACCACCGCCGCCTCGGACCGCTTCAACTACGACTACAGCGAGGCCGAACTGGCCGGCATCGCCGAGCACCTGCGCCAGCTCGCCGCGCGCGTGGCGAGCTGCCACGTGGTGTTCAACAACAACTTCGAGGACCAGGGCCAGCGCAACGCGGCCACGCTGATGCGGCTGCTGCAGCTTTCCAAACGCTGAGCCGTCCACGGGCGCCGCGCCCGGGCTCCCGCTGGAAAGGCCTGGGCACGGCCGTTGCCGAATCCCGGGCATCCGGCACTTTCGCCGACCGATCCGGGGTTCCCCATGGCGAACGCAGCAGCTCTCCTCGTCCCGTCGGCCGGTGGCCGGCATCCTCCCTCGGCCCTCGTCGAGCCGCCCGGCAGCACGTGCCATGCGCTCACGCCGCTCAAGCGCTTGAGCTTCGTGGCCTGCCGCGCCGATGCGCGCGAGCACGAGCTGGCCACCCAGCGCGGCATCGCGCAGCGCCTGGCCACCCTGCTGGGCTGCGACTTCACGGAAGGCGACATCGCACCCGACACCAGCTACCTGCCCGGCGCGCTGGGCTACGTGGTGCCCAACGAGACCATCACCTCGCTGGAGACGGCGCACCGCCTGGGCATCCGCGGCGAGGAGGACTTGTTTGGCGGCGTGGTGCCCGCGCCCTTCGTCGCCAGCAAGGCCATCACGCACGGGCTGGTCCGGCCCGGTGCCGCCGCGCCCGCGGGCTGGAGCGAATGCTTCGGCGAGCGCGTGCGCGACAGCGTGCTGCCCGGCTACTCGGCCTTCAGCCTGGACGACGCCCGCGAGGCCGGCGCCCGGCTGCTGGCGGACGGCCCGGTGCGGTTGAAACTGGCCTGCGGCGTCGGCGGCTCGGGGCAGTCGGTGGCGCGCGACGCGGCCGCGCTGCGGGCGCAACTGGAGGCGCTGCCAGTGGAGCAGATCGAGCGCCACGGCCTGGTGCTGGAGCGCAACCTGGCCGACGGGGTGAAGACCTGGAGCATCGGGCTGCTGCGCCTGGGCTCGCTGGTGGCGAGCTACTTCGGTACCCAGCGCAACACCCACAACCGCCACGGCCAGGAGGTTTACGGCGGCTCCACGCTCACGGTGGTGCGCGGCGGCTTCGAGCGCCTGGAGCAGATGGCACTGGACAGCGGCGATCCGGAGGCGTCCCGCGCCGTGGCGCTGGCGCGCACCTACCACGAGGCCGCGCGCGACTGCTTCGAAGGCTTCCTGGCCTCGCGCGCCAATTACGACGTGGTGCAGGGCCGCGACGCCGCCGGGCGCGAGTGTGTCGGCGTGCTGGAGCAGTCCTGGCGCATCGGCGGCGCCAGCGGCGCCGAGGTGGCGGCGCTGCAGGCGCTGTGCGAGGACCCTCGGCGCGAAACCGCGCGCGCCTCCACCGTGGAGGCGCACGGCGAGCTCGGCCCGCTGCCCGAAGGCGCCGTTCTGTACTACCGCGGCGTGGACGAGCACGTGGGTCCGCTCACCAAGTACGCGCTGCTGCACACCGACCAAAGCTGACTCTTCACACGGGAGGACCATGAGCACACGCGAGCAAGCCGTCGAGATCGCCGTCGATGACGTGAGCATCGACGGCACCGTCATCACGCCCGGAACCGCCATGCCCGGCGTGCTGTTCGTGCACGGCTGGGGCGGCAGCCAGGAGCAGTACCTCAACCGGGCGCGCGAGATCGCGGCGCTGGGCTGCGTGTGCCTGACCTTCGACCTGCGCGGCCATGCCGACACCAAGGAGCAGCGCGAATCCGTCTCGCGCGACAGCAACCTGCGCGACGTGCTGGCCGCCTACGACCGGCTCACGCGCCATCCGCACGTGGACCCGGACGCCATCGCCGTGGTGGGCAGCAGCTACGGCGGCTACCTGGCGGCCATCCTGACCAGCATGCGCCGCGTGCGCTGGCTGGCGCTGCGGGTGCCGGCGCTCTACATCGACACCGGCTGGGAAGTGCCCAAGGTTCGGCTGCACAAGGACCAGGACCTCAAGGCCTACCGTCGCAGCTTCATCAAGGCCGACGACAACCGCGCGCTGCGCGCCTGCGCCGACTTCGAGGGCGACGTGCTGATCGTGGAGTCCGAGCACGACGACCGGGTGCCGCATCCCGTCATCACCAGCTACCGCGAGGCCTGCCTGCAGGCGCGCTCGCTGACCTACCGCTGCATCGCCGGCGCCGACCACGGGCTCACCGACGAGAACGCGCAGCGCGCCTACACCGCGCTGCTGACGCAGTGGATGGGAGAAATGCTGGCGCAGGTGCGGCGCAACGGCGACACGGGCGCGGCGCAGGCGGGCAAGGCGGCGGCGGGCCGGCAGGCGGCCACACAGGCCGCCGCCAGCGAGGTGGAGCCGGAGGCGCCGCCGGGAGCGCCGTGATGCCGGCGCTCAATCCCGGCGCCGCAGGGCTGTCGTCAGGTGGTCGATCAATGCCCGGCACTTGGAGAGCATGAAGCTGTTCGGCGGAAACAGCAGGTAGGCCTGGCCGCGGTAGTTGGCCTGGAACTCCCAGTCGTCGAGCACGCGCACGATCGAGCCGCTGTCCAGCGCGTCGCGGGCCACGAAGTCCGGTAAGCAGCCCACGCCCAGGCCGCCGCGCACGGCGTCCAGCCGGATCTCGCTGTGGTTGGCGACGTAGCGCCCTTGCACGATCACGTCCACCGCCTCGTCGCCCTTGCAGAAGCGCCAGCGGTTGTCGCGCTCCTGCTCGCCCAGGTAGAGGCAGCTGTGCGCCAGCAGGTCGCGCGGATGCCCGATGGCCCCCTTTTCCTCCAGATAACGCGGCGCGGCGCACAGGATTTGCCGCACCGCCATCAGCGGCCGCGCCACCAGCCCCTGCGGCGGATCGGGGGTCAGCCGCACCACCAGATCCACGCCTTCGCGAATGGGGTCTATATCCCGATCCGCCACGATGAGCTGCATATCCAGGCTCGGGTGGCGCCCCAGAAAATCCATGAGCAATGGATGCAGCACGTGGCGCGCAAATGCCTTGGGTGCGCTGATGCGCACTTGGCCGCGAGGCTCGCCCACGAACTGCTGGGCCACCTGCATCGTGGCCTGGGCCGCCGTCACCAAGGCGCGGCAATGCGCGAACGCCTCGATGCCCGGCTCGGTCAGGCGCAGTTGCCGCGTGGTGCGCTGAATCAACTGCACACCCAGCTCCTTTTCCAGCCGCGTGACCTGCCGGCTCACGGCCGAGGGCGTCATGCCGAGCTGGCTCGCGGCTGCGGAAAAACTGCCCAATTCAGCCACCCGCAGGAAGCTCACCATTTCGGGCAGGATTTTCAAGAATGCATTTGTTCCCACGGCGCAATACTCTTGTTCCGGCTCAACGGTTGGCCATTATTCCACCGGCTTTTAATATGACCGGCATCCGAATCAAATTCCTTTTGATATTCCATGAATGGTATCCCGGCGCAAGAATGGCACCCGTGGGGCGGCTCGCGGCTGCGCAGCCGCATGGGCAGCGGCGAGTTCATGCTGCTGGTGGTGGCAGCCGTCTGGGGCAGCAGCTATGCATTGGCCAAGCAGGCCACGCAGCAGCTGCCGGTGCCTGAATTCCTGGCCCTGCGCTTCGGCCTGACCTTCGTGCTGCTGCTGCCCGCGCTCAAGCCGCTGTGGGGCGGCCACTGGCGCCAGGGGCTACAGGTGGGCGGCCTGCTGGGCGGCAACCTGCTGGCGATCTTCCTGTGCGAGACCTACGGCGTATCGTTGACCACGGCTACCAACGCCGCCTTCCTCATCAGCTTGTGCGTGGCCTTCACGCCGCTGGTGGAGTGGTTCATGTTGGGACAGCGGCCCCCGGCGCGCATGTTCTGGGCCGCGGGCGTGTCGGTGCTGGGCGCAGCGCTGCTGGCTGACGCTGGCACGGCCGCGGCGGCAACGCTGCACAGCGGCCTGGGCAACGGGCTGATGGTGCTGGCGGCACTGCTGCGGGCCTTCTTGGTCTGCCTGACCAAGCGTGTGGCCGGACGGCATGCCCTGCCCGCCCTGACGCTGACGGCGCTGCAGGCCGGCGTGATGGCCCTCGGCGCGCTGCTGTTGTCGCTGCTGATACGCCGCGGCGCCTGGCCGCCGCTGCCGATGGAGCCAGTGTTCTGGTTCAGCATCAGCTTCCTGGTGCTCTTCTGCACCGTGTTCGCGTTCTTCGCGCAGAACTACGCCGCCGCGCGCACCAGCCCTTCGCGCGTGTCGCTGCTCATGGGTTGCGAGCCCGTGTTCGGCGCGCTGTTCGCGTTGCTGTGGCTGGGCGAGCCGTTGACCTGGCAGGTATACAGCGGTGGCTCGCTGATCGTGCTGGCGACCTGGTGGGCGACTACACCGCAGCCGGTGCTTCCGGACTCGGCTGCAGCGCCCATTCAAGATTCAAGCGAACAAGACTCGCGACAGCACCAGCATGGTGCCTGGACAGGCCATGCGCACCACTTCCGCGCAAAGCCAATTGCGTTTGCACAAAAAACAGGATCGGACAAGCCGATTTCTGCAAATCCCCAAAAAATTCGAGCCTGAAAATTCCAACTATTTCACGAAACACGGCCTTGGATTGCGATCCGCAGTTCACATCGATGCGCGACCGGCCGAATTGAAGGCGATGTCGTTGCAAAGCCTGTGAGTCATGGCCCATACCATTTCCGATGCCCTCATGGGTGACAAAGGGTCCACTCCAGCCATTCATTCGCTTGAAGCCCTGCTGGCCAACATCCACGGCATGGTGTATCGCTGCCTGGCCGACACGGCGTGGACCATGGAGTTCGTGAGCCAGGGCGCCTTCGAGCTCACCGGCCATCTTCCGAGCGAACTGCTCGGCCAGCATGCAATCCCCTTTGACCAGCTCATTCACCCGGAAGACAGGGAGCATGTCCGGCAAGTCGTCCAGGATGCGGTGGACCATGGCAGAAGGTACGAGCTGGAATACCGGATCCGGAGAAAGGACGGCGTGCTGCGCTGGGTCGTGGAGCGTGGGTCCGCCGTCAAGTATGTGGACAAAGGCCTGGCGATCCTGGAAGGGATCATCCAGGACGTCACCGACCGGAAGAAGTCCAACGAAAACCTGCTGGAGGCTGAACGCCGCTACCGAAGCATTTTTGAAAATGCCATCGAGGGCATTTACCAGTCCACAATGGCGCAAGGCTATCTTGACGTCAATCCGGCCTTGGCCCGCATTTATGGATACGACTCGCCCAGCCAGTTGATCGAAGGCCTGCGCGACATAGGCTCCCAGCTCTACGTGGACCTCAACCGGCGGCTCGAATTCATGCAGATCATGGACAAGCATGGAATCGTATCCAATTTCGAGTCCCGGGTTTACAGGCGCGATGGTTCCGTTATCTGGATTTCAGAGAATGCCCGCGCCGTGCGCAATGAGGCCGGCGAGGTTCTTTTCTACGAGGGCACCGTCGAGGACATCACCCAACGCAAGCTCAGCGAAGCGGAAATCCATTTCCGAGCCACCCACGATCCGCTGACCCGGCTCGCGAACCGTACCCTGCTGGAGGAGCGCCTGGAGCAGGCGATAGACGGTGCGCGCCGCAACGGCAAGTGCGTGGCCGTGGTTTTCCTGGACCTGGACAAATTCAAATACATCAATGACAGCCTGGGCCATCAGCTTGGCGACGAATTGCTGGTCACGATTGCCGATCGGCTCCGGCACTGCGTGCGCGAAAGCGACACCGTCGCCCGCCTGGGCGGAGACGAATTCGTGCTGGTCCTGGTGAACCAGATCAACGAAAAGACCGTCGAGAAAACCGTACAGCGCATCCTGAGCGACGTGGCCAGGCCCTGGGTGGCCAACGGCGTCGAGATCCAGGTGACCTGCAGCATGGGCGTCAGCCTGTTCCCGGCCCACGGGTGCGATTCCGCGGCCCTGCTCAAGCACGCGGATGCGGCGATGTTCGAGGCCAAGCGGCTGGGGCGGAACAATTCGCAGTATTTCTCCGAGAACCTGGACGATGCGGCAGTCAATCGCCTGGAGACGATTTCCAGCCTGCGCCACGCCCTCAAGAACCACGAGTTCCAGCTGCATTACCAGCCCAAGTGCGATCTCGCCACCGGGGCCGTGGTCGGGGCGGAAGCGCTGATCCGCTGGCAACGGCCCGGCCGTCCGGTCGTGGGCCCGAATGTATTTCTTCCGCTGGCGGAAGACGCCGGCCTGATGGAAGCGATCGGTGAATGGGTGCTGCACACCGCCTGTCTGCAGAACCGGAAATGGCAGGACGCCGGCCTTCCTCCCATTTCGGTTTCGGTGAACGTTTCCCCACTGCAATTGGAAAAGGATTCGCTGCTTCCCCAGATCACCCATGCGCTCCGGGAAAGCGGGCTGGCACCTCGTTATCTGGAAATCGAAGTCACCGAGAACGGCATGATGCGCCATATCGAGCGGTCGATGCAGACCTTGCGCAGGCTCAAGGATTTGGGGGTTCGCCTCTCGATCGACGACTTCGGCACCGGCTATTCGAGCCTCAGCCACCTGAAAAGCCTGCCCATGGACACGCTGAAGATCGACAAGAGCTTCATTCGCAACATTTCCTCGGACCATCAGAATGCGAGCATCGTCAAGGCGGTCATTTCACTGGGGCACTCCCTCGGCCTGAAAGTGGTCGCCGAAGGCGTCGAAACCGAGTCCGAGTACAGGCATCTGCAGCTCATAGGCTGCAATGAGATGCAGGGCTACTACCGGGGCCGGCCGGTACCGGCGCAAAGCTTTTCGATGGCCTATTTACAGGCGCCCACCCACGCCATGCCGGCCGCATAGGCCGACGGGCGGGCGCCTGCTCATACGGGTCTCATAAATTTTCCAAACCCGTATGACTTGACTGGCAAGCGGAACCTGGAATCAAGCCGCCAGCGCCTCCCGCCGCGCCGCCAGCGCGCCGGGCCCTCGCCATCCACCACGAAGTGCTTGCATGACAGGGGCGTCCATGTACGGGATGACAACGTTTTTCCCACGGCCAGCCCCACGGCACGCGAGGCGTCCTGACGTCGCACTCTTCCCGGACAGCGGTACGCGCAGGCGGACATCCACACGGACTGCGCTGAAGCGCTGAAGGGCACTGCCCTCACTTCCTCCAGAACGCCGCCGTGAACAGCACCAGGATCGAAAACAGCTCCAGCCGCCCCAGCAGCATGGTGATGGTGCAGACCCAGACCTGGAAGTCGGTGAGCGGCTGGAAGGTGCCGGCCGGGCCGACCACGCCCAGGCCCGGGCCGGTGTTGTTCAGGCTGGCGAGCACCGCCGTGAAGGCCGTCACCACCTCCAGCCCCGAGAACAGCAGCAGCAGCGTCGCCCCCACCATCACCGCGCCGTAGATCAGCATGAAGGCCAGCACCGACAGCAGCACGTTGGCGTCCACCGCGGCCTCGCCCAGCGTGATCGGCACCACCGCGCGCGGATGCACGATGCGCTTGAACTCGCGCTGCGCGCTCTTCATCAGCAGCAGCGAGCGGATCAGCTTGATGCCCCCGCCGGTCGAGCCCGCGCAGCAAGTGAAGCAGGACATGAACAGCAGCATCAGCGGCGCGAAGGACGGCCACTGCGCGTAGTCCCGCGTCGCGAAGCCGGTGGTGGTGGCGATCGAGACGACGTGGAAGGCGGTGTGGCGCAGCGTCTCGAAGAAGGTGGGGTACACCTCGTGCGCCATCAGGAACAGCGTCAGCACCACCACGGCCGCCGCCAGCAGGAACAGGTACAGGCGCGCCTCCAGGTCGCACAGCAGCCCGCGGAGGCTGCGCCGGCGCCAGGCCACGAAGTACAGCGCGAAGTTCAGGCCCGCCAGCGTCATGAACACGGTGGCCACCATCTCGATGGCCGGCGAGTCGAAGGCGCCGAAGCTCGCGTCGTAGGCGGCAAAGCCCCCCAGGCTCACCGTGGTGCACATGTGCATGAAGGCGTCGGCCCAGCTCATGCCGGCCAGGCGGTAGGCCAGGAAGCAGGCCAGCGCCATCACGAAGTAGATGGTCCACAGTCCGCGCGCGGTTTCGGCGATGCGCGGGGTGAGCTTCTGGTCCTTCATCGGGCCCGGCGTCTCGGCCTTGAACAGCTGCGAGCCACCCACCCCCAGCAGCGGCAGGATCGCCACCGCCAGCACCAGGATGCCCATGCCGCCGATGAACACCATCAGGCAGCGCCAGACGTTGATCGACAGCGGCAGCTTCTCCAGCCCGGTGAGCACGGTGGCGCCGGTGGTGGTCAGGCCCGAGACGGCTTCGAAGTAGGCGTCGGTGAACGAGAGGCCGTCGATGTGGAACAGCAGCGGCAGCGCGCCGAAGGCCGGCAGCACCGTCCACACCAGGCTCACCAGCAGGAAGCCGTCGCGCGGCAGCAGCTCGCGGTGGGAGCGCCGGCCCAGCAGGAACAGCGCCAGGCCGCAGAAGAAGGTGATGAGGATGGCGCCGTCGTAGGACCGCAGCGCCGCGTCGTCGCCGAAGTAGGCGAAGGCCAGCGGCACCAGCATCGCGCCGGCGAACAGCATCAGCACGCCGCCGAGCACGGCCAGGACGGGTAGCAGGCTCTGCAAGCGCGCCTCGCCGCCTAGATGAACATGGGCGAAACCTGGAACAGCTTCTGCACTTGCCGCACCTGTTTCTTGTTGGGCAGGAAGACGATGAGGTGGTCGCCGGCGCGCACTTCGGTGTCGTGGTGGGCAATGACGATCTCGGCGGCGCTCACGTCCATGGCGCCGCGCCGCTCGCGCAGCGTCAGCCCCTCGCCCGCGCCGCGGCCCCGCCGCTCGCGCCGTCCCACGACGGCTTCGCCGCGCTCGGGCAGCCCGCGCACGATGGCGCCGATCTGCGCGCCGGCGGGCAGCGGGATCTGGTCGATGCGCCGGCCCACGAGCTTGCTGGTGGTCTGGTCGCCGCTGACCACCGCCTCCAGCACCTCGGCCGTGCCGTGGCGCAGCGAGTGCACCGCCTCGACGTTGCCCCAGCGCACGTGCGCCAGCAGCTCGCCGATGACGGCCTGCGCCGGCGACAGCGCGATGTCGATGGTGGTGCCCTGCACCAGGTCGGCGTAGGCCTTGCGGTTGATGAGCGCCAGCACGTGGCGCGCGCCCATCCGCTTGGCCAGCAGGCAGGCCATGATGTTGTCCTCGTCGTCGCTGGTCAGGGCCAGGAACAGGTCCATGTCCTGCACGTTCTCGTCGCCCATCAGCTCCTCGTCGGTGGAGTCGCCGTTGAGGATGAGCACGTCGCCCGGGAGCTGCGTGGCCAGGTAGTCGCAGCGCGCGCGGTTCATCTCGACGATCTTCACGTTCACCTCGCCGCGCAGCTGCCGCGCCAGCCGCAGCCCCACCCGGCCGCCGCCGGCGATCATGACGCGCCGCACCGGGCGGTCGCGCTCGCGCAGCGCGCCCAGCACGCCGCGCAGGTGCTGCGTGGCGCTGAGCACGAACACCTCGTCGCCGGGCTCGATGCAGGTGGTGCCGCACACGTCGGCGATGGGCTTGTCCTGGCGGTAGATGGCGACGATGCGCATGTCGGCGCCGGGCACGAGCTTGGGGATCTCGTCGAGCCGGTGTTGCACCAGCGGCCCGCCGGCCACGGCGCGCACCGCCACCAGGCTCAGCCGCCCCTGCGCCAGCTCCAGCACCTGCAGCGCCTCGGGGTAGCGGATGAGCTGCCAGATCGAGCGCATCACCGACTCCTCGGGACAGATGACGCGATCGACGCCGAAGCCCTCGCGCTCGGTGGTCAGCGGCGTGCCTTCCTGGAACTCCGGGCTGCGCAGCCGCGCGATGGTGGTGGGCACGTTGAAGAGCTGGCGCGCCACCTTGCAGGCCACGAGGTTGGACTCGTCCAGCTGCGCGCAGGCGATGAAGAGGTCGGCGTCGGGCAGCCCCGCGTCGCGCAGCACCGAGGGCTGGATGCCGTTGCCCGCCACGCCCTTGAGGTCGAGCCGGTCCTGCAGCACCGACAGCCGGGCCGGGTCGGTGTCGATGACGGTGATGTCGTTGGCTTCCGAGGCCAGGCTCTCGGCGACGCTCTCTCCCACGCGCCCGGCCCCAAGGATGACGATGTTCATGGCGGCGGCATCTTCACGCGGCCCCTCCACGGCGGCAAGCAAGGGGGCGGGCGCGGTGATCAAAACGTGAACCTTGCTGGACGGCGGCGTGAAGTCCGGCGGCCAGAGTTGTCAGCACCAGCCCCGGCACCTCCTCCTCTCCCGCCGACGGTGCTGGACCCCAGGTCCACCGCAACGAAAGGTCCGCCATGAAAGCCACCCTGATCACCACCGTCCTGGCCGCTGCCGCCGCGGCGCTGTTGTCCTTCAACGCGCAGGCCGCCGAGGGCGTGCTGGCGTACATCCGCGAGTCCGCGCCGCCACCCTTCGCCGACACGGCCGGCATGGGCAAGACGCGTGCGCAGGTGCGCGCCGAGCTGGCCGAAGCCGTGGCGCGCGGCGAGGTGTCCAACGGCGGCGTGCCGCCGCTGGCGCGGCCCTACGACTTCCACTACGCCGAATCGGCGCCGGGGCTGCTGGCCGCACCGGGCGGCAAGACGCGGGCGCAGGTGAAGGCCGAGCTGGCCGAGGCCGTGGCGCGCGGCGAGGTCAGCAACGGCGGCGTGCCGCCGCTGGCGCGCTCCCTGGGCGAATCCGGCCCGGCGCCCTTCGCGCCGCAAGGGCAGAAGACGCGCGCGCAGGTCAAGGCGGAGCTGGCCGAGGCGATCGCCAACCGCGAGCTGTTCCTCAGCGGCGGCAGCCATTACCGGCGCGGTTACGAGGAGGCCGCACCGTCCCCGGCGGCACGGGCGGCACGGGCGCTGGCGGCGCGCTGAGGGGTGAGCGCCGGCCGCGGCAGTGCCGGCGGTGCTCAGGACGTCCCGTCCTGCGCCAGCACCCGCCGCGGCCCCACCAGGGCCTTGAAGGATTCGTCGGCGCCGGCCCGGCTCAGCACGCCCACCTCGAAGAGGAAATCCGTCCTTGCCTGCCCCTCACACCACCCTCCCCGCCAACCTCCTCTGCAAATACCGCAGCTCGTCCAGAAACCGCGGAATCGCCGCCACCACGTCCGGCCCCATGGGCTCGTCGTCGCCGTGGCCGACATGGGCGCGCAGGTCGTGCCACACCCGCCACAGCGGCCAGTCGCCCGGCAAGACGCCCTGCTCGTGCGCCAGGTGGATCAGCGTCGGCATGTCCATCGCCTCCACCGTCTTCGGCTCCGAGGTGGCCAGCGTCAGGCAGCGCCGCAGCGCCTTGTGCGCCAGGTCGAAGCTGAATTCGAAGCGCTGGATCAGCCCGTCGCGGATCAGCAGATCGCTCGGGTCCAGCAGGCAGCGCCGCAGTCCCTCGTCCAGCCGCTCGATGGCGCGCCCCAGCGGCGCGATGTAGAGCTCCATGCCCGTCTCCCTCGGTGGTGATGTGCGGCCCGGAAAATGGCGGGCCGTCTCCACGGCAAGCAGTGCGCCCGTGGCCCGCACGGACATGCCCCCCGCCGCTATCCTCCCGCCCTCGCGCGCGGGCCGCAGGGGTTTCAACCTCCGCCCGGCGGGCCCGGTGGTGACATGCTCTCCCGGCACGCGCGCGTCCGCAGTACCGATGTTGAGCCTTTGTTTTTCCAACCGTTTCGAGGCGCTGCAGCACGCGCTGCTGCAGGCCCTGCAGACGGAGCCCCCCAGCGGCGATCCCTTCGAGAGCGTCCACCTCGTCGTGCCCGGCGACGCGGTGCGCCGGGCGCTGTCGCTGGCCCTGGCCGACGCGCAGGGCGTGTGCGCCAACCTGAGCTTCAGCACCCTGCCCGACTGGCTCGCGACGCAGTGCGCGCGGCTGCTGCCCGGCGCTCCCGGGCTCGCACCCTTCGCGCCGGCCGAACTCGCCTGGCGCCTCTACGGCGTGCTGGGCGACGCGGATTGGGTGTCCGCGCAGCCGCGGCTGCAGGCCTGGCTGGGCGGCGCCGATGCCCTCATGCGCTGGGAGCTGGCACAGCGCGGCGCGGCGCTGATGGATCAGCTCCTGGCCTATCGCGCCGACTGGCTGCAGGGCTGGAGCGACGGCCGGCCCGCCGGCATCGAGGCGGAGACGGAAGACGAGGCCTGGCAGGCCGCACTCTGGCGCCGCCTTCGGCTCGACCTCGGCCTGGCGCAGCGCCACCCCGCCGAAGCGCCGCTGCTGGCGCTGCAGCGCCTGGATGAGGAGGCTCTGCGCGCGGCCGGGCTGCCGCGCCGGGTGCACGTGTTCATGCCCTTCGCCCTCGCGCCGCTGCACCTGGCGCTGCTGCAGGCGCTGGCGCGGCGCATCGACGTGTGCTGCTACGTGCTCAACCCCTGCCGCGAATACTGGTTCGAGGTGGTGGACGCGCGCCGCCTGGCGCGGCTGGAGCAGCAGGGCCGCGCGCTCTACCACGAGGTCGGACAGCGGCTGCTGGCCGCCTGGGGCCGGCAGACGCAGGCGCAGCTGGACCTGCTGCTGGAGGCCGCCACCGAGGCCGAGATCGAGGTCGAGGCTTTCATCCCCCGCGGCGCCCCGACGCTGCTGGCCCGGCTGCAGGACGCGGTGCTGGCGCTGCGCGACCTGGAGCCGGGCAGCGTGGCGCTGGAGCCGGATGACCACAGCGTGGAGGTCCACGTCGCGCACTCGCGGCTGCGCGAGCTGGAGGTGCTGCAGGACCGGCTGCTCGCGCTCTTCGCCGCCGACGAAACGCTGCAGCCTTCGGACATCCTGGTCGTCACGCCGGCGCTGGACGCCGCCGCGCCGCTGGTGGAAGCGGTGTTCGGCACCGCCCCGCGCGGGCGCTTCATCCCCTTCGCCATCGCCGGCCGCGTACCCAGCCGCGTGAACGCGCCGGCGCGGGTGCTGCTGTCGCTGCTGGGGCTGGTGGGTTCGCGCTTCAGCGCCGGCCAGGTCTTCGAGCTGCTGCTGCAGCCGCTGGTGGCGCGGCGTTTCGACTTCGAGGCCGACGCGCTGGAGCAGGTGCGCACGTGGCTGCGCGAGGCCGCCATCCGCTCCGGCCTGGACGGCGGGCGCCACAGCCTCGGCGAAGGCCTGTCGCGGCTGTTCCTGGGCTACGCCCTGCCCTCGGCACCCTCGGAGCCCTTCGGCGACCGGCTGCCCGTCGGCGCCTGCGAGGGCGAGGAGGACACGCTGGCGCTGGGCGCGTTCTGGCGCTTCGGCAGCACGCTGCGCCGGCTGGACGCGCTGCTGTCGCACCCGCTGCCGCCCGCGCGGTGGCGCGCCGCGCTGCTGGAGGCCGCCGAGGCGTTGCTGGCTCCCGGCGAGGCCGAGCGCGCGGACTGGCGCGAGTTGCAGCACGCCCTGGCCGCGCTGCACGAGCAATGGCGCGCGGCCGCGCTGGAGGAGCCGTTGCCGCTGCCCGTGGTGCGCGCCGCGCTGCAGGCGCAGCTCGACGCGGGCGCACCCGGCGCGGTGCCCGCCGGGCGATTGACCTTCGCGCCCATGGACGCGCTGCGCGGCCTGCCCTTCCGGGTGGTGTGCGTGATCGGGCTGGACGACGGTGCCTTCCCCGCCACCGAGCGCCCGGCCGAGTTCGACCTGCTGGCGCTGGCACCGCGCCGCGGCGACCGGCAGCGCCGCCAAGACGACCGAAATCTATTCCTGGACCTGCTGCTCTCGGCGCGCGAGCGCCTGCTGCTGTCCTATACCGGCCGCGGCGTGCGCGACCACGCGCCGCTGCCGCCGTCGGTGCTGGTGTCCGAGCTGTTGGACGTGCTGGTGCCCGCTGTCGCGGCGGATGGCTCCGCGGCGGCGCGCGCCGCCGCGCGAGCCCGGCTGGTGGTGGAGCACCCGCTGCACGCCTTCGACCCGGCCGCCTTCGACCCGGCCTCCGACCCGCGCCTGCGCAGCTTCGATGCCGACATGGCGCGGGCCCTGCAGCGCGGCGCGGAGACGCCGGCGGACGTGCCCGCGTGGGGGCCGTCGCTGCCGGATGTCTTGGATGACGAGGCTGAAGGGGATGCGCTCCCGGCCGCCGCGCCCGAGGTGCCTGGACGGCCCTTCTTCGGCGCACCGCTGCCCGTCAGCGAGGAGTACTGGCGCCACGTGACGCTGGAGCAGCTGGCCGCGTTCTTCCGCAACCCCTGCCGCGTGTTGCTGGAGCGGCGCCTGGGCCTGGCGCTGCCGCGCTCGCGGGAGGCCCTGGCCGAGGAGGAGGACTTGTTGCCCGATGTCCGCTCCCGCCGCTCGCTGGCGCGGCGGCTGCTGCCCGCGCTGGCGCAAGGCGGCGACCCAGGCGCGCTGCTGCGCCTGGCCCGGGCCGGCACCGAGTACCCCACCGGCCGGCTGGGCGGACTGCTGCTGCGGCGCGAGATGGGCGCCCTGACGGACTACGCCGGCGCGCTGCGCGGGGCGGCACAGGCGCTGCCGCCCTGGAGCGGCACGCTGGACTTCGAGCTGGAGGGCGAGCCGTGGCAACTGGAGGGCGCCCGCGCCGACCTGCGCCCGCAGGGCCTGTGGCTGGGCCGCTATGGCGATGCCGGGCCGCACGATTTCATTGAGGCCTGGCTGTGGCACCTGTGGCTGAACGCCGGTCGCCCGCCGGGCGTGGCCCCGCGCACGCGCTGGCAGGCGCGCGACGGGGCGTTCGAGCTGGGCGAGGTGGCGCATCCGCGCCGCACGCTGGCCGAGCTGATGGCGCTGTACCGGCAAGGGCTGTCGCGGCCACTTCACTTCTTCCCGCGCTCGGCCTGGGAGTTCATGGAGGGCAAGGAGTCGCTGCCGCGGGCGCGCGCGGCCTGGCGCGGCACGCCGCAACGCCCCGGCGAAAGCGAGGACGAAGCCTACCGGCTGGCGCTGCGCGGCTGCGCGGAGCCGCTGGACGAGGAATTCGTGCGCTGCGCGCGCACGGTCTTCGGGCCGCTGCGGCGGTGCTTGCGGGGCAGCGCCCCATGACCCTCGCCCCCCTGGACCTCTTCGCCGCCCCGCTCGACGGCATCCGGCTGATCGAGGCGTCGGCCGGCACGGGCAAGACCTGGCACGTCTGCGGCCTGGTGCTGCGGCTGCTGCTGGAGCGCGGCCTGGAGCTGCCGCGGATCCTGGTGCTCACCTTCACCAACGCCGCCACCGCCGAACTGCGCGAGCGCATCCGTGCCCGGGTGGTGGAGACGCTGGAAGTGCTGCAGGGCGGCGACGCCCACGACGGCGACCCCTTCGTGCCCGCGCTGCTGCGCCACCTGCACCAAGCGCACGGCCTGGACGACGCCACGCTGGCGCAGCGCCTGCGGCTGGCGCTGCAGAGCTTCGACGAGGCCGCGATCTTCACCATCCACGGCTTCTGCCAGCGCGCGCTGGCCGAGCTGCCCTTCGCCGCCGGGCTGCCGCTGGCGCTGACGCCGCTGGCCGACGACTCGGCGCTGCTGCACCAGGCCGTGCACGACTTCTGGCGCCGCCACGTCGCCACCGAGGACCTCGACCCCGCCCTGGCCGCGCACCTGGCCGCCCGCCGCGACACGCCGCGCAAGTTCGCCGCGCTGCTGGCGCGGCGCCTGGGCAAACCGCTGTCACCCTGCCTGTGGCCCGTGGCGCTGGACGAGGCAGCGGACGAGACCCCCACCGCCGGCCTCGCCGAGGCCCTCGACGCCGCCCGCGCCTGCTGGCAATCCGGGCGCGAGGCCGTGGCGCAGGCGCTGCACGAGGCGGCTCCGGGCCTGTACGCCCAGAGCTACGGCGCCGAGAGCGTCGCCACCGCGCTGGCCGGCTGGCAGCGCTGGATGCACGGCGGCGACGCGCTCGCGCCGCTGGACCTGGAGGGCGACAAGCTGGAGCTGCTGTGCGCCGCCACGCTCGCGCAGCGCACCCGCAAGGGTTTCAGCCCACCGGCGCACCCCTTCTTCGGCCTGGCCGACGCGCTGCTGGCCACCCGCCGCCGGGCGGACCGGCAGCTGGAGCTGGCCCGGCTGCGGCTGCTGCGGCGGCTGTTCGAGGAGGCCGGCGCCGCGCTGCGCCAGCGCAAGCGCGAGCTGCGGGTGGCCGCCTTCGACGACATGCTGTTCAACCTGCACGAGCGGCTGCAGGCGGTGCCGGCCTTGGCGGCGGCGCTGCGCGCACGCTTCCCGGCGGCGCTGATCGACGAGTTCCAGGACACCGACCCGCTGCAGTGGGCCATCGTCGAGAGGGTCTGGGGCGAGGCGGACGCGGCGGACGCGCCGCTGCTGCTGGTGGGCGATCCCAAGCAGGCGATCTACGGCTTCCGCAACGCCGACCTGCCCACCTACCTGCGCGCGCGCGAGCGCGCCGCAAGCGTCTACACGCTGGACCGCAACCAGCGCTCCAGCGCGGCGCTGGTGTCGGCGCTGAACCACCTGTTCCTGTCGCACGGCCGCAGCTTCCTGCTGCCGGGGCTGGAGATCGCGCCGGTGGGCGTCGGTGACCGGCCACGCCCGGCCTTCGAGGACGACTCTCCCGCTGCCGGCGACCTGGGCGCGCTGCAGCTGTGGCTGCTGCCGCGCGACCAGGGCGATCAGCCTGCGCTGCGCGAGGCGGCGCTGCACGCGGCCGTGCAGGCGACGGCGGCGGAGATCGCGCGGCTGCTGCGCGAGGGCCGCGCCGGGCGCATGCGGGTGGACGGCCGGCCGTTGGCGGGCGGGGACATCGCCGTGCTGGTGCGCAGCCATGCGCAGGGCGCACTGGTGCGCCAGGCGCTGGCCGCGCTGGGCGTGGGCAGCGTGGCGCTGTCGCCGGCCAGCGTGTTCCACGCGCCGGAGGCCGGCGAGCTGCAGAGCGTGCTGGCCGCGGTGCTGGAGCCCGCGCACGCCGGCCGGCTGCGCGCCGCGCTGGCGACCGAGGCCATGGGCTTCGACGCCACGGCGCTGGAGGCGCTGGAGCAGGACGAAACCGCCCTGGCGGCGCACCTGGAGCGCTTGGCAAGCTGGCGCGCGTGCTGGTTCGAGCACGGTGTGGCGGCGATGCTGCGGCGCTGGCTGCAGGAGGCCGGCGTGGCCGCGCGGCTGCTGGCGCGCCCCGACGGCGCGCGGCGGCTCACGAACCTGCTGCACCTGGGCGAGCGGCTGCACGAGGCGGCCGAGCAGCAGGGCACGTCGGCCGAGGGGCTGCTGCGCTGGCTGGCGCTGCGCCGCGCGCAGCCGGGCGCGGACGAGGCCGACCAGCTGCGGCTGGAGTCGGACCAGGCGCTGGTGCGCATCGTCACCATCCACAAGGCCAAGGGGCTGGAGTACGGCATCGTGTTCTGCCCCTTCCTGTGGGACGCGCAGGCCCCGCCGGCCGCCGCGCCGGGGATGGTGGAAACGCACGACGCCCAGGGGCGGCCGGTGCTGGACCTGCGCGCGGGCTGCGGCGACGCCCGTGACGAGGCGGCGCTGAAGCTGCGGCAGCGCACGGAGCAGGCGGCCGAGACGCTGCGCCTGGCCTACGTGGCGCTCACGCGCGCGGTGCATCGCTGCTACCTGGTGGTCGGGCCCTACACGGCGCGCGCCGGCAAGGGTTTCAGCACGCAGGCCGGCACCCGCGCGGTGCTGAACTGGCTGGCGGCTGGGCACGACTTTCAGGACGCCGCGCAGTGGCTCGAACACGGGCTGCAGCCGGCGGACATCGAGGCGGCGTGGCGGCGGCTGGCCGCCGGCAACGACGCCATCCGGCTCGCGCCGCTGCCCATGGCGCCGGGCGAGCCG
>NZ_CALAOH010000016.1 GCF_937926365.1 uncultured Azohydromonas sp. | reverse complement strand
ATTGTTCGGATGGCGCCGCCGCGGTGAAGAACGCCGCGTGCTGAGCGCTTACGCTTGAGCACCAGGGCGCGCAGCGCCTGCTCCGCACTGTTGTTGGTGGGCTCGACGCCCGGGTGCTCGATGAAGCCCCACAGCGCGGGCCAGAGCTTGAGCACGTTGGCACAGGTGCGCGCGGTGCGGCGGCACAGCTGCTGCTCAGCGCCGCGCTGCAGTGCCTGGCGCAGCCGCCGCTGCAGCGGCTCGAAGTCCTGGGCGGTGCGCCGGCCCGCATCGCGCCAACGAAACAGCAAGTAGCCCAGCCCCAGCAGCCGCGCGCCGATGCGCCCAGGTTGCCCGGCACGCTCGGCGATACGGCGGAAATCGCGCAGCAAATGCGCCCAGCACACCTGGCGCTGCGCGGGGTCGATGTAGTCGTAGGCCGCGTAGCGATCCGACCCCACCAGGGCCTTGGGCCGCTCGCCGATGAGGCTGTGCAGCACGTACCGGGCGCGCGAGGGGATGACGTTGAAGACGGCCACCTTGGGCGTCACACGCGCCCAGACCCAGTCCATGTGGGTGCTGCCCGCAGCCGCGCCGGCATAGCGCCAGCTCGTCTCGTCCACGTTCACCACCGGCGCGCCAGCCAGCGCTGCGGCGTGCTGTACCGGCGCCTTGAGCGCGGCGGCCACCTTGCCATGCGCCTGGGAGATGGCGCCGATGCTGAAGTCGATGCCCAGCAGTTGCGCGAGCAAGTCCCGCACCTTGTGTTGCGAGAGGTGGTAGCGCATGCCCAGCATGCCGATGAGCGCCAGGGCGCGCGGGCCGAGTTGTCCGGCGGGTACGCCCGCGGGCAAGGCAGCGCGGTGCAGCCGGCCACAGCCCGCGCAGCGCCCGGCCTGCAGCCGGTACTCCGTCACCTGCGCCTGGATGGCGGGCAACTCGAAGAGCTGATGGCGCCGCGGCTGGCCCTGCACCACGACCGCCGCGCCGCACTCGCACAGCGCGCGCGGCGCGCACTCCACCACCTCGCTCACCTGCTGCTCGGGCAGCATCGCGCGGTAGCTGCCCGGGTGGCCCTTTTGCGCCCCGCGCTTGCGCGCGCTGGCGCGACGCTGGGCGCGGTTGCCCGCCGCGGGGCCGTCCGAGGACGGCGGCTTGGAAGAGTTGCGCGAGCTCAGCTGCAGCCGCTCCAGCAGCAGCGCGTTCTGTGGACGCAACTCGGCCACCTGCTGCACCAGCAGCGCGATGACCTCGTGGCACTGCGCCACCGTCTCGGGCTTGGCAACCTCGCCGCCGGGCACCTGATCTCCAGCGGCTGCCGTGTCGTGCTGCATGCCAGCCAGTCTCCTACGCACCGCTCACCAAGCAGCGTCTCGCCGGACTTGGTTGCTCACGTTGCACCGGGCTGAATATCTACGCTCGCGATGCCGTCTACACCGCTGCCCGCGAGCGCAACCCAGCGCGCTGGTCCAGGGCTCCCGAGTTCGACAGTTTGTGGCCTGAAAAGCTGATTTCCGAAGGACGAGACC
>NZ_CALAOH010000015.1 GCF_937926365.1 uncultured Azohydromonas sp. | reverse complement strand
AACGCCGTCGAGTACTTCGTCAGCTACTACGACTACTACCAGCCCGAGGCCTACGTGCCGCAGCGCGACCTGTTCATCGAGAAGGACAGCGCGATCAACGAGCACATCGAGCAGATGCGGCTGTCGGCCACCAAGAGCCTGCTGGAGCGGCGCGACGTGGTGATCGTGGCCTCGGTCTCGGCCATCTACGGCATCGGCAACCCGGCCGACTACCACCAGATGGTGATGACGCTGCGCGTGGGCGACAAGATGGGCCAGCGCGACGTGATCGCGCAGCTGGTACGCATGCAGTATTCGCGCAACGACATGGAGTTCTCGCGCGGCGCTTTTCGCGTGCGCGGCGACACCATCGACGTGTTCCCGGCTGAACACTCGGAGCTGGCCATCCGCATCGAGCTCTTCGACGACGAGGTGGAGTCGCTGCAGCTCTTCGACCCGCTCACCGGGCGCATCCGGCAGAAGATCCCGCGCTTCACGGTCTACCCCAGCAGCCACTACGTGACGCCGCGCGAGCGCGTGCTCGCGGCCATCGAGGGCATCAAAGCCGAGCTGCGCCAGCGCGTGGACGAGTTCGTCGCCATGGGCAAGCTGGTGGAGGCGCAGCGCCTGGAGCAGCGCACCCGCTTCGACCTGGAGATGCTGCAGGAGGTGGGGCACTGCAAGGGCATCGAGAACTACACCCGCCACCTCTCCGGCGCCGAGCCGGGCTCGCCGCCGCCCACGCTGGTGGACTACCTGCCGCGCGACGCGCTGATGTTCTTTGACGAGTCGCACGTGCTCATCGGCCAGTTCGGCGGCATGTACAACGGCGACCGCGCCCGCAAGACCACGCTGGTGGAGTACGGCTTCCGGCTGCCCTCGGCGCTGGACAACCGGCCGCTGAAGTTCGAGGAGTTCGAGACCAAGATGCGCCAGTGCGTCTTCGTCTCCGCGACGCCGGCGGACTACGAGCAGCGCCACGCCGGGCAGGTGGTGGAGCAGGTGGTGCGCCCCACCGGACTGGTCGATCCGGAGATCGAGGTGCGCCCGGCGCTGCACCAGGTGGACGACGTGCTGCAGGAGATCCGCGAGCGCGTGGAGCGCGACGAGCGCGTGCTCATCACCACGCTGACCAAGCGCATGGCCGAGCAGCTCACCGACTACCTCACCGACAACGGCGTGAAGGTGCGCTACCTGCACTCCGACGTGGACACGGTGGAGCGGGTGGAGATCATCCGTGACCTGCGGCTGGGCCTGTTCGACGTGCTGGTGGGCATCAACCTGCTGCGCGAGGGCCTGGACATCCCGGAGGTGTCGCTGGTGGCGATCCTGGATGCGGACAAGGAGGGCTTCCTTCGCGCTGAGCGCAGCCTGATCCAGACCATCGGCCGCGCGGCGCGCAACGCCTCGGGCAAGGCCATCCTCTACGCCGACAGGATCACCGACTCCATGCGCCGCGCCATCGACGAAACCCTGCGCCGGCGCGCCAAGCAGGAGGCCTACAACGCCGAGCGCGGCATCACGCCGCGCACGGTGCGCAAGCAGGTGCGCGAAATGATCGACGGGGTGGTCTCGGACAAGACCGCCAAGGACGACCTCAAGAACGCACAGGCCGCCGCCGCGGTGGAGACCATGAGCGAGAAGGACCTGGGCAAGCGCATCAAGCTGCTGGAAAAGCAGATGCTGGAGCACGCGCGCAACCTGGAGTTCGAACAGGCGGCACGGCTGCGCGACCAGCTCGCGCTGCTGCGCGAGCAGGCCTTCGGCGCGGCGGTGCACGACAGCAACGTGGTGCCCATCAACGGCCGCGGCTGAGGCGCGGGGCCGGCCCCGCGCTGGTCCCGGCCCCGGCTTGGCTCGGCGCCGCCGTCATCGCCGGCCCCAGCACGGCGGTCCATGCCCGGCAATCCCACCGAGAGGCGAGGGGACCGCCCATCACGCAACCCGGGGTTGCGCCAAAGCAAGCTTTGTGCAGGCGCGGTATGGTTCCAGGGTGTAAACCCCGATGGCATCCAGGGAACTTCTGCGTAGTTCCCCCGAGTCCAAAGGGTGGCTTCATGTATAATCGACCAAAACACTCGGAATAAGCCGGGTGGGAAGCCCCCGAAGGGGGGTAACAGGTCGCATGACGGCCGACCCGTGTGATCCGCGGGAGGACAGGGTCAGCGATTGCCGCCGCAGCGGCGCAGGAGTACTTCGATGCGTCTTACCACCAAGGGCCGTTTTGCCGTCACCGCGATGATCGATCTGGCGCTGCGCTCGCATTCAGGCCCGGTCGCCTTGGCGGCGATCAGCCAGCGCCAGCAGATCTCGCTGTCGTATCTGGAGCAGCTGTTCGGCAAGCTGCGCCGCCACGAGCTCGTGGAGAGCACCCGTGGCCCGGGCGGCGGCTACTCGCTGGGCCGCAAGGCCGAAGACATCACCGTGGCCGACATCATCGTTGCCGTGGACGAGGCGCTGGACGCCACGGGCTGCGGCGGCAAGGAAAACTGCATGGGCGAGGACTCGGGCAAGTGCATGACGCACGAGCTCTGGACCAACCTCAACAACAAGATGATCGAGTACCTCGATTCCATCTCGCTGCAGAAGCTCGTGGACGACCAGATCGCCAAGGGCGTGTCGGTGGAGGAGGCGCCCGTCAAGCGCGCCATCTCCAGCACCCCGGTGGTCAAGCCGATCAAGGTCACGGCGCCCAACTCGGTCTTCGCGCTGGGCAACGCTTTCACCAAGTGAGCGCGCGGGGCGCACGGGCGCTCCGCCTTCCCTGAAACACCCGCGGGTGGCGTGCCGCCCGCCCAATGCTGGACAAAAGCTCTTTCCCATGGACATGACGCCGCACTTCCCGATCTACATGGACTATGGCGCCACCACGCCGGTGGACCCGCGCGTGGTCGATGCGATGGTGCCGTGGCTGCGTGAGCACTTCGGCAACCCCGCCTCGCGCAGCCATGCCTGGGGCTGGGAGGCGGAAGAGGCGGTGGAGAAGGCGCGCGCGCAGGTCGCCGCGCTGATCAACGCCGACCCGCGCGAGATCGTCTGGACCTCCGGCGCCACCGAGTCCAACAACCTCGCGCTCAAGGGCGCGGCGCATTTCTACAAGACGCGCGGCAAGCACATCATCACCGTCAAGACCGAGCACAAGGCGGTGCTGGACACGGTGCGCGAGCTGGAGCGCCAGGGCTTCGAGGCCACCTACCTGGACGTCCAGGAGGACGGGCTGCTGGACCTGGAAAAGTTCAAGGCCGCGCTGCGTCCGGACACCATCCTGGTGTCAGTGATGCTGGTGAACAACGAGATCGGCGTGATCCAGGACATCCCGGCCATCGGCACGATCTGCCGCGAGCGCGGGATCATCTTCCACGTCGATGCGGCGCAGGCCACGGGCAAGGTGGACATCGACCTGCAGACGCTGCCGGTGGACCTGATGAGCCTGGCCTCGCACAAGACCTACGGGCCCAAGGGCATCGGCGCGCTGTACGTGCGCCGCAAGCCGCGCGTGCGCCTGGAAGCGCAGATGCACGGCGGCGGCCATGAGCGCGGCATGCGCTCCGGCACGCTGCCCACGCACCAGATCGTGGGCATGGGCGAGGCCTTCCGCATCGCCAAGGAAGAGGGGCCGGCCGAGCGCGAGCGCATCCGCGCGCTGCAGCAGCGGCTGCTCAAGGGGCTGTCGGACATTGAGCAGACCTTCGTCAACGGCGACCTGGAGAAGCGGGTGCCGCACAACCTGAACATCAGCTTCAACTTCGTCGAGGGCGAGTCGCTGATCATGGGCATCAAGGGCATCGCGGTGAGTTCGGGCTCGGCCTGTACCTCGGCCAGTCTGGAGCCCAGCTACGTGCTGCGTGCGCTGGGCCGCAGCGACGAGTTGGCGCACTCCAGCCTGCGCATGACGATCGGCCGCTTCACGACCGAGGAAGAGATCGACTACGCGATCACCACGCTCAAGGACCGCGTGGCCAAGCTGCGCGAGCTTTCGCCGCTGTGGGAGATGTACCAGGACGGCATCGACATCAGCACGATCCAGTGGGCCGCGCACTGACCCGCACACGCACTTGATTCACTAGTTTTTCGGAGAACGGTCATGGCATACAGCGACAAGGTGGTGGACCACTACGAGAACCCACGCAATGTGGGCTCCTTCGCCAAGGGTGACGAGACGGTGGGCACCGGCATGGTGGGTGCGCCGGCCTGCGGCGACGTGATGAAGCTGCAGATCAAGGTCAACCCGGCCACGGGCCTGATCGAGGACGCCAAGTTCAAGACCTACGGCTGCGGCTCGGCCATCGCGTCGAGCTCGCTGGTGACGGAGTGGGTCAAGGGCAAGTCGCTGGACGAGGCGCTGTCGATCAAGAACACGCACATCGCCGAGGAACTGGCGCTGCCGCCGGTGAAGATCCACTGCTCGATCCTGGCCGAGGACGCCATCAAGGCCGCGGTGGACGACTACAAGGCCAAGCACGGTTCGACGGCGGCGCAGTAAGGCCATGGCAGTCACGTTGACCGAAGCAGCGGCCCGCCACGTCACGCGCTACCTCGCGCGACGTGGCAAGGGCGTGGGGGTGCGGCTGGGCGTCAAGACCACCGGCTGCTCGGGCATGGCCTACAAGCTGGAGTACGCCGACGAGGTGGCGCCCGAGGACCATGTCTTCGAAGGACATGGCGTCAAGATCCTGATCGATCCCAAGAGCCTGCCGTACCTGGACGGGACCGAGCTGGACTTCGTGCGCGAAGGGCTCAACGAGGGCTTCAAGTTCCACAACCCGCGCGAGAAGGACCGCTGCGGTTGCGGCGAATCCTTCCGCGTTTGAGCCCGCGCCACGCCCGTGCCGGTGCCGCCTTCGGGCGGCACTGTCGTTGCGTGGCCCACAATGCGCGCCCGCCGCGCCGCTCGATTCGCCGGCCCGGCCCGCGTTCATGAACCTTACCGACGACGATTTCACGCTGTTCGGCCTCGCGCCGAAGTTTTCCATCGACCGCGCCGCGCTCGACGCCTGCTGGCGCCAGCTGCAGGCGCGCGTGCACCCGGACCGCTTCGCCGCCGACGGCCACACCGCGCAGCGCCTGGCCATGCAGTGGTCGGTGCGTGTCAACGAGGCCTACCGCCGCCTGCGCGACCCGCTCACGCGCGCCGCCTACCTGTGCGAGCTGCGCGGTGCGCCCATCGACGCGCACAACAACACCGCCATGCCCGGTGCCTTCCTGATGCAGCAGATGGAATGGCGCGAAGCGCTGGAGGAGGCCGAAGATGCCGCCGCGGTGGAGGCGCTGGACGAGGAAGTACGGGTCTCCGAGAAGGCGCTGCTGGAGGAGGTAAGGCAGCTGCTGGACGAGCGCCACGACGCCGCCACGGCGGCGCAGCGCGTCAGAGCCCTCATGTTCGTCGCGCGCTTTCGCGAGGACATCGAGGCCCGATTGGACGCGCTGGGACAATAACGGCCCTCCCTCGCGCATACAGAACAACGAGACATGGCACTGCTGCAGATCTCCGAACCCGGCCAGACACCGGACCCGCACCAGCGGCGCATCGCCGTCGGCATCGACCTGGGCACCACGCACTCCCTGGTCGCCGCGGTGCGACACGGCGTGGCCGAGTGCCTGCCTGACGAACAGGGCCGCGTCATCCTGCCCTCGGCCGTGCGCTATCTCGACGGCGGCCGGCGCCAGATCGGCCACGACGCGCTGGCCGTGCAGGCCGATGATCCGGAGAACACCGTCGTCTCCGTCAAGCGCTTCATGGGCCGCAAGCTGGCGGACCTGGCCGGCCACGCCAAGCTGCCCTACCGCTTCGTGGACCAGCCCGGCATGGTGGCGGTGCACACGCGCGAAGGCGTGAAATCGCCGGTGGAAGTGTCCGCCGAGATCCTGGCCACGCTGCGCCACCGCGCCGAGGACACCTTCAACGACGACCTGTTCGGCGCCGTCATCACGGTGCCGGCGTATTTCGACGACGCGCAGCGCCAGGCGACCAAGGACGCCGCCAAGCTCGCCGGCATCAACGTGCTGCGCCTGATCAACGAGCCCACCGCGGCTGCCGTGGCCTACGGGCTGGACAACGGCAGCGAGGGCCTCTACGCCGTCTACGACCTGGGCGGCGGCACCTTCGACATCTCGCTGCTGCGCCTGACCAAGGGCGTGTTCGAGGTGGTCGCCACCGGTGGGGATGCCGCGCTGGGCGGCGACGACTTCGACGCCCTGCTGGCCGACTGGGCCCTGGCGCAGAGTGGCCGCGAGGCCGTGGGCGCCGAGTTCAGCGCGCACGACAAGCGCGCGCTGCTGGTGAGCGCGCGTGCGGCCAAGGAAGCGCTCAGCAGCGAGGAGCAGACGGTGCTGCGCTGCGAGCTGGGCGACGGTGTGCTGGAAGTGCCGGTGACGCGGGCGCAGTTCGAGGAAGTGTCCAAGCCGCTGGTGGACCGCACGCTGGCCAGCGTGCGCCGTGTGCTGCGCGACGCCAAGGTGTCGCGCGACGAAGTGCAGGGCGTGGTGATGGTGGGCGGCTCCACCCGTGTACCGGCCGTGCGCCGCGCCGTGGGCGCGTACTTCGGCCGCGACCCGCTGGTGAACCTCAACCCCGACGAGGTGGTCGCGCTGGGCGCGGCGGTGCAGGCCAACCAGCTCGCGGGCCACGCCGGCGCGGAGGACATCCTGCTGCTGGACGTGATTCCGCTGTCGCTGGGCATCGAGACCATGGGCGGGCTGGTGGAGCGCATCATCGAGCGCAACACCACCATCCCCGTGGCCAAGGCCCAGGAGTTCACCACCTTCAAGGACGGCCAGACCGCCATGGCCATCCACGTGGTGCAGGGCGAGCGCGAGCTGGTGAGCGACTGCCGTTCGCTGGCACGCTTCGAGCTGCGCGGCATCCCGCCGATGGTGGCGGGCGCGGCGCGCATCCGCGTCACCTTCGAGGTCGATGCCGACGGCCTGCTGCACGTCTCCGCCCGCGAGCAGAGCACGGGCGTGGAGGCCGCGGTGCAGGTGAAGCCCAGCTACGGGCTGGCCGACGAGGACATCGCGCGCATGCTGCAGGAGGGCTTCCAGCAGGCCGACGCCGACATGAGCGCGCGCGCGCTGCGCGAGGCGCTGGTGGAGGCCGAGCGCATGCTGCTGGCCACGCAATCGGCGCTGGCCGCCGACGCGGACCTGCTCAACGAACAGGAGCGCGCCGCCATCGACGCCCTCATGCGCGAGCTGGCCGAGGTGGCCCAGGGCCAGGACCACGCCGCCATCAACGCCGCCGTCGAGCGCCTGGCCAAGGGCACCGAGGCCTTTGCCGCCGCGCGCATGAACCGCGGCATCCAGTCCGCGCTCACCGGCCGCACCATCGAAGAAGTCTGAACCGAAAGTCGCCCATGCCCGTCATCCGCATCCTGCCCCACGCCGAGTTCTGTCCGGAAGGCGCCACCATCGAGGCCAAGCGCGGCACCTCGATCTGCGAGGCGCTGCTGGACAACCACATTGAAATCGAGCACGCCTGCGAGCTGAGCTGCGCTTGCACCACCTGCCACGTGGTGGTGCGCGAGGGTTTCAAATCCCTGGGCGAGATGGACGAGGCCGAGGAAGATCTGCTCGACCGCGCCTGGGGCCTGGAGCCCACTTCGCGCCTGTCGTGCCAGGCCATCATCTCGGACCAGGACGTGACGATTGAGATCCCGAAGTACTCGATCAACCACGCACGCGAGAAGCACTGAACGAAGCGCACCAGTGAAAAGCAAAAGGGGCCTTGCGGCCCCTTTTGCTTGGGTCCGGCACTTTGGCCTGCCACGAAAAAAACGCCCGCGTGCTGCGGCACGCAGGCGCCAAGTAAAGGGCGGCGTTCCGAAGCCGGGCCCCGCCGCCCTGCTGCGGCACGCGTCAGGCGGCGCGCTTCTCGCCGTGGCGGGTGTAGAGGAAGTCCAGCACCTGCTTGCGCAGCCGGATGTAGCGCAGGTCCTCGGCCAGCGCCACGCGGTCGCGCGGGCGCTCCAGGTCCACGGTGGCGATCTCGCCGATGGTGGCGGCCGGGCCGTTGGTCATCATCACGATGCGGTCGGACAGCAGCACGGCCTCGTCCACGTCGTGCGTGACCATCACCACGGTGCTCCGGGTGCGCGCGACGATGCGCAGCAGCTCGTCCTGCAGCTTGGCGCGGGTGAGCGCGTCCAGGGCGCCGAAGGGCTCGTCCATCAGCAGCACCTTGGGCTCCATCGCCAGGGCGCGGGCGATGCCCACGCGCTGCTTCATGCCGCCGGAGACCTCGTTGGGGCGCTTGTTGATTGCGTGGCTCATGCCCACCAGCTCCAGCGCCGCCAGCGTGCGCGCCTTGAGTTGGGCCTTGCCTTCCTTGGCGCCGAAGACGCGTTCCACGCCCAGGTACACGTTGTCGTAGCAGCTCAGCCAGGGCAGCAGCGAATGGTTCTGGAACACGACCGCACGCTCCGGGCCGGGGCCGGTGATCTCGCGGTTCTCGCACAGCAGCACGCCCTGGGTGGGCCGAGTCAGGCCGGCGATGAGGTTGAGCAGCGTGCTCTTGCCGCAGCCGGAGTGGCCGATGAGCGACACGAACTCGCCCTGGGCGATGCGCAGGTCGATGCGTTGCAGTGCGTGGAAGCGGCCCTTCTTGGTGTCGAACACCATCTCGGCGCCTTCGATGCTGATGAAGTTCTGCATGGTAGGTCCTCAGGCTCGTGTGGTTCGGTCAGTCATCGAAGGAGAAGCGCTTGGCCAGGGCCACCAGCGCCTGCTCCAGCAGCAGGCCAACCACGCCGATGACGACGATGGCGATGATGATGTGCTGCACGTTGAGGTTGTTCCACTCGTCCCAGACCCAGAAGCCGATGCCGACGCCGCCGGTGAGCATCTCCGCGGCCACGATCACCAGCCAGGCGGTGCCGACCGACAGGCGTACGCCGGTGAGCATGTAGGGCAGCACAGCGGGGAAGAGGATCTTGCGCGCCAGCGTTAGCTCGCTGAGGTTGAGCACGCGCGCCACGTTGAGGTAGTCCTGCGGCACGCGCTGCACGCCCACGGCGGTGTTGATCACCATCGGCCAGATCGAGCAGATGAAGATGGTCCAGATCGCGGCCGGGTTGGCGGACTTGAACACGAGCAGCCCGATGGGCAGCCACGCCAGCGGCGACACCGGGCGCAGCAGGCTCACCAGCGGCGAGACCATGCGGTTGAGCACGGCGAAGCGGCCGATCAGGAAGCCCAGCGGGATGCCTACCAGCGCCGCCAGGCCGAAACCCACGGCCACGCGCTGCAGCGAGTTGAGGATGTTCCAGCCGATGCCCTGGTCGTTGGGACCGTTGCGGTAGAAGGGGTCCGCGAACAGTTGCACGGCGGCTTCCCAGGTCGCCGCCGGTGTCGGGAAGGTGGTGCTGTTCATCGTGAGCAGGGCCCAAAGGCCCACCAGCAGCGCGATGCCACCCACCGGTGGCAGCACGGCGCCGGCCAGGGTGCGGTGGTCGATGAGCGGGCGGCGCGGCGCGATGGCCTTGGCGGCCGGCGCGTGCGAGGGCTTGGCCGCGGTGGCGGGCTTGGCGCAAGCCTCCGCGGCGGCTTCGGCGGGCGAGTGAAAGACGGCACTGACCATGGTCTTCTCCTGAAGGGTGCTGGTGCGGTGCCGTCAGGCGGCGACGCCGGCCTTGATCCGGAAGCCTTCCGCGTACTTGGCGGGGTCCTTGCCGTCCCACACCACGCCGTCGATGAGCTTGCTGGTGCGCATCACGTCCTTGGGCACGCTGATCTTCATGGCCGAGGCGGCCTCGCGGTAGAGGTCGATCTGGTTGATCTGCTTGGCGACGGCCAGGTAGTCCGGGTGCGCCTTGAGCAGGCCCCAGCGCTTGTGCTGCGTGAGGAACCACATGCCGTCCGACAGGTAGGGGAAGTTCACCGCGCCGTCGTTGAAGAACTTCATGTGGTTGGGGTCGTCCCAGGTCTTGCCCAGGCCGTTCTGGTAGCGGCCCAGGATGCGCTGGTTGATGGCGTCCACGCTGGTGTTGACGTAGGACTTGTCGGCCACCGTCTCGGCCATCTTCATCTTGTTCTGCAGGCTGGCGTCGATCCAGCGGCCGGCTTCGAGCACGGCCATCATCACGGCGCGCGCGGTGTTGGGGTACTTCTTGACGAAGTCGGCCGTGGTGCCCAGGACCTTCTCGGGGTGGTCCTTCCAGATGTCCTGCGTGGTGTTGGCGGTGATGCCGATGCCGTCCATGATGGCTCGGTGGTTCCAGGGTTCGCCCACGCAGAAGCCGTCCATGTTGCCCACGCGCATGTTGGCCACCATCTGCGGCGGCGGCACCGTGATGAGCTTGGCGCCGGACAGCGGATTGATCCCGGCCGCGGCCAGCCAGTAGTGCATCCACATCGCGTGCGTACCGGTCGGGAAGGTGCCCGCGAAGGTGTACTCGCGCTTCTCCTTGGCCATCAGCTTGGCCAGTGAAGGACCATCCACCGCACCCTTGTCGGCCAGCGCCTTGGACAGGGTGATGGCTTGGCCGTTGTTGTTGAGCGCCATGAGCACGGCCATGTCCTTCTTGGGGCCACCCAAGCCCAGGTGCACGCCGTAGATCAGGCCGTAGAGCACGTGCGCCATGTCCAGCTCACCATTGACGAGCTTGTCGCGCACGCCGGCCCAGGAGGCTTCCTTGGTCGGCACGATCTTGACGCCGTACTTCTTGTCGAAGCCCAGCACCGAGGCCATCACCACCGAGGCGCAGTCGGTCAGCGGGATGAAGCCGATGCGCACTTCTTCCTTCTCCGGCTTGTCGGAGCCGGCGGCATAGACCGCGGCCTGCAGTCCCGGGATCAGGCCGGTGGTGGCGGCGGTGGCGGCCGTCGCGGCGGCGGCCTTGACGATCGAGCGGCGTCCCATGTTGATCGCGTCCTTGTTCATCGGGTGTCCCTATAGATGGCAGGTGGTTTTGTGATGGGCAAAAAAAGCGGCGTCCCTGTGACCCGCGCTGCAGGTGCAGCCTCGGGGCATGGGGACGCCGTCGTCCTGTTGGCGCTTCCGACCGACCTTGGCCGGATGCCAATCAAATTCCTTGGGAGATCGCCTTTGACCTCTCGCCGTGTAGCTTGCAATCCCTGTGCCAGGTGGTTGACCCGGGGAATGCCGCCTTTTGGCGTTCCGTTTGCACCAAGGCGGGCTTCAAGGCCCTGCGGGCTGCGCTGCTTTGGTGCCCAGCCTTGCGGCGCGCGGGCGGCTCAGCCGAGCAGGTCGGCCACGTCGACGATGCGCTGCGCCACCTCGGCCACCTTCAGGCCCTTGTCCATGGCGGTCTTGCGCAGCCGGGCGTAGGCCTGCGCCTCGTCGATGCCTTGGCGCTTCATCAGCATGCCCTTGGCGCGTTCGATGACCTTGCGCTCGTCGAGCTGCTTGCGGGCGTCGGCGAGCTCGCGGCGCAGTTCTTCCTCGTGGCGGAAGCGTGCCATGGCAACGTCCAGCACCGACTTGATGCGCTCAGGGGCCAGGCCCGCCACCACATAGGCCGTCACGCCGGCGGCGATGGCGTCGCCCACATGCGAGGTGTCCTCGTCGTCGGTGAACAGCACGATCGGCCGGCGCGCGTCGCGCGTGGCCATCACGACATGCTCCAGCGTGTCGCGCGCCTGGCTCTCGGCGTCCACGATGATCATGTCGGGCTGGATCTGTGCCAGCCGCTCGGGCAGGAAAGGGTCGATGGGCAGCACCGCGACGATGTTGTAGCCGTGCTGCAGCAGCCCGATGCGCAGGCTGCGCGAGCGCTCGACCTCGACCATCGCCGCGGTGTCGGACGGGTCGGGGTGCAGCGAGTCAGGCGCGACGATGACGATGCGCAGGGCCTGCGGAGATTTCATGCCGCCCCGGCCTGCAAGCTTCACGCCATGAAAGTGCACCAATGCCCCGCTGGCTACACTGCCGCACCATGAATGTGCTGGGAATTGAATCCTCCTGCGACGAGACGGGCGTGGCGCTGGTGCAACTGCCGCCCGAGGGCGGCGTACCCCGGTTGCGCGCGCACGCGTTGCACAGCCAGATCGAGATGCACCGCGCCTACGGCGGCGTGGTGCCGGAGCTGGCCTCGCGCGACCACATCCGCCGCGTGCTGCCGCTGGCGCGCCAGGTGTTCATCGACGCCGGCTGCGGCCTGGAGGACGTGGATGTCGTTGCCTACACGCGCGGTCCCGGCCTCGCGGGCGCGCTGCTCGTGGGCGCGGGCGTGGCCTGCGCCCTGGCCGCGGCGCTGGGCAAGCCGACGCTGGGCATCCACCACCTCGAAGGGCACCTGCTGTCGCCCTTCCTCTCCGACGATCCGCCCGAGTTCCCCTTCGTGGCGCTGCTGGTCTCGGGCGGCCATACGCAGCTCATGCGCGTGCAGGGTGTGGGCGAGTACGACTTGTTGGGCGAGACCATCGACGACGCAGCGGGCGAGGCTTTCGACAAGTCGGCCAAGCTGCTGGGGCTGGGCTACCCGGGCGGGCCGGCGCTGTCGCGCCTGGCCGAGTTCGGCAACCCCGAGGCCTTCGAGCTGCCACGGCCGCTGATGCACAGCGGCAACCTCGACTTCTCCTTCGCCGGGCTGAAGACGGCGGTGATGACACAGCTGCGCAAGCTCGGCCCCGAGGTGTGCGAGCAGCCCAAGGCCGACCTGGCGGCCAGCACGCAGGAGGCCATCGTCGATGTGCTGAGCGCCAAGTCCATGAAGGCGCTCAAGGCCACGGGGCTGAAGCGGCTGGTGGTGGCCGGCGGCGTGGGCGCCAACCGGTCGCTGCGCACGCGGCTCAACAGCCTGTGCCGCCACGCTGGCGTGCGTGTGCACTACCCCGAGCTGCACCTGTGCAGCGACAACGGCGCCATGATCGCCCTGGCCGGCGCGATGCGGCTGCAGAGCGGCCGTGCCGCGCCCGCGCACGACTACGCCTTCGACGTGAAGCCGCGCTGGCCGCTGGCCGAGGTCTGAGCGTCAACAGGCGCGGGGCGTGCCGCCTCGCGCTCCATTCACCTTTTTCCCACGCCCGCCCGCCCGGACGAGGTCTGTTCCATGCACGAATACATCCGTTCTTCCCTGGCGGCGCTGCCGGCGTCGCGGATCCGCGAGGTGGCCAACGCCGGCCTGGGGCGTCCCGACGTGCTGGCCTTCTGGTTCGGCGAGAGCGACGAAGTGACGCCGGCCGAGGTGCGCGAGGCCGCCGCGGCGTCGCTGGCGCGCGGCGAGACCTTCTACGCGCACAACCTCGGCCTGCCCGAAGTGCGCGAGGCACTGGCGCGCTACATCTCGGCGCTGCATGCGCCCGTGGGCCCGGAGCGCATCGCCGTGACCAGTGCCGGCGTCAGCGCCCTGATGGTGGCGGCGCAGCTGCTGCTGGCCGCGGGCGACGAGGTGGTGGCCGTGGTGCCCGTCTGGCCCAACATCACGGCGCAGCCGGAAATCCTGGGCGCACGGGTGAAGCGCGTGTCGCTGCATCCGCGGCAGGGCGCCTGGAAGCTGGACCTGCAGGAGCTGCTGGATGCCATCACGCCCGCCACGCGCGCGCTGCTGGTCAACGCGCCCAACAACCCCACGGGCTGGACGCTGTCGCGCGCCGAGCAGCAGGCGATCCTCGACCACTGCCGCCGCACCGGCACCTGGATCGTGGCTGACGAGGTGTACGAGCGGCTGTGGTGGGGAGACGGCAGCGCGGCGGGGCGCGCCGCGCCCAGCTTCGTGGACATCGCCGAGGCCGAGGACCGGCTGGTGGTCACGCAGAGCTTTTCCAAGAGCTTCCTCATGACGGGCTGGCGCCTGGGTTGGCTGGTGCTGCCGAGCGACGTGGGCGGGCGGGCGCTGGCGGCCACGGGCAAGCTGCTGGAGTTCAACAGCTCCTGCGCGCCGGTGTTCGTGCAGCGCGGCGCGCTGCAGGCGCTGGCGATGGCCGACGAGTTCGTGCCGGGGCTGGTGGCGCGCCTGAAAGCCGGCCGCGACACGCTGCTGGAAGGGCTGCAGGCGCTGCCGGGCATCGAGGTGGCGCCGCCGCCGGGCGGCCTCTACGCCTTCTTCCGCGTCGAGGGGCAGGAGGATTCGTTGGCCTTCGCCAAGCGCCTGGTGGCCGAGCACGGGCTGGGGCTGGCGCCGGGCTCGGCCTTCGGCGCCGAAGGCGAGGGCTGGCTGCGCTGGTGCTTCGCCTCCAAAGACCTTGAGCGGCTGCGGCTGGGCGTGCAGCGGCTGGCCAGGGCGCTTCGCCTATAATCAAGGGCTTCGCGCGTTTACCCCCATTGCATGCAGTGCGGAAGAGGGCGCGAAGACACCAAGAGCACGGCGCGGGTCGGTTTCACCCGCGACCGCAAGTGAAACCGGAAACCGCAGACGACGAAGCCCGTGCAGGGATTGGTGCTGTGGTTTCCAGCACCAGGAAATCCCAAATGGCAGTTGCTGACATCAACAAGGCGGAAATCATCGCCTCCAACGCCCGCGGCACCGCGGACACCGGTTCTCCCGAAGTCCAGGTCGCGCTGCTGACGGCTCGCATCAACGAGCTGACGCCCCACTTCAAGACCCACGCCAAGGACCACCACGGCCGCCGCGGTCTGCTCAAGATGGTCAACCAGCGCAAGCGCCTGCTGGCCTATCTGAAGAGCAAGGACGCCGACCGCTACGTGGCGCTGATCCAGAAGCTGGGCCTGCGCAAGTAAGCTTTGCATGAATGACAGGAGCCTGTACTGCAGCCGCAGCACAGGCTCTTTGTCTTTGGAGAGCTGAGGAAACCGGCGTTGATGTGTCATTCCAGGGGGGCTGCGGCTTGCTGCAGCCTCGCTGGAATGGCATCCGCCCCGTCCTCGATACTCCCGGTCCCCAGGCACCACCGATCAAGCGTGCCGAATTTCCGGAGAAAACAATGAGCCTGTTCAACAAGGTCACCAAGACGTTCCAGTGGGGACAGCACACCGTCACGCTGGAGACCGGCGAGATCGCCCGCCAGTCCAGCGGCGCCGTCATCGTCAACATGGACGACACCGTGGTGCTGGCCACCGTCGTGGCAGCCAAGAGCGCCAAGCCGGGCCAGGACTTCTTCCCGCTGACGGTGGACTACATCGAGAAGACCTACGCCGCGGGCAAGATCCCGGGCAGCTTCTTCAAGCGCGAGGGGCGTCCCAGTGAGCTGGAGACGCTGACCAGCCGCCTCATCGACCGGCCGATCCGCCCGCTGTTCCCGGAAGGGTTCTACAACGAGGTGCAGGTGGTCATCCACGTGCTGTCGCTGAACCCGGAAGTGGCGGCCGACATCCCGGCGATGATCGGTGCCAGCGCCGCGCTGGCCATCAGCGGCATTCCGTTCAACGGCCCGATCGGCGCCGCCCGCGTGGGCTATGCCAACGGCGAGTACCTGCTGAACCCGACCAAGGAGCAGCTGACCACGTCCAAGATGGACCTGGTGGTCGCCGGCACCGAGGCCGCCGTGCTGATGGTGGAGTCCGAGGCCGACATGCTCAGCGAGGAAGTGATGCTGGGCGCCGTGGTCTTCGGCCACGAGCAGGGCAAGGTGGCCATCGCCGCCATCAACGAGCTGGTGCGCGAGGCCGGCAAGCCCGAGTGGAGCTGGCAGCCGCCGGCCAAGGACGAGGACTTCATCGCCAAGGTCACGGCCCTGGCCGAGGAGCCGCTGCGCGCCGCCTACCAGATCCGCTCCAAGCAGGCGCGCACCCAGGCCACGCGCGAGGCCTATGCCAACGTCAAGACCGCGCTGGCGGCCGAAGGCGTGGCCTTCGACGAGGTCAAGGTCGAGTCCCTGCTGTTCGACATCGAGGCGCGCCTGGTGCGCACGCAGATCCTCAACGGCGAGCCGCGCATCGACGGCCGCGACACCCGCACGGTGCGCCCGATCGAGATCCGCACCGGCGTGCTGCCGCGCACCCACGGCTCGGCGCTGTTCACCCGCGGCGAGACGCAGGCGCTGGTAGCCGCCACGCTGGGCACCGAGCGCGACGCGCAGCGCATCGACGCGCTGGCCGGCGAGTTCGAAGAGCGCTTCATGCTGCACTACAACATGCCCCCGTTCGCCACCGGCGAGACGGGCCGCGTGGGCAGCCCCAAGCGCCGCGAGATCGGCCACGGCCGCCTGGCCAAGCGCGCGCTGGTGGCCGCGCTGCCGAGCAAGGACGACTTCCCCTACACCATCCGCGTCGTGTCCGAGATCACCGAGAGCAACGGCTCCTCGTCGATGGCCTCGGTGTGCGGCGGCTGCCTGAGCCTGATGGACGCCGGCGTGCCGATGAAGGCGCACGTCGCGGGCATCGCCATGGGCCTGATCAAGGAAGCCAACCGCTTCGCGGTGCTGACCGACATCCTGGGTGACGAGGACCACCTCGGCGACATGGACTTCAAGGTGGCGGGCACCACCGGCGGCATCACCGCGCTGCAGATGGACATCAAGATCCAGGGCATCACCAAGGAGATCATGCAGGTCGCCCTGGCGCAGGCCAAGGAAGCGCGCCTGCACATCCTGGGCAAGATGCAGGAAGCCGTGGGCGGCGCGCGCGAGGACGTGTCGCAGTTCGCCCCGCGCCTGTACACCCTCAAGATCAACCCCGAGAAGATCCGCGACGTGATCGGCAAGGGCGGCGCCACCATCCGCGCGCTGACCGAGGAAACGGGCACGCAGATCGACATCGCCGAGGACGGCACCATCACCATCGCCTCCACCGATGGCGAGCGCGCCGAGCTCGCCAAGAAGCGCATCGAGGAGATCACGGCCGAGGTCGAGGTGGGCAAGGTCTACGAAGGCCCGGTCACCAAGATCCTGGACTTCGGCGCCCTGGTGAACGTGCTGCCGGGCAAGGACGGCCTGCTGCACATCAGCCAGATCGCGCACCAGCGCGTGGAGAAGGTCACCGACTTCCTGACCGAAGGCCAGGTGGTGAAGGTCAAGGTGCTGGAGACGGACGACAAGGGCCGCGTGAAGCTGTCCATGAAGGCGCTGCTGGAGCGTCCGGAAGGCATGCCGGCGGAAGAGGACCGTCCGCGCCGCGAGTACGGCGACCGTCCGCCGCGCCGCGAGTACGCCGATCGGGGCGAGCGTCCGCGCCGCGAGCCGCGTGAGCCGCGCGAGCCGCGTCCGGAGGCCGCTGGCGGCAACGGCGAGCAACCGCAACAGCCTCAGCAGCCGGTGGCGGTGCAGCCGCAGGTGGGCGAGCAGCAGCCCGAGTAAGCGCCATGCGTGCCGTCGAGATTGGCCAGTTCGGCGGGCCCGAGGTGCTGCGTCTGGTGACGCGGCCCGACCCGGTGCCCGCCGCCGGCGAACTGCTGGTGCGGGTGAGCGCCTCGGGCGTCAACCGTCCTGACGTGGTGCAGCGCAAGGGCCACTATCCGCCGCCGTCGGGCGCCTCGGACCTGCCGGGCCTGGAGGTCGCCGGCACGGTGGCGGGCGGCGACCCGGCCGAGCTCGCGGCCGCCGGCCTGAAGCTGGGCGACCGCGTGTGCGCGCTGGTGGCCGGCGGCGGCTATGCCGAGCTGTGCGTGGCGCCCATCGCGCAGGCGTTGCCCGCGCCCGCGGCGCTGTCCGACGTGGAGGCTGCGGCGTTGCCGGAAACCTTCTTCACGGTCTGGCAGAACGTGTTCGAGATCGCGCGGCTGCAGCCGGGCGAGACGCTGCTGGTGCAGGGCGGCTCCAGCGGGATCGGCGTCACGGCCATCCTGCTGGCCAAGGCGCTGGGCTCGCGGGTCATCGTCACCGCCGGCAGCGACGACAAGTGCGCCGCCTGCGTGGCGCTGGGGGCCGATGCCGCCATCAACTACCGCACGCAGGACTTCGTCGAGGAGGCCAAGCGCCTCACCGGCGGGCGCGGCGTGGACGTGGTGCTGGACATGGTGGCCGGCGACTACGTGGGCCGCGAGCTGCAGTGCCTGGCGGAGGATGGGCGGCTGTCGATCATCGCGGTGCAGGGCGGCACGAAGAGCGCCATCGACGCCGGCCTGGTGCTGCGCAAGCGGCTGCAGATCACGGGCTCGACGCTGCGCGCGCGCAGCGTGGCCTACAAGGCGCAGCTGGCCGCGGCGCTGCGCGCCAGGGTGTGGCCGCTGATCGAGGCCGGGCAGGTGAAGCCCGTGATCCACAAGGTGTTCGAGGCCGCGCAGGCGGCCGAGGCCCATGCGCTCATGGAATCGAGCACGCACGTGGGCAAGATCGTTCTGACTTGGTGAATAGAAAAATCATGACTTCTAGACGCAAGCTGGTGGTGGGGAACTGGAAGATGCACGGCAGCCACAAGGCCAACGCCGAGCTGCTGGAGGGCGTGCTGGCCGCGCGTCCCTTCGGCTGCGACGTGGCGGTGTGCGTGCCGTTCCCCTTCCTGTCCGAGACCGCCGTCACGCTGGCTGCCAGCGACATCCGCTGGGGTGCGCAGGACTGTTCCGCGCACGAACAGGGCGCCTACACCGGCGAGGTGTCGGCCGCGATGCTGCGCGAGTTCGGCTGTCGCTACGTGATCGTGGGCCACTCCGAGCGCCGCGCCTACCACGCCGAGAGCGACCAGCTCGTGGCGGACAAGGCGCGTATCGCGCTGGCTCACGGCGTCACGCCCATCGTGTGCGTGGGCGAGACGCTGGCGCAGCGCGAGGCCGGCGAGACGGCCTCGGTGGTCAAGCGCCAGCTCTCGGCCGTGATCCACACCTTGGGCCACTGCGTGGCCGAGATGGTGGTGGCTTACGAACCGGTGTGGGCCATCGGTACCGGCAAGACCGCGACACCCGAGCAGGCGCAGGAAGTGCACGCATTGCTGCGTGCGCAACTGCAGGCCGCCACGCCGCGCGCCGGCGAGATGCGGCTGCTCTACGGCGGCAGCGTCAAGCCCGACAACGCCGCGCAGCTGTTCGCGCAGCCTGACATCGACGGCGGCCTCATCGGCGGTGCCGCGCTGAAGGCGGTGGACTTCGCCGCCATCTGCCGCGCCGGGGGCTGAGCGCGCGCATCGGAATAACGAGAGATCTATGCAAATCTGGTTCAACATCGTCCTGGCGGTGCAGCTGCTGGCGGCCGTGGCCATGATCGGCCTGGTGCTGGTGCAGCACGGCAAGGGCGCCGACATGGGCGCCTCCTTCGGCAGCGGCTCTTCGGGCAGCCTCTTCGGTGCCACGGGCAGTGCCAACTTCCTGTCGCGCACCACCGCCGTGTGCGCCACCGTGTTCTTCGTGTGCACGCTGGCGCTGGCTTACCTGTCGAACTACCGCGGTGCCGAGCCGGCCGCCAACGGCGGCGGTAGCGTGCTCGACCGGGCGGTGCCCGCGGCCAGCGCGCCGGCGGCCTCGACGCCCGCGCAGGTCCCGGGTGCCATTCCCGGTGCCATCCCGGGCGTTGCGGAGCCGGCGGTGCCCGCTGCTCCTGTGCCGGCGCCCGTGGCTTCGGACGCGGCTCCGGCGCGCTGATCCCTCGGCCATATCAGCCGCTTGCGGTCCCGCGGTGCGGGCTGCAAGCCGTCTGAAAGGCTCGGCGTCAGCGGCATGAAAAGCACACCCTCTAAGGTGTGATCCCTGCGCCATAGGCGCAGGATTGGCCGGCCCGAAAAGGCCTGGTTGCGCTCTGGAGGGGAGGGCGCACTGGCTCACCGAGCGAGCCAGCAAAAAACTTCGGGATGTCCCTCGAATGAGGGAAAACTGGTATAGAATGCAGGTCTGCCGACAAGCAATGCCTCAAGCAAGTCGTGCAGTGCCTGACAAGGCCGACGTGGTGAAATTGGTAGACACGCTATCTTGAGGGGGTAGTGGCGAAAGCTGTGCGAGTTCGAGTCTCGCCGTCGGCACCA
>NZ_CALAOH010000014.1 GCF_937926365.1 uncultured Azohydromonas sp. | reverse complement strand
CCGCCCATGCCGCCAGTCACGTAAGCCAGTTTCTGTGCCATCTGTCTCTCCTTCTTCGGGCCTTCTCGAAGCCCTTGGTGGTTTGCTTCGTTTGGTATCCCGGCGCACCTGCTTGGACCGCCGGGCGGGCGGCGCGGGGCCGCCCGGTTGTTGCGATCAGCGCTCGACCGTCAGCGCCACGCCCATGCCGCCGCCGATGCACAGCGCGGCCAGGCCCTTCTTGGCGTCGCGGCGCTGCATTTCGTGCAGCAGCGTCACCAGCACGCGGCAGCCGGAGGCGCCGATGGGGTGGCCGATAGCGATGGCACCACCGTTGACGTTGACCTTGGCCGGATCCACGCCCAGTTCCTTGTTCACCGCGCAGGCCTGGGCGGCGAAGGCTTCGTTCAGCTCGAACAGGTCCACGTCGCCGACCTGCCAGCCGGCCCGCTCCAGCGCCTTGCGCGAGGCCGGCACCGGGCCCATGCCCATGGTGGCCGGATCCAGGCCGCTGGTGCCGAAGCTCTTGATGCGCGCCAGCGGCTTGAGGCCCATTTCCTGCGCCTTGGCGGCAGACATCACCATCACCGCGGCGGCGCCGTCGTTGATGCCCGAGGCATTGCCCGCGGTCACGCTGCCGGCCTTGTCGAAGGCCGGGCGCAGGCCCGCCAGCGCTTCGGCATTGGTCTTCTTGTTGATGAACTCGTCGGTGTCGAACAGCACCGGGTCACCCTTGCGCTGCGGGATCTCGACCGGGACGATCTCGTCCTTGAAGCGGCCGGCTTCCTGCGCAGCGGCAGCCTTCTGCTGGCTGGCCAGGGCCAGGGCGTCCTGCTGCTCGCGGCTGATGCCGTGTTCCTTGGCGACGTTCTCGGCCGTGATGCCCATGTGGTACTTGTTGTACACGTCCCACAGGCCGTCGTTGATCATGGTGTCGACCATCTTCCAGTCGCCCATGCGCTGGCCGTCGCGGCTGCCCAGCAGCACGTGCGGGCTGGCGCTCATGTTCTCCTGGCCGCCAGCGATGACGATGTCGCTGTCGCCCCAGGCAACGGCCTGGGCAGCCAGCATCACGGCCTTGAGGCCGGAGCCGCACACGGCGTTGATGGTCAGCGCCGGCGTTTCCTTGGCGATGCCCGCCTTCATCATCGCCTGGCGCGCGGGGTTCTGGCCCGCACCGGCGGCCAGCACCTGGCCCATGATGACTTCACCGATCTGGTCGGGCTTGACGCCCGTCTTCTCCAGCAGGGCCTTGATGACCACGGCGCCCAGCTCCGGAGCAGGGGTCTTGGCCAGCGTGCCGCCGAACTTGCCCACGGCGGTGCGGGCTGCGGCGACGATGACGATGTCGGTCATGCTTATCTCCTCGTTTGTCAAGGTCGGGTTAAAGAAGGCTCAGGGGCTGCGGCTCAGGCCTTCTGCTTCACGTAACGCCCGGGAGCGGGCTCGATGGGCTTGTAGGTCTTGTTGCCGGGTGTCTTGGGTGCGGCGATTTCCTTGCCCGCGTGCTGTTTGAGCCAGTCGCTCCAGTCGGTCCACCAGCTGCCCGGGTGCTCGGTGGCGCCTTCCAGCCACTGATTGAAGTCGGTGTCGAGCTGCTCGTTGGTCCAGTAGCTGCGCTTCTTCTTCTGCGGCGGGTTGATCACGCCGGCGATGTGGCCCGAGGCCCCCAGGACGTAGCGCTTGGGACCGCTCAGGATCTGCGTGCTGGCGTAGGCCGATTCCCAAGGCACGATGTGATCCTCGCGCGAACCGTAGAGATACACCGGCGCCTCGATGCGCGAGAGGTCCACCTTCTCGCCGCTGACGGTCAGGGCACCGGGAACGCGCAACTTGTTCTCCAGGTAGGTGTTGCGCAGGTACCAGCAGAACATGGGCCCGGGCAGGTTGGTGCTGTCGGAGTTCCAGTACAGCAGGTCGAAGGGCGGCGGCGCCTCGCCCTTGAGGTAGTTGCCCACCACGTAGTTCCAGACCAGGTCGTTCGGACGCAGGAAGCTGAAGGTGGTGGCCAGTTCCTTGCCGTTGAGCAGGCCCGGGCCGTTGGGCGCCTTCTCGCCGATGGTCAGTTCGCGCATGCGCACCGCCGCCTCGTCGATGAACAGGTCCAGCACGCCGGTGTTGCTGAAGTCCAGCAGCGTGGTCAGCAGCGTCAGGCTCGCCGCGGGCTGCTCGCCACGCGCGGCCAGCACCGCCAGCGCCGTGCTCAGGATGGTGCCGCCCACGCAGAAGCCCAGCGCGTTGAGCTTGTCCTGGCCGCTGATCTGCTGCACCACGCGGATGGCGCGGATCACGCCCTGCTCCACGTAGTCGTCCCAGGTCTTGTGGGCAATAGAGGCATCGGGATTGCGCCAACTCACCACGAACACCCGGTGGCCCTGCGCGATGGTGTAGCGGATGACGCTGTTGTCCGGCTGCAGGTCCAGGATGTAGTACTTGTTGATGCAAGGCGGCACGAACAGGAACGGCTTCTCGTGGACCTTGGGCGTCAGCGGCTTGTATTCGATGAGCTGGAACAGGTCGTTCTCATACACGACCGTGCCCTCGGTGGTGGCGACGTTCTTGCCCACCTCGAAGACGCTCTCGTCCGTCTGCGACACATGACCCTGCTGGATGTCGTGCCACAGCTGTTGCAGGCCCTGGCTGATGCTCTCGCCCTTGGTCTCCAGCGCCTTGCGCTGCGCCTCGGGATTGAGCGCCAGGAAGTTGCTCGGCGCGGCGGCGTCGATCCACTGCTGCACGGCAAAGCGGACGCGCGCCTTGGCCTTGGCATCGCCCTCGATGGACTCGGCCATCTGCATCAGCGTGCGGGCATTGAGCAGGTAGACCTGCGCCAGGTAGGCCGCTGCGGGGTTCTTGGCCCAGTCCTCGGCCGAGAAGCGGCGATCGCCCAGCTTGGCGGGCTGTGCACTGCCGTCGGGGTGCAGACGGCTGAGCGTCTGGTTCCACAGCGCCGTCGCCTCGCTCAGGTACTCGCTCTGCAGCTTGGTCATGGCCTGCATCGGCAGATTCAGGCCCGACATGTTACGCAGCGCCTCCGAGATGGCGGCGCTCAGCGCCGTGGCGTTGTCGCCAAGCTGTTGCAGTGCGGGGATGGGATGCAATGTCACGCTCGTCTCCTGAGGACTTTTTCACGAAATCCGTTGCCGGGTAGCGTTTTAGGCTTCGTGTCTTACCGCATCATGACAACAGTTTTCATTGTACGAAATACGTCATTCTGCGTAATTGCGGGTTTTTGCTATGTACTTGGTAGCTCTGGCATGGTTGTACGTGGTGCTGATGATGGCTGTGGCCGAAGCGACGGCGCCCAACGGGACCTTGCTCGGTGCGCTGTTCACGTTGCTGCTGTATGGCGTACTGCCCTTGTCCATCGTCCTCTACCTCCTGGGGACGCCGGCGCGGCGACGGGCACGCAAACGCGCCGAGGACGCGGCCTCAACGCAGCCAGACGGCGGCAGCCTGCCGCCCCGTGACCCGGTCCCGCCGGAACGAGAAGAACCGTGAGTGATCCTGCACCGTGCACCACTGTCCGCCACTGATCTGACACAGACCTGCCATTTCGAGCCGCCGCCGTGCCAACGCCGGCAGGTCTGCCAGCCAGCGCGGACTGCCGTCGGCGCGCGGACGCCAGGCGAAGGCCGGGTCGGCCGGACCGTCCGGAGCCACGCCGAAGCCCTCCAGCACGTCGTGCCCCACCTCGAAGCTCCGCGGCCCGATGCAGGGCCCCAACCAAGCCAGCACCTCGGACGGCTCGCACCGCGCCAGCGCGCAGACCTCAGCCAGCGTGTTCTCCAGCACGCCACCGGCCAAACCGCGCCAGCCCGCATGCGCGGCCCCGACGGCACGGCCGTTGAGCGCCGCGAAGAGCACGGGTAGGCAGTCCGCCACCTGCACCACGCACACCAGGCCAGGGTCGCCGGTGACCGCAGCATCGGCCTCGGGCGGCCGCGGCGGCAGGGCCTCGCCGGCGCGCAGCCGCAGCACCCGCGTGCCATGCTCCTGGCGCAGCCACACCGGCGTGCCGCCCTCGGCGGCGGTGGCAAAGCGGGCGCGGTTGCAGTCCACGGCCTGCGGGCTGTCGCCCACGGCATCGCCCAGATTGGCGCTGTCCCAGGGCGCTGCGCTGACGCCGCCCAGGCGCGTGCTCATGAGCGCACCCACGCCGGCCGGCACCAGCCACTCGGGCCTCAGCACCCCCTGCAGGGCCTCACTCGGCATCGGGGCAGGCGGAGGGCTGCGTCTTGGTGAAGGCGTCGAGCTGCATGCAGGCCTCGTACACGCGCATCACGGTGGGCACGTGCTCCAGCCGGCAGTTGAAACGCTGGGCGTTGAAGATCTGCGGCACCAGCACGCAATCGGCCAAGCCAGGCAGGTCGCCATGGCAGAAGCGGCCGGTGGACGGGTGCTGCGCCAATTGGCGCTCCACCACCTCCAGGCCGGTCTCCACCCAATGGCGGTACCAGCGGTTCTTGTCGTCCTCGCCGACCTTGAGGTCGTGCATCAGGTAGCGCAGCACGCGCAGGTTGTTGAGCGGATGGATCTCGCAGGCAATGTCCTGCGCCAGCGCGCGCACGCGAGCGCGGCCCAGCGGGTCCGAGGGCAGCAGCGGCGGCTGCGGATGGGTTTCGTCCAGGTACTCGATGATGGCCATCGACTGCGTCAGCGATGCGTCGCCGTCGCGCAGCAGCGGCACCAGGCGTGAGGCCGACACGGCCGCATACGACTCCGCGAACTGCTCCTTCTTCTGCAGATGCACCGGCTTGTATTCGTAGGCCAGACCCTTCAGGGCCAGTGCAATGCGGACGCGGTAGGAGGCCGAGGAGCGAAAGTAGTTGTACAGCTGCATTTCTGGGGTGACTGCGGAACTGCGGGATTGACGCGGTGCAGCATAACCTCTCCACAGCGCTTTCGAACATCGCGTGAACCCTGCACGCGGCCGGGGGCGTCCGAGGGCGCGCGCTAAACTCGGCCCATGCTTTTGTCCGAGCGCAGCAGGATCCAGCACTGCCCCGCATGTGGCAGCCACGTGCAATACCGCATTCCACCTGATGACAACCGGGAGCGCGCGGTCTGTCCGGCTTGCAGCCGCATCCACTACGAGAACCCGCTCAACGTCGTCGGGACGCTGCCGACGTGGAACGACCAGGTGCTGCTATGCCTGCGCAACATCGAGCCGCGCCGCGGTTTCTGGACGCTGCCGGCGGGCTTCATGGAACTGGGTGAGACCACCTCGCAGGGCGCCCTGCGCGAGACCGCGGAAGAAGCCGGTGCCCACATCGAGCTGGGCCAGCTCTTCAGCGTCATGAACGTGCGCCAGGTCGGGCAGGTTCACCTCTACTACCTCGCCAAGCTGCAGGACACCCGCTTCGACCCCGGCCCGGAAACCATCGAAGCCAAGCTGTTCACCGAGGCCGAGATACCCTGGGACCAGATCGCCTTCCGCACCGTGCGCGAGACGCTGCGGCGCTACTTCGAGGACCGCAAGCGCGGCCACTTCGGGCTGCACACCGCAGACATCGAATAATGAACGGGCGCCGGACGGCGCCGTCCTGTAGCAACTGACGGCCTTACGGCAAAACGCGCCGCAATTGCGGCGCGTTTTTCATGGTGGCGGTGGGGGTCGCACCCCGAAGGGCGCAACCCGCTGCTGCGCTCAGCGCTTCTGCGGCGGCAGGTCGGTGCAGGAGCCGTGGGCCACTTCCGCGGCCATGCCGATGCTTTCGCCCAGCGTCGGGTGCGGGTGAATGGTCTTGCCGATGTCCACCTCGTCGGCGCCCATTTCGATCGCCAACGCGATCTCGCCGATCATGTCGCCCGCATGCGTGCCCACGATGCCGCCACCCAGGATGCGGTGCGTCTCGGCATCGAACAGCAGCTTGGTGAAGCCTTCGTCGCGGCCGTTGGCGATGGCGCGGCCGGAGGCCGTCCACGGGAACAGGCCCTTCTTCACCTTGATGCCGCGCTGCTTGGCCTCGTCCTCGGTCAACCCCACCCAGGCCACCTCGGGGTCGGTGTAAGCCACGCTGGGGATCACCCGCGCGTCGAAGCGCGCGTGTTCGTCCCCGGACGCCACCTCCGCCGCCACGTGCGCCTCGTGCACCGCCTTGTGGGCCAGCATGGGCTGGCCGACGATGTCGCCGATGGCGAAGATGTGCGGCACGTTGGTGCGCATCTGCACGTCCACCGGGATGAAGCCGCGATCGTTGACGATCACGCCGGCGTTCTCGGCGCCAATCTTCTTGCCGTTGGGCGAGCGGCCCACGGCCTGCAGCACCAGGTCGTAGACGCCTTCGCTCTTGGCGCCGTCCAGGCCCTCGAACTGCACCTTGATGCCCTCGGGCGTGGCCTCGGCGCCCACCGTCTTCGTCTTCAACATGATGTTGTCGAAGCGCGGGGCGTTCATCTTCTGCCACACCTTCACCAGGTCGCGGTCCGCGCCCTGCATCAGGCCGTCGAGCATTTCGACCACGTCCAGCCGTGCACCCAGCGTGGAGTACACGGTGCCCATTTCCAGGCCGATGATGCCGCCACCGATGATCAGCATCTTCTTGGGCGCCTGGCGCAGCTGCAGCGCGCCGGTGCTGTCCACGATGCGCGGATCGTCGGGCAGGAACGGCAGCCGCACCGCCTGCGAGCCCGCGGCGATGATGCAGTTCTTGAAGCGGATCACCTTCTCGCCGCCGGTGCGCTCGGTGCCTTCGCCCGTGGTCTCCAGCACCTTGACGTGGTGCGGATCCACGAAGTTGCCATAGCCGCGCACGACCGTGACCTTGCGCATCTTGGCCATGGCGGCCAGGCCGCCGGTGAGCTTGGAGACGACCTTGTTCTTGTGCGCCAGCAGCTTTTCCAGGTCCACCGTGGGCGCGGCGAAGGTGACGCCGAGATCGGCGAAATGCTTCACCTCGTCCATGACCGCGGCGACGTGCAGCAGCGCCTTCGACGGGATGCACCCGACGTTCAGGCACACGCCGCCCAGCGTCGCGTAGCGCTCCACCAGCACCACCTTCATGCCCAGGTCGGCGGCGCGGAAGGCGGCGGAGTAGCCGCCCGGGCCGGCGCCGAGCACGAGCATGTCGCACTCGAGGTCCACATTGCCGGAGAAGCTCGCGGCGTTGGGCGCCGGCGCCACGGGCGCCGCCACCGGGGTGGCGGACTGCGGCGCCGCGCTGTAGGACTCCGGCGCCGTCGGCTGCGCCGGGGCCGGTGCGGGCGCACCCGCCGCGGCGCCCTCGGCCTCCAGCGTCAGGACCAGCGAGCCCTCGCTGACCTTGTCGCCGAGGTTGACCTTGAGCTCCTTGACGGTGCCGGCGTGCGAGGACGGGATCTCCATGGAGGCCTTGTCCGACTCCACGGTGATGAGGCTCTGCTCCTCCTTCACCGTGTCGCCGGGCTTGACCAGCACCTCGATGACGGCGACGTCCTTGAAATCGCCGATGTCGGGAACCTTGACTTCGATGAGTGCCATCTTGGTGGTCCCCTTACAGCATCACGCGGCGGAAGTCCGCCAGGATCTGACACAGGTAGGCGTTGAAGCGGGCCGCGGCGGCACCGTCCACCGCGCGGTGGTCCCACGACAGCGACAGCGGCAGCGTCAAGCGCGGCACGAACTGCTTGCCGTCCCACTTCGGTTCCATCGTGCTCTTGCACACGCCCAGGATCGCGACTTCCGGCGCGTTGATGATCGGCGTGAAGTAGCGCCCGCCAATGCCGCCCAGCGACGAGATGCTGAAGCAGCCACCGGTCATGTCGGCCGGCCCCAGCTTGCCCTCGCGGGCCTTCTTGGCCAGTTCGCTCATCTCCTGGCTGATCTGCAGCACGCCCTTCTTGTCGGCGTCCTTGATCACCGGCACCACCAGGCCGTTGGGCGTGTCCGCCGCGAAGCCGATGTGGAAGTACTGCTTGAGCACCACCTGGTCGCCGTCGAGCGAGGCGTTGAACTCGGGGAACTTCTTGAGCGCGGCCACGGCAGCCTTGATCAGGAAGGCCAGCATCGTCACCTTGACGCCGGACTTCTCGTTCTCCTTGTTGAGCTGCACGCGGAAGGCTTCGAGCTCGGTGATGTCCGCGTCGTCATGGTTGGTGACGTGCGGGATCACGACCCAGTTGCGGTGCAGGTTGGCGCCGCTGATCTTCTTGATGCGCGAGAGGTCCTTGCGCTCGACGGGGCCGAACTTGGCGAAGTCCACCTGCGGCCAGGGCAGCAGGCCCGGGAAGGCGCCACCCGCAGCCGCGGCGGGCGCCTTGGCGGCGGCGGCCTTGGTCTGCGCCGTACCGGCCATCACGGCCTTGACGAAGTTCTGCAGGTCTTCCTGGGTGATGCGGCCCTTGAGGCCGCTGCCCTTGACCTCCTCCAGCGGCACGCCCAGCTGGCGCGCCTGCAGGCGGATCGAGGGCGAAGCATGCGGCAGCTGGCCCTTCGGCGCCGTGGGCTCGTGCGCCGGCAGCGCCGCGGTGGGCGGCGTGCGCTGCGCGGGCGGAGCCACGTCGGGCGCCGACACGGTGGCCGCCGGCGCGGGAGCGGGCGCGGCTGCCGCCGGGGCGGGAGCCGGGGCCGGGGCGGCAGCGCCGGCAGCACCTTCCAGGATCACGATCGGCGAGCCCTCGCTCACCTTGTCGCCCAGCTTCACCAGCACTTCCTTGACGGTACCGGCGTGCGAGGACGGGATTTCCATGGAGGCCTTGTCGGACTCCACGGTGATCAGGCTCTGCTCGACCTTGACCTGGTCGCCGGGCTTGACGAAGACCTCGATCACAGCGACTTCCTTGAAGTCACCGATATCGGGCACCTTCACCTCGATCGTGCCGCCGCCGGCGGCGGGCGCCGGGGCCGGCGCGGCGGCCGCGGGCGCCGCGGCAGGAGCC
>NZ_CALAOH010000013.1 GCF_937926365.1 uncultured Azohydromonas sp. | reverse complement strand
GGCTGCTGGACGAGGTGCTGGTGCGCTGCGAGCTGCAGCCCGCGCTGGGGCCGCAGCCGCCGGCCGTCGTGGAGGAGATCGCCCGCTGGGTGCAGCACCGCATCAAGACGCTGGTGGGCATCAGCACCCGCGTGGAAGTGCTGGTGCCCGACTCGATCGAGCGCACCCTCACCGGCAAGGCGCGCCGCGTCATCGACCGGCGCCCCAAGTAACGCTGCAAGGAACCGCCATGTACACCCAAGCCATGGACACCCAAGGCCCCGAGTCCGAAGACAAGACGCTGCGCTCCGTCGAGGAGTTCCAACTGCAGCAGCGCTTCGACGCCACCATCGACGATGGCGGCTTCATCGAGGCCAAGGACTGGATGCCGGAGAACTACCGCAAGACGCTGGTCCGCCAGATCAGCCAGCACGCGCACTCCGAGATCGTGGGCATGCTGCCCGAAGGCAACTGGATCACGCGCGCGCCCACGCTCAAGCGCAAGGCGATCCTGCTGGCCAAGGTGCAGGACGAGGGCGGCCACGGCCTGTACCTCTACGCCGCGGCCGAGACGCTGGGCACCAGCCGCGACCAGCTGCTGGCGGCGCTGCACTCGGGCAAGGCCAAGTACAGCTCGATCTTCAACTACCCCACGCTGACCTGGGCCGACGTGGGCACCATCGGCTGGCTCGTTGACGGCGCAGCCATCATGAACCAGGTGCCCATCTGCCGCTGCTCCTACGCACCCTATGCGCGGGCGATGATCCGCATCTGCCGCGAGGAGAGTTTCCATCAGCGCCAAGGCTTCGACTCGCTGCTGGTGATGATGCAAAACGGCACCGAGGCGCAGAAGGCGATGGTGCAGGACGCGGTGAACCGCTGGTGGTGGCCGTGCCTGATGATGTTCGGCCCGCCCGATGACCAGTCGCCCAACAGCGCGCAGGGCATGCGCTGGGGCATCAAGCGCGTCTCCAACGACGACCTGCGCCAGAAGTTCGTGGACGCCACGGTGGAGCAGGCCAAGGTGCTGGGCGTGACGCTGCCCGACCCCGATCTGAAATGGAACGAGGAGCGCGGCCACTGGGACTTCGGCGCCATCGACTGGGACGAGTTCTGGCGCGTGGTCAACGGCAACGGCCCGTGCAACCGCGAGCGCCTGGCCGCGCGCGTGAAGGCCTGGGAAGAGGGCGCCTGGGTGCGCGAGGCCGCGCTGGCCCACGCCGCCAAGCAGGCCGAGCGCGAGCCGCAGGCCGCCTGAGCCCCGACGCATCGAGGAGACGAGATCATGAGCACCGAAGCGAAGAACGAATGGCCGCTGTGGGAAGTGTTCGTGCGCAGCCGCGCCGGCCTGGACCACAAGCATTGCGGCAGCCTGCACGCGGCTGACGCCCAGATGGCGATCCAGATGGCGCGCGACGTCTACACGCGGCGCCAGGAAGGGTCGAGCGTTTGGGTGGTGCGCTCGGACCACATCACCGCCAGCGACCCCGGCGACAAGGGCATGTTCTTCGACCCGATGGAGGACAAGGTCTACCGCCACCCCACCTTCTACAAGCTGCCGGACTCGGTGGACCACATGTAAGGCGGCACCGTCATGCAGGCTTCGATCTCACTTCAACGCGACGCGCGCCAGCAGTACCTGCTGCGCATTGGCGACACCTGCCTGATCCTGGCGCAGCGCCTGGGCGAATGGACCGGCCATGCGCCGGTGCTGGAGGAGGACATCGCGCTGGCCAACATGGCGCTGGACCTGCTGGGCCAGGCGCGCGCGGTGCTCACGCTGGCCGGCGCGCCCCAGGGCCTGGACGAGGACCAGATCGCCTTCCTGCGCGAGGAGCGCGACTACTTCAACCCCACGCTGGTGGAACTGCCCAACGGCGAGGGCCGCCCGGGCGACTTCGCGCTCACGGTGCTGCGCAACGCCTTCGTGTCCACGCAGCTGAAGTTGCTGTGGCAACGGCTGCTGGACTCCAGCGACGAGGAGCTGGCGGCCATCGCGGCCAAGGCCGTCAAGGAGGCGCGCTACCACCAGCAGCACGCGGCCGACTGGGTGCTGCGCCTGGGCGACGGCACGCAGGAGTCGAACCGCCGCATGCAGGCCGCGCTGGACAAGCTCTGGCCCTACGTGGCCGAGCTGTTCGCCCAGGACGAGGTGGACGAGGCCGCGGCCGAGAGCGGGCTGGGCCCGCGCTGGGCCGAGCTGCGCCAGGAGTGGCTGTCGGAGATCGGCCCGCTGCTGCAGGCCGCGACGCTGGCGCAGCCGGCGGACCGGCCCTTCCTGAGCACCGGCCGGCGCGGCGTGCACAGCGAGCACATGGGCTACATCCTGGCCGAGATGCAGCACCTGCAGCGCGCCTTCCCGGGAGGCGCCTGGTGAACGCGGCCCAGCGCGCCGTCCCGACGCGCGTGCAGCGCGCCTGGGACGTGCTGGCCGGCGTGCTGGACCCGGAGGTGCCGGCGCTGTCGCTGTGCGACCTCGGCATCGTGCGCGACGTGCGCGAGGACGGCGAGGCGCTGGAGGTGGTGCTCACGCCCACGTACTCCGGCTGCCCCGCCACCGAGGTCATCGAGCGCAGCGTGGCCGAGGCCGTGGAAGGCGCGGGCCTGGGGCCGGTGCGCCTGAAACTGCAGCGCGCCCCGGCCTGGACTACCGACTGGATCAGCGAGGACGGCCGGCGCAAGCTGCGCGAGTACGGCATCGCGCCGCCGGGGCACCTGGCCGCCGGCGCCGCGGCGCCCATCCGCCTGGTGCCGCGGCGCATCGCGCCGGTGGCCTGCCCGCGCTGCGGCAGCACGCACACCGAGCAGCTCTCGGCCTTCGGCGCCACGGCGTGCAAATCGCTGCACCGCTGCCTGGACTGCCGCGAGCCCTTCGAACACTTCAAGCCCATCTGAGCCGCCATCCCCATGAGTGTCCTGTTCCATCCGCTGCGCGTGCGCGCCATCGAGCCCGACACCACCGAGGCCGTCATCGTCAGCTTCGAGGTGCCGCCGGAGCTGCGCGAGGTCTTCGGCTTCACCCAGGGCCAGTACCTCACGCTGCGCAAGACCATCGACGGCCAGGACCTGCGCCGCTCCTACTCCATCTGCGCCGGCGTGGACGACGGCGAGCTGCGCGTGGGGGTGCGCAAGGTCAAGGGCGGGGTGTTTTCCAACTGGATCAACGCCGAGCTCAAGGTCGGCGACGAGATCAGCGTGATGGCGCCGCAGGGGCGCTTCTTCGTGCCCATCGAGGCCGATGCGCAGCGCCATCACCTGGGCATCGCCGGCGGCAGCGGCATCACGCCCATCCTGTCCATCATGAAGACGGTGCTGGCGCGCGAGCCGAAGTCGCGCTTCACGCTGGTCTACGGCAACCGCTCGTTGCAGTCCACCATGTTCAAGGAAGAGCTGGAGGACCTGAAGAACCGCTACATGGCGCGGCTGGTGCTGCACCACGTGTTCTCCGACGAGCCCACCGACTCGCCGCTGAACATGGGCGTGATGAACCGCGACAAGATCGGCGAGTTCCTGCGCGGCGTGGTGCCGGCGGACTCCATCGACCATGCCTACGTCTGCGGCCCGTTCCAGATGAACGACGAGGCCGAGGCCGCGCTGCTGGGCGCGGGCGTGCCGGAGGACCGCATCCACATCGAGCGCTTCGGCGTGGCGCAAGCCCCCGGCACGGCGCACACGGCCGATGCCGTGGTGCACCAGGCGCAGCCGGGCGACGCGGAGAGCGCGCGCATCGTCATCATCCGCGACGGGCTGCGGCGCGAGATCCAGTTCCACAAGCAGCAGCCCAGCATCCTGGACGCGGCCTCGGCCTGCGGCATGGAAGTGCCGTTCTCCTGCACCTCCGGCGTGTGCGGCACCTGCCGCGCCAAGGTGGTGGAGGGCGAGGTGCGCATGGAGCGCAACTTCGCGCTGGACAAGAACGAGGTCGCGGCTGGTTTCGTCCTCACCTGCCAGGCGCACCCGCTCACCGAGCGCGTGATCCTGTCCTTCGACGAAAGGTAAAGCCGCATGGCCCGCGGACGTGCCGCCAACTACGGCGACCAGCGCGAGATGATCCTGGCGCGGGCGGCGGAGCTGTTCGCCTGCAGCGGCTATCCGGCCACCTCGATGAACCAGGTGGCCGAAGCCGCTGGCCTGTCCAAGGCCACGCTCTACCACTACTACCGCGACAAATACAGCCTGCTGGTGGAGATCACCGAAGGCCACGTGGCACGGCTGGTGGCGATGGTGGAGGCGGTGCAGGCGCAGGACCTGGGCGCCGAGGAGCGCGTGCGTGAGTTGGTGGTGCGCATCCTGGGCGAGTACGCGCACGCGCAGCACGCGCACCGCGTGCTCACGGACGACGTGCGCTTCCTGCACGCCGAGGACAGTGAGCGCATCCTCGACATGCAGCGCCGCGTCACGGCCGGCTTCGCGGACGCGATCGCCCAATGGCAGCCCGGCCAGCAGGCCGCGGGCCTCGCAAAACCCATCACCATGCTGCTGTTCGGCATGGTCAACTGGATGTTCACGTGGCTGCGGCCCGATGGGGACCTGTCCTACGAGGACATGGCCGGCATCGTGGCGGACCTCCTCGTCGGCGGCGTGCCGGCGGTGCGGCCGCCCCAGCGCGTGACAATCGACAAGAGCACCAAGACAGCCCCGCGCCGACGCAGCCCGCTGCGCGCGGAGGCCACATCCACCGAAGGAGACGACGCATGAAAAAGACTTTCAAACTGGTTGCCGCCGCAGCGGCGCTGCTGGCCGCCACGCTGGCGCAGGCTGACATCAACGTCGGCGTGACGCTCTCGGCCACGGGCCCGGCGGCCTCGCTGGGCATCCCGGAGAAGAACACGGTGGCGCTGATGCCCAAGACCATCGCCGGGCAGAAGGTCAACTACATCGTGCTCGACGACGCCAGCGACACCACCGCGGCCGTCTCCAACACGCGCAAGCTCGTGAGCGAGCACAAGGTGGACGTGATCCTGGGCTCCACCACCACGCCCAACTCGCTGGCCATGATCGACGTGGCGGCCGAGTCGCAAACGCCCATGATCTCCATGGCCGCGTCGGCGCGCATCGTCGAGCCCATGGACGCCAAGCGGAAGTGGGTGTTCAAGACGCCGCAGAACGACATCATGATGTCGCTGGCCATCGTCGAGCACATGGTCGCCTCGGGCGTGCGCAACGTGGCCTTCATCGGCTTCTCCGACGCCTACGGCGAAGGCTGGTTCCAGGAGTTTGCCAAGGCCGCGGAGCTCAAGAAGCTCAAGATCGTGTCCAACGAGCGTTACACGCGCACCGACACTTCCGTCACCGGCCAGGCGCTCAAGATCATGTCGGCCAGGCCCGACGCGGTGCTCATCGCCGGCTCGGGCACGCCGGCGGCGCTGCCGCAGAAGACGCTCAAGGAACGCGGCTTCACCGGCAAGATCTACCAGACGCACGGCGTGGCCAACGCGGACTTCCTGCGCGTGGGCGGCAAGGACGTGGAAGGCACGCTGCTGCCCGCCGGCCCGGTGCTGGTGGCGGATCAGCTGCCGGCCTCGCACCCGGTGAAGAAGAGCGCGCAGGCCTACGTGGCCGCCTACGAGGGCGCGCACGGCAAGGGCAGCGTCTCCACCTTCGGCGCGCATGCCTGGGACGCCGGCCTGCTGATGAGCTCGGCCGTGCCCGCGGCGCTGAAGAAGGCGCAGCCCGGCACGCCGGAGTTCCGCGCCGCGCTGCGCGACGCGCTGGAGGCCACCAAGGAAGTGGCGGGCGCGCACGGCATCTTCACCATGTCGCCCAACGACCACCTGGGCCTGGACCAGCGCGCGCGCGTGATGGTCAAGATCGAGGGCGGCACCTGGAAGTACCAGGCCAGCGCGCAGCCTTGATGCGCTGAGGCATTGGGCGTCTCCAGGCGGCTGGAGCGTATGCCAACCACTTCGTCATTCCCGCGCAGGCGGGAATCCAGGCGGCCCCTAAGCTGGCCATGGCCGAACGAGTCGGCGTGCCGGTACTTGGGGCCTTGTTCGGCCTGCATCGGCGCTCACGCTCCGGCGTGGGGCCGCCTGGATGCCCGCCTTCGCGGGCATGACGATGTGGAGGGCGGGGCGCTTGAGCCCGTGGCCTGACGCTGACGAAGCGGTAGTACCCCTCCGGGAAGTCGAACCTCATGGACCTACAAATCGCCCTCTTGCTGGGGCAGGACGGCATCGTCAACGGTGCCGTCTACGGACTCATGGCGCTGGCGCTGGTGCTGGTGTTCTCGGTCACGCGCGTGATCTTCATTCCGCAGGGCGAGTTCGTCGCCTTCGCGGCGCTGTCGATGGCGATGCTGCAGAGCGGCCGCGCGCCGGCGAGCCTGTGGCTGCTGCTGGCGCTGGCGGTGGCCGTGCTGGCGCTGGAAGCCTGGCGCGCGCAGCGCGGCGCCACGGTGGACTGGAAGTCCACGCTGTTCTGGTGCGTGCTGTGCCCGGCGGCCGCCGCGGCGATGGTGGCGCTGCAGCCGCAGGCCCAGGCGCTGCAGGCCGCCGCCACGCTGCTGCTGATCACGCCGCTGGGCCCGCTGCTGTACCGCCTGGCCTACCGCCCGCTGGCGCGCGCCAGCGTGCTGATGCTGCTGATCGTCTCGGTGGCGCTGCACGGCGTGCTGGTCGGCCTGGGCTTGCTGTTCTTCGGCGCCGAGGGCTCGCGCACCAATGCGTTCTCCGAGCTGCGGCTGGACGTGGGGGGGCTGAGCATCACGGGCCAGTCGCTGGTGGTGGTGGGCACCACGCTGGCGCTGGTGGTGGCCATGTTCGTGTTCTTCGAGCGCTCCATCGTGGGCAAGGCGCTGCGCGCCACGGCCATGAACCGCGTGGGCGCGCGGCTCATGGGCATCCCCACCGAGCTCTCGGGCGACGTGTGCTTCGCCTTCGCCGCGCTCATCGGCGCGGTGGCGGGGCTGCTGGTGGCGCCGATCACCACGGTCTATTACGACACGGGCTTCCTCATCGGCCTCAAGGGCTTCGTCGCGGCGATCGTGGGCGGCCTGGCGAGCTACCCGCTGGCGCTGGCCGGCGCGCTGCTGGTGGGGCAACTGGAATCCTTCGCCTCGTTCTGGTCCAGCGCCTTCAAGGAGGTGCTGGTGTTCACGCTGATCATTCCGGTGCTGTGGTGGCGCAGCCTGCGCAGCCACCATGTGGAGGAGGACGAATGAGCACGTCCCACACCGTTTCCGAAACCGTGCCCGCCGCCAAGAAGGTGGAGAGCGCAACCGTCGCGGCTGCCGTGCCGGCCGCCCGTGGAGGCATCACGCCCCGCCACCTGGTGCTGGCCGCGGTGGCGCTGCTGCTGGCCTCCTGGGGCTTCCTGCCCGAGTTCAGCGTCACGCTGCTGAACTACATCGGGCTGTACGCGCTGGTGGCGCTGGGGCTGGTGATGCTCACCGGCGTGGGCGGCATGACCAGCTTCGGCCAGGCGGCCTTCGTGGGGCTGGGCGCCTACGCCACGGCCTGGGCCTGCACCTCGCCCGACGCGGCGGCGCTGTTCGGCGCGCTGCCGCCGGCGCTGCTGCCCTGGGCCGGGTTGGCGCTGGGCCTGGTGATCACCTTCGCGGTGGCCTGGTTCCTGGGCTCCATCACCCTGAAACTCTCGGGCCACTACCTGCCGCTGTGCACCATCGCCTGGGGGCTGAGCCTGTACTTCCTGTTCGGCAACCTGGAGTTCCTGGGCGGGCACACCGGGATGGCCGGCCTGCCGCCGCTGGTGGTGGGCGGCGTCTCGCTGGCCTCGCCGCGGGTGCTGGGGCTGCTGATCTGGGCCGTGGTGCTGCTGGCGCTGTGGGCGCTGCACAACCTGCTGGACTCGCGCGAGGGCCGCGCCATCCGCTCGCTCAAGGGCGGGCGCGTGATGGCCGAGTCCATGGGCGTGGACACCGGTCGCCAGCGCATCAAGCTGTTCGTGCTGGCCGCGCTGCTGGCGGCGGTCTCGGGCTGGTTGTACGCGCACCTGCAGCGCTTCGTGAACCCCACGCCCTTCAACCTCAACATCGGCATCGAATACCTGTTCATGGCCGTGGTGGGCGGCGCCGGCCACCTGTGGGGCGCGGTGCTGGGCGCGGCGCTGATCACGCTGCTCAAGGAGCAGCTGCAGGACCTGCTGCCGCGCCTGCTGGGCAGCAGCGGCAACTTCGAGGTCGTCGTCTTCGGCCTGCTGATGCTGTTCGTGCTGCAGCGCTTCGCCGATGGGCTGTGGCCGCAGCTGGCGGCCGTGGCGCGGCGCTGGCTGCGTCCCACGCCCGTGAAGCTGCCCGCGGCCGCGCCGCTGCCGCAGCGGGCGCTGCCGCCGCGCAGCCAGGTGGTGCTGGAGGCCAAGGACGTGACCAAGCGCTTCGGCGGCCTGGTGGCCAACAACGCGGTGAACCTGCGCGTGAAGGCCGGCGAGATCCTGGCGCTCATCGGCCCCAACGGCGCGGGCAAGAGCACCTTCTTCAACATGATCTCGGGCGTGGACGACCCCAGCAGCGGCGAGGTGCGGCTGATGGGCCAGGCCATGGCCGGCAAGCCCTCGCGCGCCTTCGCGGCGCTGGGCCTCTCGCGCAGCTTCCAGCACGTGCGGCTGCTGGGGCAGCGCACGGTGCTGGAGAACGTGGCCGTGGGCGCGCACCTGCGCGCCCAGCGCGGCTGGATCGCCTCCATGCTGCGCCTGGACCGCGCCGAGGAAGCCGCGGTGCTGGCCGAGGCGCGGCGCCAGATCGAGCGCTGCGGCCTGGGCGCGCACGTGGACACGCCGGCCGCCTCGCTGGCGCTGGGGCAGCAGCGCATCGTGGAGATCGCCCGCGCGCTGGCGAGCCAGCCCGCGGTGCTGCTGCTGGACGAGCCCGCCGCAGGCCTGCGCCACCTGGAGAAGCAGGCGCTGGCGAAGTTGCTGGATCAACTCAGGGCCGAGGGCCTGGGCATCCTCGTGGTGGAGCACGACATGGAGTTCGTGATGAACCTGGCCGACCGCATCACGGTGCTGGAGTTCGGCACCGTCATCGCCGAGGGCACGCCGGCCGAGGTGCAGGGCAACCAGCGCGTGCTGGATGCCTACCTGGGCGGCGGCGACGATATGGGAGTGGCTGCATGAGCAACGGCGCGAACCTGCTGGAGCTGCGCGAGTTCTGCGTCTCCTATGGCGAGGTGGAGGCGGTGCACCGCGTCAACCTCACGGTGAAGGAGGGCGAGATCGTCACCGTGATCGGTCCCAACGGCGCGGGCAAGACCACGCTGCTGTCGGCCGCGATGGGGCTGCTGCCCTCGCGCGGCGAGCTGCTGCTCGGCGGCGAGCGCATCGCGCGGCCGAGCGTGGAGAAGATGGTGGCGCACGGCGTGGCGCTGGTGCCGGAGAAGCGCGAGCTCTTCAACGAGATGTCGGTGGAGGACAACCTGCTGCTGGGCGGCTTCTCGCGCTGGCGCCGCGGCCAGCGCGACCAGCAGGCGCGCATGCAGGAGGTGTTCGAGCTGTTCCCGCGGCTGCACGAGCGCCGCGCGCAGATGTCCGGGACGCTCTCGGGCGGCGAGCGGCAGATGCTGGCCATCGGCCGCGCGCTGATGGCGCGGCCGCGGCTGCTCATGCTCGACGAGCCCTCGCTGGGCCTGGCGCCGCTGATCGTGCGCGAGGTGCTGCGCATCGTGGCCTCGCTGCGCGACCTGGGCGTGTCGGTGCTGCTGGTGGAGCAGAACGCGCGCGCGGCGCTGCAGGTGGCCGACCGCGCCTACGTGCTGGAGATGGGCGCCGTGGCGCTCACCGGCGAGGCGCAGGAGCTGATCCACGACCGCCGCATCATCGACACGTACCTGGGACTGGGTACGAAGAAGGCGGCATAACACGGGCCGCACCGAGTTCCAGCACGCTCTTCACCCGTTCGCGCCGAGGTATCGAAGCATCAGGGCGAACGGGACTCCTTTGCCGGCCCGTATTTCAGGAGACCCATTCCATGACTCCCATCCTCCAAAGCTTCATCGCCGGCCGCTGGATCGGCCAGGAAGCGGCGCAGAGCCTGCGCAGCGCCGTCAACGGCCGCCCGGTGGCGGCCACGCATGCCGAGACCCTGGACTTCGGCGAGGCCGTGGCCTACGCCCGCACCACGGGCCTGAGGAACCTGCTGGCGCTGGACTTCCAGAAGCGCGCCGCGATCCTCAAGGCGCTGGCCAAGTACCTCAACGAGCACAAGGAAGAGCTCTACGCCATCTCGGCCCACACCGGCGCCACGCGCTCGGACAGCTGGATCGACGTCGAGGGCGGCACCGGCACGCTCTTCGCCTACGCCAGCATCGGCAGCAACGAGCTGCCCTCGGGCAACCTGGTCCACGAGGGCCCGGCCATCCCGCTGGGCAAGCAGGGCCACTTCGCCGGCACGCACATCCTGGTGCCGCGCGGCGGCGTGGCGGTGCACATCAACGCCTTCAACTTCCCCATCTGGGGGCTGCTTGAAAAATTCGCGCCCAGCTTCCTGGCCGCCATGCCCTGCATCGGCAAGCCGGCCACGGCGACGAGCTACGTCACCGAGGCGCTGATCCGCCTCATCGAGCGCTCGGGCCTGCTGCCCGCGGGCGCGCTGCAGTTGATCATCGGCGGCACCGGCGACCTGCTGGAGCGGCTCGACGGCTCCGACATGGTGACCTTCACCGGCTCGGCCGACACGGCCGCGAAGTTGCGCGTGCACCCGAACCTCGTGCGCCACTCGGTGCCGTTCAACGCCGAGGCCGATTCCCTCAACTGCGCCGTGCTGGCGCCGGACGTGACGCCGGACGACGAGGAGTTCCAGCTTTTCGTCAAGGAAGTCGCGCGGGAGATGACGGTGAAGGCGGGGCAGAAGTGCACCGCCATCCGCCGCACCATCGTGCCGCGCAACCTGCTCGACCCGGTGGCCGAGGCGCTGCGCGAGCGCCTGCGCAAGACCACCGTGGGCGACCCGGCGCTCGAAGGCGTGCGCATGGGCGCGCTGGCCTCGCACAGCCAGCTCCAGGACGTCGGCGCCCAGGTGGAGCGGCTGCAGCAGGGCGCGGAACTGGTGTTCGGTGCGCGCGACGGCTTCAATCCGCAGGGCGAGGGCGTGTCCGAGGGCGCCTTCTTCCCGCCCACGCTGCTGCTGAGCCGCAACCCGCTGGCGCACGATGCCGCGCATGACGTGGAGGCCTTCGGCCCGGTGAGCACGCTCATGCCCTACGAGGGCCTGGACGAGGCATTGGCGCTGGCCGCGCGCGGGCGCGGCTCCCTGGTGGGCACACTGGTGACCAAGGACCCGGCCACGGCCGCGCGCTTCATCCCGGTGGCGGCGGCGTTGCACGGGCGGCTGCTGGTGCTGGACCGCGAGGCGGCCAAGGAATCCACCGGCCACGGCTCGCCGCTGCCGCCGCTCAAGCACGGCGGCCCGGGCCGCGCGGGCGGCGGCGAGGAACTGGGCGGCCTGCGCGCGGTCAAGCACAACCTGCAGCGCGCGGCGGTGCAGGGCTCGCCCACCATGCTCACGGCCGTGACCGGCGAGTACGTGCGCGGCGCGCAGGTGTTCGAGAGCGAGGTGCACCCGTTCCGCCGCCACTTCGAGGACCTGCGCATCGGCGAGTCGTTGCTGACGCACCGGCGCACGGTGACGGACGCGGACATCGTGGCCTTCGGCGGCATCTCGGGCGACTTCTTCTACATGCACTTCGACGAGATCGCCGCCAAGGACACCGCCTTCGGCCAGCGCATCGCGCACGGCTACTTCGTGCTGTCGGCGGCCGCCGGGCTGTTCGTCTCGCCGGCGCCGGGCCCGGTGCTGGCCAACTACGGGCTGGACACGCTGCGCTTCGTCAAGCCCGTGGCCATCGGCGACACGATCCAGGCGCGGCTCACGGCCAAGCGCAAGATCGACCGCAACAAGACCGACGCCAAGGGCCAGGGGCAGGGCGTGGTCGCCTGGGACGTGCAGGTGACCAACCAGCACGGGGAGATGGTGGCGAGCTACGACATCCTGACGCTGGTGGCCAAGCGCGCATAAGGGCCACCGCGCAGCGGTGGTCGATGCAGGGGCTCTTGCCAGGCCGGCGAGGGCTTCCGTCACGCCTCTTGAAAAGGCAGCTCCACGCTGAAGACGCTGCCCTGGCCAAGCTGGCTGGTCAGCTGCAGCGTACCGCCCATCAGGCCCACCAAGTGCCGCACGATCGAAAGGCCCAGGCCGGTGCCGCCGAAGCGGCGCGTGATGGAGCTGTCGGCCTGGCTGAAGGGCTCGAAGATGCGGGCCTGTTGTTCGCGCGCGATGCCGATGCCTGTGTCCTCAACCTCCAGGCGCAGCCGGGTTCGGCCTTCCCCGCGCGTCAGCACGCGCGCCCGCAGGCTCACGCGGCCCGTGGCGGTGAACTTCACCGCGTTGCTCAGCAGGTTCAGCAGGACCTGGCGCAGCCGTAACGAATCGCCGACCAGTTGCGGCGGCAGGTCCGGCGCCACGTCGCCCTCCAGCATCAGGCCCTTGGCCTGGGCCTGGGGGCGAACCATGGCCAGTACCGATGCCAGCAGCGGGGCCGGGTCGAACGCCTCGTGTTCCAGGGTCATCTCCCCGGCTTCGATGCGCGAGAGGTCCAGCACGTCGTTGGTCAGCGCCAGCAGATGCTCACCCGAGGTCTTGATGTGGCCGACGAATTCCGCGGCCTTGGGCTCCAGCGGCATCTTCTGCAGCAGCTGGCTCAAACCGATGACGCCGTTCAGGGGCGTGCGGATCTCGTGGCTCATGTTGGCCAGGAACAAGCTCTTGGCCCGCGTGGCGGCCTCCGCCTGCTCGGCGCGGCGCGCGAGCTCCCGCTTGCGCTCCAGCAGCGCCGCGTTGGCCGCCTCCAGCTCCGCGGTGCGCTGCGCCACCAGCCCGGTCTGCGTCTGCAGACGCCCCGTCATGGTGTCGACGCCCTCGGCCATGCGGCGCTCGTGGACCATGGACAGGAAACAGATCGAGCAGACCACGATCAGCACCGAGCCTGGCAGCAGCGTGAAGAGTTGCGCGAGCGAGACTGAGCTCGGCGTGAGCTGGGACCCGCTTTCCACGAACCCCAGCACGGCCCGCAGGGCAAAGGCGATGGACAAGCCGGCATAGCAAAACAGGGCCGTCAACATCGAAGGCGAACGGCGCCCGGGCATGCCGCGCAGGATCAGCAAGGCCGTCATGCCCAGGATGGCCGAGAACGCGATCGAAATGGTGACGAAGGCCAGCTGGCGCGGCAGCTCCAGGAAGTAGGACGCCAGCACGCCGCTGATGCCCAGGCCTGCCCAGGCCAGGCTCAGTCCGCGCCGGGGCGGCACGTCGAACAGCCGTGCGTGCGCCTCATGGCTCCAGTGCGGCAGGCCGAACACCAGGACGTTGGCCAGCACGAAAGTGAGCGCCAACGGCGCATGGTTGCGAAAGACATAGAGCAGGAACGCGGTGCCACTGGCCGCCATGGCCTTGCTCCATGCCACGAGGGCGGCCCGGTAGCCGGGCATGGCCTGGACAAAGCTCAGGAACACCACGGCCATCAGGAAGCCCAGCACGCTCAGCGAAAACAGCAGCGTGAGCGGGTCCAGTGACGGACCCTGGAACGGAACCACGCACAACCTCCTGCGTATTACTCCGCCCGCGTCGGGCGAAGCCATGCTGCCACACGCAGGTGTGACGTTCTGCCCACTGTGCTGGTGTCACGAATGAAAAAAGGCTCTCTTGAATTTTGAGTGGGTTGACTTGCCGGCTTTGGGGCTGGCAGCCCTG
>NZ_CALAOH010000012.1 GCF_937926365.1 uncultured Azohydromonas sp. | reverse complement strand
GGTGGCGGCGGCCCCGGCCTCCAGCGCCCAGGCCGCGCCGGCGCCGGCGATGCGCGCCTCCATGGCGCAGATCGACCGCTCCGCGGCGGCGGCCTCCGACGCCACGGCCGCCATCGCCACGCCGGCGGGTTTCGAGCAGAACGCCTACGCGGTGTCGCAGGGCAAGCGCTGGTATCGCTGGTTCAACTGCAACGGCTGCCACGCCATGGGCGGGGGCGGCAGCGGCCCGCCGCTGATGGACGGCGAGTGGCGCTACGGCGGCAGCGCGGCGCAGATCGTGGCCACGCTGCGCCAGGGCCGTCCCAACGGCATGCCGTCCTTCGAGGGCCGCATGACGGACCAGCAACTGTGGCAGCTCGCGGCCTACGTGCGCTCCATGAGCGGCCAGCTGCGCACGGACGTGGCCCCCGGCCGCAACGACGGCCTGAGCGGCCCGCTGCCGGAGCAGCGGCGGGACGACGAGCGGCTCGGGGCGGAGGCGGTGCCGAAGGCGAGGTGAGGGAATGCCGTTGCCCCAATCCGCGCTCACCCCCGCCGGCCCGCAGGCCGCCCGGGTCCTGGAGCTGGGCACGCTGTTCTTCTGGATGTGCCTGGCCGTCCTGCTCGCCATCACGCTGGCCACGCTGTGGGTGCTGTGGCGCGCGCCGAAAGGCGACGAGCGCACCCCGGCGCCGGGCGCGCTGCCCGACGAAGCGGGCCGGCGCCGCGCGGTGTGCGTGGCGCTGGGGCTGTCCATCGCCGGGCTGCTGGTGCTGATCGCGGCCAGCGTCTTCACCGACCGCGCGCTGGCGCGGCTGCCGCTGCGCAGCGCCCTGCACATCGAGCTGACCGGGCACCAGTGGTGGTGGGAGGCGCGCTACGACGACGCGGCGCCCTCGCGCGTGTTCACCACCGCCAACGAGCTGCACATCCCCGTGGGCCGGCCGGTGATCGTGACGCTGCAGGGCACGGACGTGATCCACAGCCTGTGGCTGCCCGGCCTCGTGGGCAAGAAGGACCTCATCCCCGGCCGCACCGCCACCCTCACGCTGCAAGCCGACCGCGCCGGCACATACCGCGGCCAGTGCGCCGAGTTCTGCGGCCTGCAGCACGCCTGGATGGCGCTGGAGGTGGTGGCCGTGGACCCGGCGGCCTTCGACGCCTGGGCGCAAAGCCAGCGCCAGCCCGCCGCCGAGCCCAGCGAGCCGCAACGCGTGCGCGGCAGGCAGGTGTTCATGGGCAGCACCTGCGCCATGTGCCATGCCATCGAGGGCACCGACGCGGCCGGGCGCCAGGCGCCCCCGCTCACGCACGTGGGCAGCCAGCGCACGCTGGCCGCGGGACGGCTGCCCAACACGCCGGAGCACATGGCGTCCTGGATCACCAATCCGCAGGCCCACAAGCCCGGCGTCAACATGCCCGCGCATGCCTTCTCCCGCGAGGACCTGCAGGCGCTGGTGGCGTACCTGCAGGGGCTGAAATGAGCACCCAGGCCCCGGTGCTCAACGACGTGCCGCCCACGCCGCGGCAGGTGGCGCAGTTGCACGCCACCTGGTCGGACCCGCCGGGGCCGTGGGGCTGGCTCAGCGCCGTCAACCACAAGGCCATCGGGCGGCGCTTCCTGGTCACGGCCTTCGGCTTCTTCCTCGCCGGCGGTCTGCTGGCGCTATGGATGCGCACGCAGCTGGCGCGCGCCGAGAACGGCCTGGTGGGGCCGGACCTCTACAACCAGCTCTTCACCATGCACGGCACGACGATGATGTTTCTGTTCGCCGTGCCGGTGATGCAGGCGGTGTCGGTCTACATCACGCCGCTGATGCTGGGCGCGCGTTCCATCGCCTTTCCGCGCATGAACGCCTTCGCCTACTGGGTCTACCTCTTCGGCGGGCTGATGCTGTTCGCGGCCTTCCTCACCAACACCGGCGCCGATGCCGGCTGGTTCGCCTACCCGCCGCTGTCCGGGCCCGACTACTCGCCGGGCAAGCGGGTGGACTTCTGGGCCCAGATGATCACCTTCACCGAGCTCTCGGCGCTGCTGGAGGCGGTGATCCTCATCACCACGGTGTTCAAGCTGCGCGCCCCGGGCATGACGCTCAACCGGCTGCCGCTGTTCGTGTGGGGCATGCTGGTGACGGCCTTCATGGTGATGTTCGCCATGCCGGCGGTGATGCTGGCCAGCACCTCGCTGATCACCGACCGCCTCGTGGGCACGCACTTCTTCAACCCGGGCGAGGGCGGGGATGTACTGCTGTGGCAGCACCTGTTCTGGTTCTTCGGCCACCCGGAGGTCTACCTGATCTTCATCCCCGGGCTGGGTTTCGTGAGCACCATCGTTGCCACGTTCGCCAGGCGCCCCGTTTTTGGCTATCCAGCGATGGTGCTGGCGCTCATCGCCACCGCCTTCCTCGCCTTCGGCCTGTGGGTGCACCACATGTTCGCCACGAACCTGCCGGAGCTGGGCAAGAGCTTCTTCACGGCGTCGAGCATGCTCATCGCGGTGCCGACCGCGATCCAGATCTTCTGCTGGCTCGCCACGCTGGCCGGCGGGCGCGTGAACCTCAAGGCGCCGCTGCTGTTCGTGCTGGCCTTCTTCTTCATCCTGGTGCTGGGCGGGCTGACCGGGCTGATGCTGGCCTCGGTGCCGCTGGACCTGCAGGTGCACGACAGCTACTTCGTGGTCGCGCACCTGCACTACGTGCTCCTGGGCGGCGCGGTGTTCCCGCTGCTGGGCGCGGTGCTGTACTGGTGGCCGCTCATCACCGGGCGCATGACCAGCGAGCGGCTGGGGCGCTGGAGCTTCTGGCTGTTGTTTATCGGTTTCAACGTCACCTTCTTCCCGATGCACCTGCTGGGGCTGGAGGGCATGCCACGGCGCGTCTACACCTACCCGGCGGACCGCGGCTGGGAGGGCATGAACCTGCTGGCGACGGTGGGCGCCTGGGTGCTCGCGGCGGGACTGCTGGTGTTCCTGTTCAACCTCTGGCGCAGCTGGCGGCGGGGCGAGCGCGCGGGCGCGAACCCCTGGGGCGCGGGCACGCTGGAGTGGGGCTCCACCTGTCCGCCGCCGGCGGCCAACTTCGACGCCACGCCGGTGGTGCATGGCGCCTACCCGCTGTGGACGCCGCCGCGCGAGCCCTCGCAGGTGGCCGGGCTGGCGGTGGACCAGCGCGAGCAGCTGGTGACCACGGTGCTGGACGCCGTGCCCGACCACCGCGTCAGCTTCCCCGAGCCCACGCCCTGGCCCTTCCTGAGCGCGCTGGCGGTGACGCTGTGCTTCGTGTGGTCCCTCTTCACGCCCTGGGGCGCGGTGTACGGGCTGATCCCGGCCGCGATCGGGCTGACGCTGTGGTTCTGGCCGCGCCGGCGCGAGACGGCCAAGCACCTGGCCATCGAGAGGGCGCCGCGATGAGGATGGGACGCCAGACCGAGCTGGTCCAGGCGCGCATCGAGGGCGCGGCGCTGGACGTGTCGCACCTGCCGAGCTTCGGCTTCAGCCACCGCAGCCTGATGTGGTGGGGCACGCTGGGGCTGATGGCCATCGAGGGCACGGTGTTCGCGCTGGCCGTGGGCGTGTACTTCTACCTGCGCAGCTTCGCCTCGCGCTGGCCCATGGAGGACATGCCGCCGGCACTGCTGTGGGGCACGGCGAACACGCTGCTGCTGCTGGCGAGCCTGTGGCCCGCGCATGCCGCCAAGCGCGCGGCCGAGGCGCTGGACCTGAAGGGCGTGCGTTTCTGGCTGGTGCTGACCAGCGTCGCCGAACTGGCGGTGCTGGGCGTGCGGGTGCTGGAGTTCCAGACGCTCAACTGCCGCTGGGACGGCAGCGCCTACGGCTCCATCGTCTGGATGATCCTGGGCCTGCACACGCTGCACCTGCTCACCGACGCCTGGGACACGCTGGTGCTGACGGTGCTGCTGCACACCCGCAACCTCGAAGGCCGGCGCTTCGTGGACGTGAGCGAGAACTCCCTCTACTGGTACTTCGTGGTGTGGAGCTGGCTGCCGCTGTACGCCGTGGTCTACGGCGTGCCGCGCCTGGGGTGAGGCGAACGATGGGCTGGATCGCGCTGCTGGCCGGGCCGCTGCTGGTGCTGGGCAACCTGGGGCTGAGCTACGCGCTGCTGGGCCCCGGCTGCAACCTGCAGCGCGGCGCGCTGCTGCACCTGCCGATGGCGGCGAGTTTCATCCTGTGCCTGGGGCTGGCGCTGTGGGCGGCGCGCACGGTGCGGCGCACGCGCGAGGCCGCGCCCGCGCCCGGGGAGGGCGGCGCGGACCCGGACGCGGCGCAGGAGCGCCGGCGCTTCATCGCCTGGATGGCGATGGCCTGCGGGGCGCTGTCCTGCCTGGTGATCCTGGCGCTGTGGCTGCCGGTGGCGGTGCTGTCGCCGTGCATGGTGTGATGGCGTTGCGATGCCACTGGTGCGTCGCCGCGCTGGCGCTGGCGCTGGCCGCGGGCCCGGCCGGCGCGCATGCGGTCGGGGAGGAGGCCTCCGGCGCGCCCTGGGCGGCGCTGGTCATCACGCTGCTGGGCCTGTCGGCGCTGCTGTACGTGCTGGGCGTGGCGCGGCTGTGGCAGCACGCGGGCGTGGGCCACGGCATCGCCCGCGCGCGAGCCGCGGCTTTCACGCTGGGCTGGCTGACGCTGGCGGCCTCGCTGCTGGGGCCGCTGGACCACTGGGCCACGGAGAGCTTTGCCGCCCACATGCTGCAGCACGAGCTGCTGATGTTGGTCGCCGCGCCGCTGCTGGTGCTGGGCCGGCCGCTGGCGGCCTGGACCTGGGCGCTGCCGCCGCGCGCGCGTCCGGCGGTGGGCGGAGCGC
>NZ_CALAOH010000011.1 GCF_937926365.1 uncultured Azohydromonas sp. | reverse complement strand
GGCCTGCCGCGCGGCCTCCAGCCGCGATTGCGCCACGCGCCACTGCGCGCGGGCGTTGTCCAGGTCCTGCGGGCTGACGCCGCGCCTGTCCGTGCCGGCGGCGGCGCCTTCCAGGCGTTCGAGCTGCAGCCGGGCGCGCTGTGCCTCGGCCTGCGCGCCCGCGGTCTGCGCCGCGGCCTGACCGATCTCCTCCGGGCGGCTACCGCTGCGCAGCGCCCGCAGCGCCTGCTCCAACACCGCGACCTGGGCCTCGGCCTGCGCCAGCCGCAGCGTGGCGGTGCGCGTGTCCAGCACCGCCAGCACCTGCCCGGCCTGCACGTGCTCGCCCTCCTCCACCCGCATCTGCGCCACGCGGTCGCTGCCCTCGAAGGCCAGCGAGACCTGGCGGATGTCCACGTTGCCGTAGAGCGTGAGCTGCCGTGCGTCCGCCGGCGGGTGGAGCCGGCGCCAGCCCAGCACCGTGGCGGCGAACAGCGCCAGCAGGAGCGCGAGAACTGCGATCTTCTTGGTCATGGCGGGACTGCGATGGCGAAGTCAGCGGAGTGTCATGGCAAAGAACCGGATGCCCGGCAGCGACATGAATCCTCGCCTCGCCTTCCGGGAAGGCTGGCGTCCCCGCCGAACGGCGCGTGAATAGTTGGCAGGCTTCCCGCTTCTGGGGACCAACTTCGCAAGTAACCCGGCTTGATGCGCCGCCGGGTATCAACTATGTCCTTGCCCGGACGATGACCTGCGCGCCCCTCTGGTCCTGAACCGGCTTGGCTCGGTGGGAACGGGAGCGGGAGTCTTTGCAAGGGAAGTCGCCGGTGTCGCAGCTGAAGAATCTGCATATTCAAGATCAAGAGCTCGGGCGAACCGCCCCCTGCGCCCTGCGCCGGTGCGGCAGCGGCACTGGGGAGGATCGCGGCGTGAGCCTGGACCTCGCTCAAGCCTTGCCAACCGGCGGCGCTTCGGACCTACCGGTCACCACTTGGCGTGTCGATGCGGATGGACGGCTGCTGCACCCCGCTGCGCTGCCCGGTCTGCCTGGGCACTGCTTGCCGCCCGGCCCCATCGCCGAGCGGCTGACCTCGGCGGAGCGGCTGCGGTGGGAGCTCACGCGTTGGCCTGAGCTGAAGCGCACCGGCGCGCTCGACGAGGTGGCACTGGAGGTGCAGGAAGGCTCAGCACCTGCGCAGCTGCTGAGCTTCTGGCGCCGGCACGACGGCCCTGGCGGGCAGGCTTACGTCGCGTTGGTGGTGCCGGGCGCCGAGCGCGCGCAGCTGATGGCGCAGCTGCGCCGGGCGCAGGACAGCCTGGACGCCATGCCGGGCGCCATCCTGCAGGTGCAGCGCGTGGGCGAGCGGATGCAGTTTCCGTACGCCAGCGGCCCGCTGCTGGATCTGCTGGGCGTCACCCATGCCCAGGTTCTGGCCGATGCGGCGGCGCTGCTGGAGAGCCTTACCCCGGAGAGCCGGCAGGCCTTGCAGGACAGCCTGGAACAGGCGGAAAGCCAGGACGCGCCCCGCTGGCTGGTGGTGCTGCAGCCGCGGCGCTGGCCGCAGCGCCGCATCGAGCTGGCCGCGCAGCGGCGCATGGCGGCAGGCCCCTGGCATTGCGTGCTGGTGGACGTGACCGAACGCGAGCGCCTGCTGCACGAGCTGACCTGGCGTGCCGAAACGGACAGCCTGACCTCGCTGTTCAACCGCAGCGGGCTGCTGTCGCAACTGGCGCAGCGCCTGATGGAACAGCGGCCCTTCGCGATGCTGTTCATGGACTGCGACCGCTTCAAGCAGATCAATGACAGCCTGGGCCACGGCGTCGGCGACCAGTTGCTGCGGATGGTGTCGCAGCGGCTGCGCGGCTGCCTGCGCCCGGGCGACGTGATCGCGAAGCAGGAGCGGGACGCGGCCAGCCCGGCTGACGGCACGGCTTCCTACGTGGCAGCGCGTCTGGGCGGCGACGAGTTCGTGGTGATCGCCGACGGCGTGCGCACCCCCACCGACGCAGCCACGCTGGCGGAGCGGCTGGTGCGGGCACTGGCCCAGCCCTACCAGCTGGGCGGCCAGGAGCTGGTGCTGACGGTCAGCATGGGCGTGGTGCTGGCCGACCCGCACAGCGAGCCCGAACAGTTGCTGCGAGATTCGGACACCGCCATGTACGAAGCCAAGCGCAGCGGACGCAGCCGCTGGGTGTTGTTCGAGCCCGCCATGCAGGAACGCGTGGCCAGCGCCATGAGCCTGGAAACCCAACTGCGCCATGCGCTCACGATCGAGGGCCGGGTGTTCCCGGTCTTCCAGCCGATCGTGGACATTGCCAGCGGCGCGATCACCGGCTTCGAGGCACTGGCGCGCTGGCGCGACCCCGAACAAGGCTTCATCAACCCGGCGCAGTTCATACCGGTGGCGGAGGACAGCGGGCAGATCGCGGTGCTGGGCGAGCTGATCCTGCGCCAAGCCTGCACGCAGTTCATGTCGTGGGATGCGCACGCACCAACGGCAGGGCAACGGCTGTCGGTCAACCTCAGCCGTGCGCAGCTCTCGGACACGACACTGCCCGGGCGCATCGAGCGGCTGCTGGCCGAGCTCGGAATGCCGCCGCAGCGGCTGCAGCTGGAGGTGACGGAGAGCCTGGCCATGGTCGAGGACGATGGGTCGTCGCTGCAGGTACTGCATCGGCTGCGGGAGCTGGGCTGCCGGCTGTCGCTGGACGACTTCGGCACCGGCTACTCCTCGCTGGCGGCGCTGCACCGATTGCCGGTGCAGCAGGTCAAGCTCGACCGCAGCTTCATCAACGAGATCGAGACCAGCCCCTACCACCTCGCGGTGGTCAAGGCGGCGCTGCAGGTGGCGCAGGTGCTGGACCTGGAGGTGGTGGCCGAGGGCGTGGAGACGGAGGCCCAGGCCCGCACGCTGCGCTCGCTGAGCTGCGCGCGGGCGCAGGGCTGGCTGTATGCCAAGGCGGTGGAAGCGACGGACGCCAAGGCGCTGCTGCAGCGCCGGCAGCTCGGCCCGGTCCTGCCCTGAGCCGCCGCGCTGCCTGGCGGCGCGCTCAGATCAGATCAGCGCCGCGATCGCCTGGCCCATCTCGGTGGTGTTGGCGTTGCCGCCCAGGTCGCGCGTGCGCGGGCCCTCGCGCAGCACGGTCTCGATGGCCTTGACGATGGCGTCGTGCGCCGCGCGCCCGGCGCCCTGGCCGTGGGTGAGGAAGTCCAGCATCAGCGCGCCGGACCAGACCATGGCCACCGGGTTGGCGATGTTCTGGCCGTAGATGTCCGGCGCCGAGCCGTGCACGGGCTCGAACAGCGACGGGAAGCGGCGCTCGGGGTCGAGGTTGGCGGAAGGGGCCAGGCCGATGGTGCCGGTGCAGGCCGGGCCCAGGTCCGACAGGATGTCGCCGAAGAGGTTGCTGGCGACCACCACGTCGAAGCGGTCCGGCTGCAGCACGAAGCGGGCGCTGAGGATGTCGATGTGCTGCTTGTCCACCGCCACCTCCGGGTAGCGGCGGCCGATCTCGTCGGCGCGCTCGTCCCACCAGGGCATGCTCACCGCGATGCCGTTGCTCTTGGTGGCGACGGTGAGCTTCTTGCGCACGCGCGACTGCGCCAGCTCGAAAGCGTACCTGAGCACGCGTTCGGTGCCGTGGCGGGAGAACACCGACTCCTGGATCACGATCTCGCGCTCGGTGCCCTCGTAGATGCGCCCGCCCAGGTTCGTGTACTCGCCCTCGGTGTTCTCGCGCACCACGAAGAAGTCGATGTCACCGGCCTTGCGCCCGGCCAGCGGGCAGGGCACGCCCTCGAACAGCCGCACCGGGCGCAGGTTGATGTACTGGTCGAACTCGCGGCGGAACTTCAGCAGCGAGCCCCACAGGGAGACGTGGTCCGGCACCGTCGCCGGCCAGCCCACGGCGCCGAAGAAGATGGCGTCCAGGCCCTGGAGCTGGGCCTTCCAGTCGTCCGGCATCATCTTTCCGTGCGCCTGGTAGTAGTCGCAGCTGGCCCAGTCGATGTGCGTGAGCTCCAGCGCGATGCCGAACTTGTCCGCCGCGGCCTGCACGCTGCGCAGCCCCTCGGGCATCACTTCCTTGCCGATGCCGTCGCCGGGGATGACGGCAATCCTGTAGCTCTTGTCCTTGGCCATGGGGGTGCTCCGTTGAAAAGATGGCGCATCGTAGCCATTCACGCCATGCCGATAATCCGGCTCTCCGTGAAGTCTTTATGCACGTACCGTGAACACTTCCACCCCGGCCAACGAGGACCTGCGTGTTTTCAGCGTGGTGGCGCGCAAAAGCAGCTTCACCGCCGCGGCGGACGACTTGCGCGTGTCGCCCGCCTACGTCAGCAAGCGCATCCGGCTGCTGGAGCAGCAGTTGGGCACCAAGCTGCTGCACCGCACGACGCGCAGCGTGGCGCTGACCGAGGATGGCGACCGGGTGCTGCGCTGGGCGCAGCGCATCCTGGACGACCTTGATCAACTGCTGCAGGAGGTGGGTGGCACGCGGGCGCAGCCGCGCGGCAGCCTGCGCGTGTGCAGCAGCTTCGGCTTCGGGCGCCAGCAGGTGGCGCCGGCCATCGGCGCACTGGTGGAGCGGCATCCGCAGCTGCAGGTGCGGCTGGAGGTGTTCGACCGGCTGATCGACGTGGCGGCGGAGGGCTTCGACCTGGACGTGCGTGTAGGCGACGAGGCGGCGCCGCACCTGATCAAGCGCCGGCTGGCGGACAACCATCGGGTGCTGTGCGCCTCGCCGGCCTACGTGGCGCGCCGCGGCCAGCCGCGCACGCCGGCGGAGCTGGCCGGCCACGACTGCCTGGCGATCAAGGAGCGCGACCACCCCTTCGGCGTGTGGCAGCTGCGCTGCGAGGGGCGCGAGCAGGCACTGAAGGTGTCGGGGCCGCTGTCGAGCAACCACGGCGAGATCGCGTTGCGCTGGGCGCTGGACGGGCACGGCATCGTGCTGCGCTCGCTGTGGGAAGTGGCGCCGCTGCTGGCGCAGGGCCGGCTGGTGCAACTGCTGCCCGGCTGCATCCAGCCAGCCAACGTCTGGGCCGTGTACCCGACACGGCTGGAGCGCTCGGCCAAGCTGCGCGTGGCGGTGGAGTTCCTGGCGCAGTGGTTCAGGAGCAGCGCGCGGCCGGGGTGATTCCAGCTGTCGGCCGTTCGGAGGGACCCGTCATGCCCGCGTAGGCGGGCATCCACGCATGCCGGAATGCCACCCGGTGTTCGTGGACACCCGCTCCCCGCCTGCGCGGGGACAGGCTCCACGGGTGTGACGAAAGCTGTTCACACCACCATCAGGCAGCGGCGCGAAACTCGGCTTCGGTGGCTTCGGCCGTCTCGGCGGCGGAAACCACCGCTGCCTCGGCGCCATCCAGCAGGTGCCCCAGCCGCTCGCGCTTGGTCGCCAGGTAGGCGGCGTTGTGCGTTTGGGCGTCGGTCTGGTGGCGTTCGCGCTCCACGACCTCGATGCCGTGCTCGCGCAGCGCCAGCAGCTTCAGCGGGTTGTTGCTCATGAGCCGGATCGAGGCCACGCCCAGAGCCTGCAGGATCGCCGCGGCCGCCTCGTAGCGACGCGCATCGACCGGGTGGCCCAGCGCCAGGTTGGCATCGACCGTGTCCAGGCCCTGGTCCTGCAGCGCGTAGGCACGCAGCTTCTGCGCCAGCCCGATACCGCGGCCTTCGTGGCCACGCATGTAGATCACGGCTCCCTGCCCGGCTTGCTGGACACGCGCCAGCGCCAGCTCCAGCTGCGGTCCGCAGTCGCAGCGCAGCGAGCCCAGCAGGTCGCCGGTGAAGCACTCGGAATGCACGCGCACCAGCACACCCTGCGCGCCGGCGAGCTCACCCTTGCGGATCACCAAGTGCTCGATGCCGCTGCCATGGTCCTGCCAGGTTTCGAGCTCGAACTCGCCGTGCGGCGTGGGCAGCCGCGCGGCGGGGCCGCGCTCGACCTGCGGCAGCAGCGTCTTGGGAGCGTCGGATTTCATGGCCGCCGCTCCCTTCACTGCGTCAGCGCCTGGAGCTGGCGCAGGCCCCGCAGCGTGGCAAGGCAGGCGCTGGCCACTTCCTCGCCCTTCTTGACGAAGTGCGCGGCGAAGAAGCTGCGGTGCTCCTCGTGGTCGTGGAAGTCGCGCGGCGTGAGCACGGCGGAGAACACGGGCACGCCGGTATCGAGTTGCACGCGCATCAGGCCGTCGATCACGGCGCTGGTGACGAACTCGTGGCGATAGATGCCGCCGTTGACGATCAGCCCGCAGGCGACAACGGCGTCGAAACGGCCGCTCTCGGCCAGTTTCTTCGCATGCAGCGGGATCTCGAAGGCGCCCGGCACGGCGAAGTGCACGAGGGTGGCGGCCGGATCGAGCCCCTGGCGCGCCAGTTCGGTGTTGATGCCCTCATGGGCCCGCTCGACGATGTCGCGGTGCCAGGAGGCGCTGACCACGGCGATGCGCAGGCCGGCGGTGGAGGAAGCGGAAGTCGGAATCTGATTCATGGTCCGTACGACGAGGATTGCCAGAATCAGGGCGCATGCACGCGCACACGCGATGGCCACGTACAGACGCTGAGCCACCACGGCAACGCGATCTCTTTCATCCGGACTGTGACCGTCGGCCCTGGCTTCGCACCAGGTCTGCTGACCCCGGCTCCGTGAGGTGCCGGGCGCTCGCGGGCTCCCGCGGCGCAGGCCGCGAATACCGCCGGTGGGGAATTCCACCCCGCCCTGAGAACGCTGCCGGCACCTCGCGGCGCCGGCCTGGGCATTCTAGAAGCTGAGGAAAATCCGGTGGCGGCGTGGGCCTTCGGGCCCGACACGCGCTCCACCGCCTGGGATGCCGTCCGGCGCGCGAGGCCGGGCCGGTTGCGCAGACAACCGGCCGGCGTGGCTGGTGAGCTTCTCTGCCGAACTGGCACGCCGGTGCATGTCGCCGTCCGATGGCCCATGCATGCCGGACCTGCCCGCGCGGCAAGGTGACGGGCTATGGGACACGGAGGCTCTTCCCGCTCCCATGAATGTTCACCTTGGCCCTGAAACCCCGTCCCAGGCGTCCTTCGCCGGCCAGGCGGCATGGCGCGTGGGAATTGGCGTCCCATGGTTGGTCACCGTTCCATGTCCCATGCCTGGTCACCTTCATGCGTTCTGGGCGCCTTCTTGCCCCGGAAAGCGGATCACCACCATGGTTCGGAGCGCGCCGCGAAGATGCCCGCGATCGGCGCTTCGTTCCCATGAATGGTCACCATGCCGGCGTCCCATGAACGGTCACCTGTAGGTGAAACAGCACTTTCCGAGTGCGGCATCCCATGATTTGTCACCTTCGTCCCATATCCACAAACCTGAATTCCCAGAAACAGTCACCCATATCCCAAATCCACACACCTGAAAACCCATGAATAGTCACCTTTAATCCCATGAATGGTGACTTGAGCACATCTAAGTTCCTGTCGTGCAACGAAAATTTCGAAGATAAAGGTCTTAAAGGATCTAAAGCGTCCTTCAAAAAATACACAACGCGCCAAGCGGCAGCACCGAATGAACGGAGAAAAGAACTTTCTCCGGCTGCACGGCAGGAAATATCGCGGCTCAGGTTACTATCCCGCACCCCTGTTTGGTCACCTATGGCAAGCCGCAAAACTCCCAAGGAGTCACCTGAAGCCCAGATTTCCCTCTTTGCGAGCCCGGAAGCGCCGGACGCCTTTCGCAAGGCGGTGCAGATCGTCCACAGCAAGCCCAAACAACCGCTGAGCCTGCTGCAGCGCAAGCTGGGCAACGCCTGGGCCAAGCACGCTATTGAGCACAGCCCGGATGAGCAGGGCTGGTGGACGTTGCGGATTCGCGACTTGGCGCAGGACGTGGGGTTTGACTCCAACAACCGCCAGTACCTCAAGGAATCGGCCGAGGCGCTGATGCGCATCGTGTTCGAGTGGGACGTGATCGCCACCAGCCCCAAGCGCCCGTGGAAGGCCTCGGTGATGTTCCCGGAGGTGGAGATCCATGCGGACGTGATCCGCTACCAGATCAGCAGCCAGTTGCGCCAACTCATCGTCAAGCCCGAGATCTACGCGCTCATCGACATGAACGTGGTCCGGCGCTTCCGGCGCGCGAGCTCGCTGGCGATCTGGGAGTTCTGCGTGCGCTTCGAGAAGATCGGTCACACGGCCGAGGTTCCCTGGGAGGAGTTCCGCGACATGATCCTGGGCGAGACGGCCGAGGCGAAGACCTACCAGGAATACAAATACTTCAAGGCCAAGGTGCTCAAGCCGGCCATCGCCGAGGTCAATGCCGAATCGAGCCTGCGCATCGAGCTGGTCGAGGCCAAGGTGGGCAAGCGCGTGGTGGCGCTGCGCTTCCAGCTCGAAAAGAAGGCGGAGGTCCAGCCGGCCGTGGAGGACGGCAAGGTGCTGGAGATGATCGGGGAGATGGTGAACCTCGGTCTGTTGCAGTCCGAGGCGCGGCGCTTGGCCAAGGAGCACGGTCTGGAAGAGCTGCGTGCCGCGCTGGAGTACACGCGTCGGCGCATGACCGACTCGCGTGCCGGCAAGCTGGACAACCCTGCGGCCTATTTCCGCCATGCGCTCCAGCACCGCTACGCCATGCCGGTAGCCGAGGCCCAGCCTGCGCCAGCGCCCAAGGTGGACCTGCGCCAGGCCTACCTCGAATCGCAACTCGGCGAGGCCGAGCGCTATTTCAAGGAACTCGATGCCGAGGACCAGGCGGCGCTGGTCGAGCGCTACAACGCCCAGGCCATCGCGCCGCTGCGGCTCAAGAAGCGCGCGACCAAGGTGGCAGAAGCGGGCTTCCGCCGCTGGCTGGTGCAGGACACCTGGGGCGAGCCCACGGCCGAGGATCTGTTGGATTTCGCCCAGCGCATGCTCGCCGCCAAGTCATAAGCTCGTTGTCAAATTCTGAGGTCGCGGACAAAATCTCGCCCGACCTCAGAAACTAACAAGGACCTTATGGCCAACGCCGTCCTCGACGCTCCCTCGGCCCAGCGTTTCTCGCTGGAAGCGCTTCTAGAACTGGCGCAGGTGGCGAGCCACAGCCTGGACACGGTGCGTTCCGACATGCTGGAACCGCATCCACGCAAGACGCCGCCCGTCTTTACCGGCGCGCAGGTCGCGCGCCTGGCCGGCGTGGAGCCCAAGCAGATGACCTACCTCGCCAAGCGCGGCGACCTGCCCTCGGGCTCGCACGAGGCCAACGGGGCGCGGCGCATGTTCACGCTGGCCGAGGCGCGGCAGTACGTGAGCAGGCTGTCCAAGATCCCGAAGCGCCCCGCAGGGGCACCGGGCGCGACCATCGCCATCGTCAACTTCAAGGGCGGCTCCACCAAGACGACCACCGCCTTCAACTTGGCGCAGGGCCTGACGCTGCGCGGGCGCCGGGTGCTGATTTGTGACCTGGACCCGCAGGCGTCTTCCACCACGCTCACCGGGCTGCTGCCTGCGGCGGAGGTGATGGAAGACCAGACGGCGGCACCGCTGTTCATCCCGCCGCTGAGCGAGGCGCCCAAGGACCTGCGCTACGCGGTGCAGCGCACGTACTGGGACGGGCTGGACATCATCCCGGCGGCGCCGGCGCTGTTCGGCGCCGAGATCTTCCTGCCCATCCACTCGCGCGATCCGGACATCGCGTGGTGGGACATGCTCAACCGCGCGATCACGCCGCTGCGCGAGGACTACGACGTCATCATCTTCGACACCGCGCCGGCGCTGTCGTACCTGGCGGTGAACGCGGTGATCGCGTCGGACGGCCTGATCATGCCGGTGCCGCCGGAGACGCTGGACTTCGCCTCCTCGGTGGCGTTCTGGAACCTGCTGTCCGAGACGCTGGGTGCGCTGGCCAGCGGCCGGCGCTACCACAAGGACTTCGCGTTCATGCGTGTGCTGCTGTCCAAGGTGGATTCCAAGCTCGCCTCCAGCCTGGTGCGCGACTGGATCATCAAGACCTACGGGCCGTACATGCTGCCGGTGGAGATTCCGAAGAGCCCGGCTGGCTCGCTGAGCGCGATCAAGTTCGGCACCGTCTACGACCTGGGCAAGTACAGCGGTGGCGTGAGCGCCGACACCTACGGCCGCATCCGCGATGCCTTCGACAAATTCGTCGAGATGATCGACCAGTCGGTCCAGGCGCTGGTATGGAAGGTGGCCGCCGAATGAGCCTGCGCGACGAACTCCTCAAGAAGAGCCAGCGCGCCGTCGAGCACATGGGCGTGGCCAAGCCGGGTGCGGCCGAGCCGCAGGGGGCGCGACCGGTCACCACGCCGGGCGCGGTGGCCTTCCTGCAGCCCACCATCGACTCGCTCAACGAGCGTGTGAAGGAAGCCGAGGCCGCCAATGCCGAGCTGCGCCGCAAGCTCGCCAGCCAGCCCACGGAAGTGCCGCTGGAGCAACTCGACGAGAAGCCGGGACGCAAGCGCAAGCTCACGCCGGATCAGTTCGAGGAGCTCAAGGAGAACCTGCGCACTAACCCGCTGGTGCATCCGGTGGCGGTGAAGGCGCTGGACAACGGGCGCTTCGAAATCGTCTCCGGTCACAACCGGGTCGATGCTTTTCGCGCCCTGGGCCGCGCCGCGGTGCCGGTGGTGGTGGTGGATATCGAGGAGGAGATCCTCGACCGCACCGCCTTCTACGCCAACCTGCTGCAGCCTTCCCTGCCGGACTTCGAAAAGTACCTGGGCTTCCGCCGCGAGAAGGAGAAGACCGGCGCGACGCAGAAGGAACTGGCGCAGGCGGCCGGCGTGCCGGAGTCCACGGTGTCGATGCTGTTTGCCTTCGAGCACTTGCCCGAGCGCGCGCGCCAACTGATCGAGGACCGTCCCGACGGCATCGGCATGAACTGCGCGGCCGAGCTGGCGCGGCTGGCCCGGGACGGCGCCGCGGATCGGGTGGTGGAAGCCGTGGAGCTGCTGGTGAACGGCAAGCTCACACAGAAGGAAGCCTTGGGCCATGCCGGCCGGCGCCTGGCACGGCTGCCGCCGACGCCCGCGGCTGGCAAGCCGGTGAAGATACGCGCGGGCCGTCTGGACTTCTGCCAGTACGTCAGCCGCGGCACGACGCTGCGCATCGACTTCAAGGACGAACAGCACCGTATCGAGGCCGAGGCGCGCATCGCGCGGCTGCTGCAGGAGCTGGCCGACGGTTCGCGCACCGGTTCATAGTATGAAGTCCATGTAAATCAAGGACTTACAGAGAAAGCAAGGGCGTGTACCGGTTCGCGGTGCCATGCCCTTGGCCTGGGGCCGGGCCTGGTCAAGCCTGTTTCATGAGCAGCGTGTTGCACCGGTCGCCTTCCAAGGCCGGTCATGGCGGACGGAGTGGCCGTCATTGCCATGCCTTTGCAGTCTCCGAGCGGTTCGCTTATCCGGGCCGTCTTTTCCTCGCTCTTCGGGCCGTAGGTTGCGCAGGCCCCATCCACGGATGCCGCCAGTACCAGAATGCCGCCACGGGCGATCGCGGAGACCGTCACGCTGGTGTCCGTGACGCGTTCCCGTGGACATGGGCGCAGGCCGGGTGGAGACGTCGGCAACTCGTGGGGCGAGGGTCCGACGCGTGGCGCTCGGGCGGTAGGTCCACCCATCGGGCTTCGCCAACTCCCTTGCCTGGCCTGACTCCGCCACATCCGGAAAGGCATGTGTCCACGAACGTCGGGCGGCATCGCAGCCAGCATGGATACCCACTTAGCACAGAGGGCCGTCCGGGAAGGGGTCGCACGTTGGTTGAAGCGGGTGGTTTCGCCAACTGCTTCGTCATGCCCGGCAGGGCGTGCTGCTGTCCAGGGAGAGCCGATGGCTCCCCACAGGACGAAGCTCAAGTGGCAGCTCCTGCTGCTCCGGCATCCCCGCGCAGGCGGGACCCAGGGGCCCCCATGCCAGCACGAAGCCTGGAGGCGGCGAACCAGGACCCCAGCGCTGGCGTTCAGCCCGATTTGTTTGCGGTGTCAAGCAACACCAGCAACTTGCCCCCTGCGCCATTGAGAACCGACCTCCGGGATTGACGCTACTCGGGCTGCGTGGCGGGGTGCGTACAGCCGGTTGCCGTCACGGTGAATGGTGAAGACGTGCCTGTGGGCCCGCAACTGGTCCAGGACGGCGGTGGCCACCATCTGACCCCGCGCTCGTTCTTGCCCCTGGTTCTTTTCGCGGACCGATCGTCGATCGCAGCGATCGGCCTGCCGGCAAGCGGATGCCCTGCGCGGGTGCCGTAGTGAAGCAGGCGAGGGGAGCGCTCCGCCGTGAGCTTCGGTCCGTGGCGGATGCCGGCGATCGCGGAACAGCTGCCCGCGCCGCGCGCGAGCCCACGATGCCGGGAGCGAATCCTTCACTGGACTACGCCCTTAGGTGACCACTCATGGGATGGCTGCGTGCTGGACATCGTGGTGGTGGCTTCGTCTTCCAGGGATGCTGCCCGAGGCGCACTGCCCGTCACGGGCCCGGACCGCGTTATTTCCCAGAAGTGGTCACCTTTGGATTCGAAGCGCCTGCTACCGCCCCTACTCATGGCTTCACCCACAGTCGCCTTTCCATCGGGACACAAGTGCTTGATTTCCAAGGGATTCATAGTAAGAACCGGAAAAGGGCATACCGGCAGCATCGCCGGGTCCATGGAGTACCAAGAACTCGCCTCAGCCCGGAGAGTGCATGGCAGCGCTTCAAATCCCGGAGGGGCCGCTCTCTGACGCTTCACGAGCGGCTGAGAGGGAACCCGTATGAAGCCTGGTTTCGGGATGCCACCAGAGTTCGTCACGTCCGATATCCCAAAGACGGTCACCAATGCCCCCCACCAGCAGGCACCTGACGCTCGCCCGTTAATCAAGTGACTGTTCATGGGAGGAGCACGTCCGGCGAGCGGCCTCCCGGGTGGTAGGTACTTCGGCGTCGTGCTTCGGAAGACGCCAAGCAGCGCCGGCGCAGCGTTCCTAGAAAAATTAAAGGTGACCACTTATGGGCCGAACTGGCTGGCGGCGCCGCCGGTGTACAGGCAGCCGTATGTAGCAAAGCCGCCCACCTTGTCTCGTTTGCAGGGCGGGAAAACTCGAAGCTCCTACGATCGATCTGTTGAACTAATTTTCTATTGGTAAAGATTATCAGTGGTAATCTGAGCTAAAAGCTGTGTTGCGACCACGCTTCAAGACGCTCCGCCTGTCCCATCGCGGGTCCTGGCCTGCACTGCTCATGGAGAACGACGCGGGTCCAAGCGACCGAAAGGTATGCGTCGGCGTCGGCCGCCAAGCTGACTTATTACACCTCGGCCCTCGAGGTACCCCTTGAGTTTCCCGGGAAAAAGCCGATGAAGACGAAGCACCCGGGAGTGCTTGGCCGTGCCCTGGGCGCTATCACCGAGCAGGACCACGTCGACCCTCCAGCCTATCGATACGACCAGATGACGTTTCTGATTGACCAATTGGCCGATCTCACGAGCTATCGGGACCGTGAGCAGGCCGACGCGCTCCTGCTCGACATGCTCGCCAAGGTGCTGCAGCCCCAGTTGCTCGCCTTGCACCATTGCGTGGGAGAGGCGCACGACCTGCGCTGGCGAACCACGCTGCCGCGTAGCGAGGTCTTGGCCAGCCCGGTTCCGGTGGGCACGAGCCGGGTCGATTACGAGCACCGGCCGGAACTGGCTCGGCATCCGGAATGGGTGGAGTGCTTGCGCGACCTGCGCATCGTGGAGCGCGAGGGCTCGTCGGCGCTGGCGCTGATGCCCATCGTGGTGAACTCGCTGGCCGTGGGCGTGGTGGAGGTGCACGGTGCCAAGGCCTTGACCGAGGAGGGCAGGCGTACCGCGCAGTCCATCGTGCGGCTGTATGGCAACTACCGGGCGCTGCTGGATTACGGCGAACGCGACCCCCTCACCGGCCTGTTCAACCGCAAGAAGTTCAACGACAGCTTCATGCGCGCCGTGGTCCAGCGCGCCATCGCGCCCAGCGAGCAACTCGCCGGGCAGGCCGGCGAGCCGACGCCGCAATACTTCCTGGCCGCGGTGGACCTGGACCACTTCAGGCAGATCAACGACAGCTTCGGCTACTTCATCGGCGACGAGGTGCTGCTGCTGACGGCCCGGGTCATGCGCGCGGTGCTGCGCTTCGACGACCGCCTGTTCCGCTTCGGCGGCGAAGAGTTCGCGGTGTTGCTGGATGCCTCGGACGAGAAGGAAGCCCTGGCCGTGCTGGAAAACCTGCGCGAACAGGTCGCCCGCCATAAGTTTCCGCAGGTGGGGCATGTGATGGTGAGCATCGGCTTCACGGCCGTGCGGCCCTCGGATCTGCCCACCAGCGCCATCGAGCGTGCCGACCGCGCGCTCCACCTGGCCAAGGCCAAGGGGCGCAACTGCGTCGTGGGGCCGGCGACCATGGTGCCCGCGGGCTTGCTCGAAGGCGCTTCGCGCGGCGGCAGCGTGGACCTGTTCGAGGAGTCGGCTTCGGCCACGGGCGACGTGGAACTGTTCTGAGCCTGGGCGCGCCAGCAGCGCCTCAGGGCTGCGCCTGTCCCAGCGGCAGCTCCAGCTCCACCGCCTCCACCAGGCGCCGGGCCGTTACGCTCAGGTGCAGCACCTTGCGCAGCGGGTGGCGCGAAACCACCGACTCCACGTGCTCCAGCACGTCGTCGGGCAGGCAGGCGATGGCGCAGCGATAGGCTTCCACCGGTAAGGCCTGGTCGTTGGGGCCAATCTCCACGATCAGCGCTTCGTACCCCGCCTCCGCCAGCGCCGTCTTGTAGCCGCGCGCGATGGCGGGCTCGTAGCCGGCCAGCATCACAGCCTCGCCCTCTGGCGGAACCACGTCCGCCGGCAAGGGCGACGGCGCCACCTGCGCCACGCCCGGCGTGGGCGGCGGCACCGCGCCGGGGCGCCCCGCCAGGGCGGACGCCAACAGCGCCCCCGGCCCGACGCTCTCGCGCAGCGACTCGCGGATCTCCTGCCGTGACAGCGCGCCGCGCAGCGCCTCCGTGATGGCAGGCGCCACCAGCGTGTAGAGCTGCGCGCGCAGTGCCATCTGGAACTCCGCGCTGCGCACGATCGCGGTCGCCACCCGGCCCACCACGCACTGCAACTGCTCGGTCGGCAGCGCCAGCAGCGCCTGTTCCACTGGGCCGCTCGGCAGCTCCCGTGCCACCGCGGCTGGCACGGCGAGGCGGGCGGGTGCCTCGTCCGGCGCCTGCGCGGAAAACGGCACGCCGACGCGGGCCTCGGCAGCGGGCCGCTGGGTCGCGGGCGCCTCGCGCCTTGCGCGCGAGCGGCCACGCGCCGCGCGCCGCGCCTCATCCGCCGGCGGACCGGCAAAGGCCGCGTCCAGGCCGCCGAACAGGTCCAGTGTCACACCCAGCGGCGGCCCGGCCGCCAATGCGGGTGCCGCTGCTGCTCCAGCTTCGTTCTGGTACTTCCTCGCGCCCATGCCGTACTGCTTCAACCTGGCTCGTCACCAGGTACTGTATGTACATACAGCATCTGCGGTGCCGCCCGGCGCAAGTAACCCTGCGCCGTGATGGGCTGGCAGCGTAGGAAGGAGCTGCGCGTGAGCGTGTGCTCGTTTCGCCAGCGAGCAGGCACTTGTCGTGTAAGTGCTGTAAGCCCCTTCGTGGAAGCCCGAAAAAACAGGGGATTTTCCGGCTAAGGCGATGGCTGCCCGGGTTGTTGCGTCGCAGCATGGGCTGGCACCGTGCGCTCGATGGAAGCCGTCGTGATCAACCTTGCCACGCGGGCCGAGCGTTGGAGCGCTATGTGGCAGCAGCTTCGGGGATGGGTATGAAATGGATCGGCTGCGGCGCTGATGAGTCCGCTGACGCAGTTGGTTGCCAGCCTGGGCGTGGCGCTGATCATCACGCTGGCGCTGCTGGACGCCACCCGCGGCGGCATCACGGTGGGCGAGTTCGCCGTCTTCGTCACGGCGCTGCTGATGTTCTTCCGCGGCCACATGGACCTGGCCCAGGTGCGGACGAAGATCGCGGGCTGGGCGCCGGTGGAGAAGATGGTGCCGCTCATGCGCCTGGACGAGGCGTACCGGCTGCCGCGCTCCAGTGGCCGCGAGTCGAAGCTGCGCCGCCTGCTCACGTTGCAGGGGTACCTATTGCCGCACTCGCTGCTGAGCAACAAGGTGCTGGTGCACGAGAAGAGCTTTGATGGTCGCGCCCGCGGCGTTTTCGGCTTTCGTCGCGTGCTCTACCGTCACGTGGCCAGCGAAACCGGCCACATGGTGGAGTTGGAGTGCGGGCGCTTCTTTACCGAGATGCTCGACATGCTGGCTCAGCTGCACCCGTTCATGCGCCGCTTGCCGGAGCTGCGCCGGGCCTGTGCCGAGGCGATGGAGCAGATGGGCTGCGCCAAGTTCCGGCGCGGGGTGTACGGGCTGAACGAGGGCGATGCCGCAACCGCGTTGTGCCCGGCACCGGATGCGGACGCCCAGGGCGCCGCCGCCACGCCGCGGGCCCAGCCCATGGTGCCTGTGAGTCCTTCGGCCTGACCGGGACTGTCCTGGCCTTCAGCGCCAGCCGCCGCGGTGGCTCCCGCGGTATCCACCGCGCCAGCCGTAATACGGGTGGCGCCAGCCCCAGCCGTAGTACGGCCGGTACGCCCAGGCCCAGCCCGCGCCGGGACTGGGGTACGCGGGGGCGACGTAAACCGGTGCGGGAGCAACCGTAACCGACGCATAAGGTGGCCCGGCCGGGACGACTGCGCAACCGCCAAAGAGGCTCAGCAGGCCGGCCGTGGCGAGCGTGATGAGGCGTTTTTCGAGACCCACGACAACTCCAGGCTCGTTGAACAGGTGGGGCGGCTTGGCAAGCCGCCGTGTCCGGTTCAACGCGCCGGCACGGCGCGGCGTTGACAAGCATCAAGCCCGGAGCGGCGCTGCCCGCGGCGGTCCATGGAGCCGGCGTGGGTTAAGGTTTGCCGTGTACACGACATTTGCAACGGTCCAGAAGATGCCCGCGAAGCAGGCCGATTTCGAGCTCGATCGCACGGTCACGCACCGGCTCCACACCCTTTCCAAGCTCACCGACCGGGTGAGCCAGGCCGTCTACCTGCAGGAGGCGGGCATCCCGCTCAACGAGGGTCGCTGCCTTGCCGCGGTGGGGGCGTTCGCGCCCTTGTCGGTGAACGACCTGGCGCGCCTGGCCAACCTCACCAAGGGCCAGGCCAGCCGCGCGGCGCAGACGCTGGTGGACCAGGGGCTGGTGGACAAGCAGACCAGCGTGGTGGACGGGCGTGGCGTGGTGCTCAAGCTCACGCCGCAGGGACGTCAGACTTGGCGCCGGGTCAAGGCATTGATTGAGCGCCGCAACGAGGAGATCGTCGCCTGCCTGGATGCGTCCGAGCGCGAGCAACTCGACCGGCTGCTCGACCGCCTCGTGTCGCACGCCGCCAAGGCGCTGGAGGCGGGCGACGAGGCGGCGTAGCCGGCCCGGGCGCGCGCCCATGAAAAAGGGCCCCGAGGGCCCCTGTGATGTCTGCGTGGCGCTGTTCAGCCGGCGCGGGTCTTGTCCAGCAGCGCCTTGCGGGCCTGGGCCAGCTGTTCCACGGCAGCCACCACGGCCTGCGAGGCCGACTTGTAGCCGGCGACCACCGGGGCCAGCGATTCCTTGGCGGCGTTGTCCTGCAGCGCGGCGTCCATCAGCTGGGCGCTCTGTGCATCGAGGAGCTTCACGGCCTTGACCATGAACTCGTCAGCCTGCTCGGTGGCCTTGACCAGACCGGCCATGGCCACGTTCGGGTCCGTTGCGGCACCGGTGCCACCCGTCAAGGGCGACTGGAACAGCTTGGCCTGTTCCTGGAAGAAAGCGGTGCTCAGCTCGCTCCACTGCTTGGCGGCTTCCTGGGCTTGGGTAAAGAAAACGTTCATGACGGTCTCCTGAAGTGAAGCGTTGTTGGGACGCGGAAATTGTGCGCCCAGATCACCGGGCGCACGGCGGGGAAAGGCAATAAAGCTTGCCGGGTGTTGTACACCGGATCACTGCAAGGCCGAGGTAAGCATGCCGCCACGGGCCTGAACATGCTCCCCAGGCTCAGGCGGTGAGCGGCCGGGCCGGCCTGGCGCGGCGCTGTACGCGCCGTACCAGCAGCGCCGCGATCGCCACTCCCGGCACGAGCAACGATACCAGCAGCACCGGGATGGCCAGCAGCGGACGCAACTCCCACTTCTCCAGCACCACGTTCATCACGAACACGAAGGCGATGGCCGTGGGTAGCCACATCTGCAACGACATCACGAGGAACTGCAGCGGCGTGACCCCGGGCGCTCCCAGGGCCTGACGCAGCTTCACGGCGGCCAACACCGATGCCGCCGCCATCAATTGCGCAAACAGAACGAACGCAACGATCCCCTTCACGCTTCCCTCCGATCCTCCGGGTGGCGATTCTTCCACGGCATGAACTCAGGCACGCGGTGCCGCGGCGCCGCGTTTGATATGGGCGCAACAGTGTCTTGACGCCACCCGGCCAAAGCGGGCAATGCGCTGGAGCGCGCGCATGGCGGCGAAACAAGAAGCCTCCACTGAGCGGCGATACTGGAGCCTGCTTTGCATCAACAACTTCCATGAATCTCAGAATCGTCGTCTACAGCAAGAGTGCCTGTCCCCAGTGCGATACCGCCAAGCGCCTGCTCGAAAGCCGCGGCCTGCCCTTCGAAGTCATCCAGATCGACGACGAGGCCGAGCGCCTGGCCTTCTACGAACGCTGCGGGCCCAGCGTGCGCCAGATGCCGCAGATCTTCATCAACGACCAGCGCGTGGGTGGCGTGGCGGGGCTGCAGGCGGCGCTGGCGCAACTGGCGCAGGCGGTGCGCTGAATCCGGGCGGCCGCATCGGTTGCGCCCTCACCCAATAAACCGAGGACTACCACGGTTGTCATGGCCGAGCCGGGACTCAAGACCTCCACGCTTCAGGAACTGGATGGCGCCGAAGGCCGGCAGCCATGTTTCGCGAGGGCAGGGGCATCATTTCCCAACCGTTCGCAATTTCGGATTTCTGTCGCATCAAGAATTAACAACCGCGGTTCTCTGCTTCCTCTGCAGAGCTGAGCCTTTTGCCGTCACGCACGCTGGTTACAGCCTTGGACTGGAATTCCTGGCGTGGCGGATTCGATACGGATGACGAGGTGGGCACGGGCCTGTCCTACGATCCGCCGTCACTTCAGCGGGGCTTCCTGCTGATTTGATCCGGCGGTCATGGGCAGGCGGCGCCAGCGGTTTCCCCTGCCCGGGGCCGCCGCCAGAAAGACCTTCCGTGGAGATTTGCCGTGAGCCCTACACCGCCGCGAGCCCGCCTGGTCCTGACCGGCTGCGCGCTGCTGCTGGCTGCCCTGGCAGCCCAAGCGCAATCCGGCCCGCCCAGGCCCCCGGCCACCAGCGCCGCCAGCCCTTACTACCTGGGCGCCTCGGTCGCGCGAGGACGTGACTCCAACGTGTTCCGCGTGCCCTCGGCTCAGGGGCCCCAGTCGGACTCCTACACCACCGGCTCCGTGCTGGCCGGCGCGGACAGGCCCATCGGGCGTCAGCGCGTGTACACCGACCTGGCCTTGCGGCGCCAGCGATTCAGTCGCCTCAACGAGCTCGACAACAATGGATATGGCGCCAGCGCGGGCGTGGACTGGGAAACCGCCGGGCGTTTTTCCGGCCAGGTGAAAGGCACGACCGAGAAATCCCTGGCGTCTTATGGTTCGCCATTCACGGCCACCACGCTGCGCGCGCGGAATATCCTGCGCGAGCGAACTTTCAACGCTTCGGTGCAGCGCGGCACGGCCCGCAGCAAATTGCAGCCTTTCGTCGGCTTCAATAAACGCAAGACGAAGTATTCCGCCGAGGCCTACCGCTTCCGCGACAACGACCGCCGCGCCGTGCGCGCGGGCGTGCGCTGGCGTCCCAGTGACCGGCTGACGCTGGCCACGGCGGCGGTGCATGCGCGGGGCAAATATCCCTTCTCCCGCACCAGCAGCGGCGTCGCCCCGTTGCCCGACGAGTACCGCAGCCGCGGTATCGAGATCAGCGCCGATTGGGAAGCCACCGGCAAAAGCCGGCTGGACGGCCGGATCGGCTACGAGCAGCGCCGCTACGAACTCGCGACGCGGCGCGACTTCTCGGGCATCAACGGCCTGCTGCGCTGGCGCTGGCAGCCCACCGGCAAGCTCACCTTCACCACCTCGCTGGTGCGCGACGCCGACGACACCGAGCGACTCCTGCCCGCGGACACCACGGACCTCACGGCCACGGGCTCGCGGGTGACGAACTCGGCCATCCTGGACGGCACTTGGCAGGCGACCGCCAAAGTGGCCGTCAACGCCAACCTGCGCTACAGCGACCGCAAGCTGGTCAACCCCGTCGTGGATGCCAGCGGCGGCGCGCAGAACCTCAGCGGCAGCGACACCACGCGCTTCACGACGCTGGGCGCCACCTGGGAAGCCACGCGCAACGTTTCCGCCGGCTGCAACGTCGGCCGGGTGTCGCGCACCACGAATTCCAGCCTGAGCTTCCCGTACAAGGCCAACACCGTGAACTGCCAGGTGCAGGCCCTGCTGCGCTGAACGCCGGCCAGCGCTTCCGCTCCCGGCGCGACCCGCCAAGCGCTGGCCGCCCGGTTCCAAGCACTTTGCGCTGCGTCTGTTGGGAAATGACTGCATCACCGGATTGACGCCACTGGAAACCGGCTGCATCCTGGTATTTCAATTATTCAACGCGATACCAATTTGAATATCCCTCGCCGGTATTCTTGTGTCGCTACACCATGTCCGGGCTTTCCGCACCGCGCGCCTGATAATTTCCCTGGTACGGCGGGGAAATAAAGTTCCGTATTCTTTCAATTCGCTACTCAACTTGTGCAATGTCCACAAGTTGAGGTCAAAAATGGCGATGAATGAAGCGCACCTTACTTTGGGGAACTTGCCCTAACCATTCGTGAAAATGAAAGAAGACGTAGGGCTCTGATTTTCGGCATTGGGCTTGTAGAGTGCGCGGCCAGTGGATGCTGCCCATGGGCAGGCATCCCCATCCGAAGAATGTGGCAGTTTGTGCCGGTTTCAGCCGGTTCCACGCTGGTCGGTATTTCCATGCCGCGTCGCCAGGCTGCCGCGAATCAACTGTGGGTAGTTATTTATGCGCAATCTTTTTTCGCGCTTGATTCTGAGCAGTTCCTGGATATTGGCAACCGCCGCGCTGACCGCCTGCGGCGGCGGCGGGGACACAACGTCGCAGGAGTTTGCGGCGTCATCGGCGCCGGAACTGGCGCAATCGCAGCCGCTCGAAACGGCCCAGGCCCTGGGTACCGACGTTGGTAGCACTGCGGCGGACGAAGGCAGCGACGACATCACGTCCCTCGACCCGCAGCCCTGGGAGCTGGAATACGACGACGCCACCGCGCAGGCCTTCATCGCCAGCCTGCCGCCGGTGTCCGGCGAGGCGCGTGCCGCCCGCACGCGCGTGAAGTGGAATCCGGGCCACTACGTCGCGCTCAGCCGCCGCGACGTGGCTTCGCTGCACACCGCGCTGCGCGAGATCCGGAACGTCCCGCAGGTCAAGGGCCTGCTGCTGCGCTACGGCTGGCGCCAGCTGGAGCCGCGCAAGGGCCATTACAACTTCGCCACCATCGACCGCGACGTCGCGCTGGCGCGCTCCTACGGCAAGCGGGTGTTCATCATGGTCGAGACCAAGGCGTTCAGGCCCGGCCTGCGCGCGGCCCCCGGCTACATGTACACGCCCGAGTACGGCGGCGGTGCCTACAAGATCCGCATCAAAGCCAAGCCCACCCTGGGCAGCAGCCAGCGCTATGGCGAGAACATCGCGCTGTACAACGACAAGGTGCGCGACCGCCTCATCGCGCTGACCAGCGCGATGGGCCGGCGCTACAACCTCAACAACGCCGTCGAAGGCGTGGCTTTCAACGAGACGGCCATGGGGCAGGCGGTCAAGCCGCTGAGCCGGGCGCAGTCCGATGGGTTCTTCCGCAACCTGGCGCAGGTCAACACGGCCACGCGGCGCGCCTTCCCCAACACCGTGGTGATGCAGTTCATCAACTTCCCGGCCAGCTACATGCCGGGGCTGGTGCGCAACATGCTCAATTCCTCGGTGGCGCTGGGAGGCCCGGACACCTTCCTCAACGACCACGATCTCAACCGCAACACCTACCCTCTCTACGACCAAGCCCAGGGCAAGGTGCCCATCGGCCCGTCGGTGCAGCCGGAAAACTATGTCACCCACTCCCAGAACGGCCCGCACTCGCCGCCCAAGGTGACGGAGCTGCACGCCTTCGCCCAGAACCGCCTGCACGCCAACTACCTGTTCTGGTCGCGCACGTTGACCGGTCACAAGCCCTACAACAACGTGCTGCGGATGTTCAAGTCCGAGGCCTTCGGGCGCGACAACGCCGGCGGCTTGCGCACGGGCTGCCCCGCGAGCTACGGCCTGTGCGTGCGCTCGCTGTAACGACACCGTAGCCCTGCACCGGGCTATCCCGCACCGGCCGGCTATGCTGGCCCGGTCCCAACTGCAGCAAGCCAACGACGAAACCGATGCAACGCCGCGATTTCGCCCGCGCCGCCGCCGCGCTCGCCGCCATCACCTGCTGGCCCGCGCTCCGGGCGGCGCCCGCCGCCAGCAGTCCCGCAGGCACCGCGCAGCAACCCTTCGACTACGCCTGGCTCAAGGGCGTGGCCCGCGCCCGGGCCGCGGCGCCGTACAAGGCGCCGCCGGCCGAACTGCCCAAGGCGGTGGAGGCGCTGGACTGGGACCAGTACCAGGCCATCCGCTTCCGCGACGACCATGCCCTGTGGGCCGGCGACGCACAGAGCAACTTCCACCTGAAGTTCTTCCACCTGGGCCTGTACTTCAAATCCGCCGTGCGGTTGCACGAGGTCGTGAACGGGCAGGCGCGCGAGCTGGCCTACGACCCGGTGATGTTCGACTACGGCAAGAGCGGCCTGCGCGGCGCCTCGCTGCCCAAGGACCTGGGCTTTGCCGGCTTCCGGGTGAACTTCCACACCGACTGGCGCGGCGACGTCGCCGCCTTCCTGGGCGCGAGCTACTTCCGCGCAGTGGGTGGCGAGCGCCAGTACGGGCTCTCGGCGCGGGGCCTGGCCATCGACACCGGCCTGGGCCGCCCGGAAGAGTTCCCGATGTTCACGGACTTCTGGTTCGAGCGCCCCGCGCCGGGCCACGACGTGCTCACGGTGTACGCGCTGCTGGACTCGCCCAGCGTCAGCGGCGCCTACCGCTTCGACATCCACCCCGGCAACACGCTGGTGATGGACGTGGATGCGGCGCTGTACCCGCGTCGCGCGGTGGAGCGGCTGGGCATCGCGCCGCTGACCAGCATGTACCAGTACGGCGAGAACGACCGGCGCCGCGCCAACGACTGGCGCCCCGAGGTGCACGACTCCGACGGCCTGGCGATCTGGAGCGGCCAGGGTGAATGGCTGTGGCGCCCGCTCACCAACCCCGAGCAGCTGCGCTTCTCGGCCTACAGCGACGAGAACCCGCGCGGCTTCGGGCTGCTGCAGCGCGACCGCAACTTCGACCACTACCAGGACGACGGCGTGTTCTACGACCGGCGGCCCAGCTTGTGGGTCACGCCCAAGGCGGGCTGGGGCCGCGGGCAGGTCCAGCTGGTGGAGATCCCGACCGACGACGAGACCAACGACAACATCGTCGCCTTCTGGAACCCGGCGCAGCCGCTGGTGCCGGGCGAGGAGCGGCTGTTCAGCTACCAGCTGCACTGGGGCGCGTTGCCGCCGGTGGCGCCGCGCATGGCGCAGGTGGTGGCCACGCGCACCGGCATGGGCGGCGTCGTGGGGCAGAAGCGCAAGTACTACTCGGCGCGCTTCGTGGTGGACTTCGCGGGCGGCGACTTCGAACTGCTGTCCAGCCAGGCGCAGCTGGAGCCGGTGATCACGGCCTCGCGCGGCATCGTCGAGATCACCTCGGCCCGCCCGCTGGCCTCCATTCGCGGCTGGCGCGCGAGCTTCGACCTGCGCCCCACCGACGACCTCGTCGATCCCGTCGAGCTGCGGCTGTTCCTGCGCTACAAGGGCCGCGCCATGACCGAGACCTGGAGCTACCAGTGGACGCCGCCGGCCGCGGCGCAGCGCTCGTTCTGAGCTGAAGCCCTCCGCCATGGATGCGCCCGCCGCCTCAAGGCCCTTCGACATCACCGAGGCGCTGCGGCGCATCGAGGTGGCGGTGCAGCCCTATCCCAAGGCGGCGCTGTTCGAGCTGCGCGACGAAGGGTTCAGCGCCGCTTTCGAGCAGCTGGTGGCCTGCATCCTGTCCATCCGCACCCGCGACGAGACCACGCTGGTGTGCGCGCGGCGCTTCTTCGGCCTCGCGCGCACGCCCGCGGCGGTGGCGGCGCTGGGCGTGGCGGACATCGATGCCGCCATCGCCGACAGCACCTTCCACGAGCCCAAGGCGGCGCAGATCCACGCCATCGCGCGCGAGGTGGTGGCGCGCCACGGCGGCGAACTGCCCTGCGACGAGGCGGTGCTGCTGGGCTTTCGCGGCGTGGGGCCCAAGTGCGCGAACCTGGTGCTGGGCATTGCCTGCGGGCAGCCGCGCATCGGCGTGGACATCCACGTGCACCGCATCACCAACCGCTGGGGCTACGCGCAGGCCCGCGCGCCCGAAGGGACGCTGGCGGTGCTGGAGCGGCAGCTGCCGCGCGAGCACTGGATCGAGATCAACGCGCTGCTGGTGCCTTTCGGCAAGCACGTGTGCACGCCCAGCCTGCCGCGCTGCTCCACCTGCCCGGTGCGTGACATGTGCGCGCGGGTGGGGGTGGCGAAGCACCGGTAGGGTGGGGCGGGCGGCGGTCGCTCAACCGGGCCGTGGCGCAGGCTGGTTGGGCGGCAGGCCGGGGGGAAGGGTTCCAGCGCCGCTGCAGAGCCTTGTCCAAGGACTAGAGACCGGGTCGCCATCAATCCTTCGCGCGCGCTGATCGATTCCTGATACTTTTCCCGCCGCCATGGATGCCCTCCCGCCCCCCGCGCCGCCGGGCGCGCGCCGCTGGCGCTTCGGCGCCTGCGAGCTGGACGAAGCGCGCCGCGCGCTGCTGGTGCGGGGCCGCGAGGTGCCGCTGCAGCCGCGCGTGTTCGAGGTGCTGTGCTACCTGGTGCGGCATCGCGACCGCGTGGTGCCCAAGGAAGAGCTGCTGTCCGCGCTGTGGCCCGGCAGCGTGGTGGTGGACAACGCGCTGCAGCGCAGCGTCAGCCTGGCGCGCGCCGCGTTGGCCGAGGCCGGCCTGGCGCAAGCGGTGCGCACCTATGCGCGCCTGGGCTACCGCTTCTGCGTGCCGGAAGTCGGCGAGCCTGAGCGCAGTGCGTCCGCCGCCGTGGCGGCCGGTGGGGACGAAGACGCCCTGGCCGAGGCCCGCGCCGCCTGCACGCGCTGCGACTGGGACGCGGCCTGCGAGGCCTATGCCCGGGCGCAAGCGCGGCAGCCGCTGCCGCCAGATGAACTGCTGGCGTGGGGCCGCGTGGCCATCAGCGCCGGGCAGGGGGCGAGCGTGCTGGAGCCGCTGGAGCGCGCCGCGGCGCGCCAGGCCGAGGCGG
>NZ_CALAOH010000010.1 GCF_937926365.1 uncultured Azohydromonas sp. | reverse complement strand
CGCGGCGCTGCGTGGCGGGGCGGGGCGGCCCTCGGCCAGGGCGCGGATGCGCGTGCACAGGTCGGCGGTTTCCACGGGGTCGCCCGCGCCGCCGGCTTCGTGGCGGGCGAGCTGCGCGCGCAGCGCGTCGCCCGACTCCAGCAGCACGTCCACCATGGCGCTGTCCGGCGTGAGCTCGTGGCGGCGCAGCCGGTCCAGCAGCGTCTCCATCTGGTGCGTGAGCTCGGCCACGTCGTTGAAGCCGAAGGTGGCCGCACCGCCCTTGACGGAGTGCGCGCAACGGAAGATGGCGTTGAGGGCTTCGTCGTCGGCGGCGGCCAGGTCCACTTCCAGAAGCATCTGCTCCATGCGCTCCAGGTTCTCCAGCGCCTCCTCGAAGAAGACTTGGTAGAACTGGCTCAGGTCGATGCCTGCGGAAAACTGGCTATCGGAAGTCGGTTCGGCCATGCGGGGCTCTCTCTGGGCGTCTGCGAACGGGGCGTCAGCGGATGACCTTGCCGATCACCTCGATCAGCTTGGCGGGGTCGAAGGGCTTCACCATCCAGCCGGTGGCGCCGGCGGCGCGGCCGGCCTGCTTCATCTCGTCGCTGGACTCGGTGGTGAGGATCAGGATCGGCGTGCGGGCGAACTTGGGATGGCCGCGCAGCTTGCGGGTCAGCGTGATGCCGTCCATGCGCGGCATGTTCTGGTCGGTGAGCACCAGATCGAAGTCGCGGCTGTCGGCTTTCTCCCAAGCGTCCATACCGTCCACCGCTTCGACCACGTGAAAGCCGGCGTTCTTCAGCGTGAAGGACACCATCTGGCGCATCGAGGTCGAGTCGTCGACGGCAAGAATCGAAGGCATGCGTTGTTTCTCCAGGGCAGGCTGGACGGTCTATCGGCGCGCGGGCAGAGGACTTGAGGCGCTTGAGCCCGGCAATTGCGAGCAATGCCCCAAGCAGTGGCGCGCGCCGCGTCCAAATTCACGGCGCGGCCGGGTAGGGCAGGTCCCGGCCGCCGCGATTCTTGGGCCACGCCCGGTCCTGCGGTGCCCGGATGACAAGGCGCAAGCCGGTCCAATTCCACCCTTACGGGCTGCGATACTTCCCCGCATGACTTCCCGTCCCCTGCGCGTGCTGCACATCGAGGATGCCGAGCTCGACCACGAGCTGGCGCTGGCGCACCTGCGCCGCGGCGGACAGGAGGTGCAGACGCTGCGCGTGGAGACCGAGGCCGACTATCGGCACGCGCTGCACGCGCAGCCCTGGGACGTGGTGCTGTCGGACTTCAACCTGCCCCACGGCTTCACGGGGCTGCAGGCGCTGGAGATCCTCATGCACAGCGGCCTGGTGCTGCCGTTCATCCTGGTGTCGGGCGCCATCGGCGAGGACGTGGCGGTGCAGGCCATGCGCCACGGCGCCAGCGACTACCTGCTCAAGAACAACCTGGCGCGGCTGGCGCCGGCGGTGGACAACGCCATCGAGGCCGCCGAGATGCGCCGCGCCAAGCGCGACGCCGACGAGCGGCTGGCGCAGTCGCAGCAGCAGCTGCGCGAGCTGGCGCAGCACCTGCAGGCCAGCGTGGAGGCCGAGCGCGTGGCCATCGCGCGCGAGATCCACGACGACGTGGGTGGCTCGCTCACGGCGTTGCGCTTCGAGCTGGCGTGGCTGGAGCGCCACAACGCCGACCCCGAGGCGCGGCAGCACCTGCACGCCGCGCGCGAGAGCCTCACCCACGCCATCGAGGCCAGCAAGCGGATCATGCAGAACCTGCGCCCGGCCATCCTGGAGCAGGGCCTGGTGGCGGCGCTGCAGTGGATGGCGCAGAGCTTCCGCCGCCGCAGCGGCATCGACTGCGTGCTGCGCACCAGCCATGACAGCCTGCAGCTGCCCGCGGGCGTGCCGCTGGTGGCCTACCGCACGGCGCAGGAGGCGCTGACCAACATCCTCAAGCACGCCCAGGCCAGGCAAGTGGTGGTGGAGCTGTCGCTGGGCGCGGGCGTGCTGTCGCTGGAGATCAGCGACGACGGCCGCGGCCTGAGCCGCGAGGACCTGGCCAAGGCGCAGAGCTTTGGCATCCGCGGACTGCGCGAGCGCGCCGGCACCGTGGGCGGCTGGATCGACCTCAGCAGCCGCCCGGGCGGGGGGACCACGCTCATCCTGTCCATTCCACTGGCCGCCGAGGGCGGCGATGCTGCGTCCGAGAACGCGGCATGGGGGGCTTCATGATCAAGGTGATTCTCTGTGACGACCACGCGCTGATCCGGCGCGGCATCCGCGACACGCTCTCCGACTCGCCCGACATCGAGGTCGTGGGCGAGGCCGCCGACTACGGCGAGCTGCGCGCCCTCATGCGCAACACCGCCTGCGACGTGCTGGTGCTCGACATCAACCTGCCCGGGCGCAGCGGCCTGGATGTGCTGCACGCGCTCAAGGACGAGGGCAGCCCGGTGCGCGTGCTCATCGTGAGCATGTATCCCGAGGACCAGTACGCCATCCGCGCGCTGCGCGCCGGCGCCTACGGCTACGTCAACAAGGGCGGTGACCCGCAGCAGATCGTGCAGGCCGTGCGCACCGTGGCGCAGGGGCGCAAGAACGTCACGCCCGAGATCGCGCACATGCTCATCGAGAGCCTGACCACCCCGGCGGCGGAGCAGGCGCACGAGAAGCTCTCCGACCGCGAGCTGCAGACGCTGGTGATGATCGCCTCGGGCAAGCGGCTGTCGGACATCGCCGAGGAGCTCATGCTCAGCCCCAAGACCGTGAGCGTCTACCGCGCCCGCGTGCTGGAGAAGCTGGGCCTGTCCAACAACTCCGAGCTCACCGTCTACGCCATCCGCAACGGGCTGGTGGGGCAGTAGGGCAACAAAAAAAGGGCGGCCGCGTGGCCGCCCTGGTCTCCCCTCCTTGCTGTACGTGACGGGCCCGGCGTTCCGGGCCGCGCTCAACAGGCCCAGGCGAACTTGCCGCAGGCCGTCTTGTAGAGGTTGGCGAAGTTGGCGTTGAACTGCGAGCCGCCCTGCACCTGCGGCCCCGCCGAGATGTAGCCCCAGGACACCACGCCGGTGACGCGGTTGGCGCCGTTGTCCTGCGTGGAGGCTGACAGGCCCGCGTAGTCCTGGCGGAAGTTCAGCACCACCGGGCCGCCGCTGGAGCCGCCGGTCATGTCCGAGCCCCAGATGCCGTTGTTGGTGCCGCCGTCGTTGACCATGCTGTCCACCCGGTGCATCTGCGTGCCGCCGTCGAGGTTGGCGGGGTAGCCCAGCACCGTCATGTGGCGCCCGATCATGGCCGGGTACTGCATGCCCAGGGTGCCGGTGTAGTCGCCCACGCGCTTGCCCGCGCCGTCGCGGTTGAACACCAGCAGCGCCCAGTCGCCGACGTTGGGCACCGCGCCGCCGCCGTTGGCCCAGGCGGCGGTGGTGGTCACGTGCGCCCAGTTGCTCCAGGTGCCGAAGGGACGCGTCTCGGTGGCGCCGACCCGGCTGTAGCCGGGCACGAAGGTGAAGCTGTTGTAGAAGCCCGCGACGCCGCCGCTGCCGCGGTGCACGCAGTGGCCGGCGGTGAGCACCAGGCCCGGGCGCAGCACCGAGGCCGTGCAGATGTAGGAGTTGCCCGCGCCGTCCTTGAAGAACAGCTTGCCCACGGCGCTGCTGGGGTAGGTGCGGTCCTGCTGGCGCGGGTAGGTGCGGGTGGAGGTGAAGTGGATCTTGCCGGTGCCCACCGCCCGGGGCGTGACCTCGCCTTGCGGCGCCAGCGCCAGCGCCGCGGCGCCGATCTCGCGCCGGGTCATCAGGCCGCGCGCGTCGGCCACGGGGCGCTTGGCCGGCAGGTCCAGCACCACGGCGCGCTCCTGGGCCGCGGTGGCGGCGGCGTTGTAGTCGAAGGCGGAAGCCGCCAGGAAGCTGACCTTGGGCATGGGCGACTTGGCGCTCACCAGCTCCGCATCGCTGAGCTCGGCCGCCTGCGCCCTCGCGCCGGAGGACAGGGACAGCGGCTGCGCCTGGGCCAGCGGGGGGCTGGCCAGGGCGGCCAGGCTGGCGGCGGTCAGGGCGGCGGCGGAGACAGCGTTCATGGAGCGACCTCGGTGTGTGGGCTGGCGGTTGGGAGGCGTCCGGCGGCTTCGAGCGCTTGAAGTCGTCGTTGCGTACCGAACTGGCCACAAATCTAGGCACCGGCGCCTGGCGGCGCGTCCCTCCGGGGAGCGGCTGCGGCGGGGGCGTGCCGCCGGGGGGCAGGATGGAACGCGGCTTGCCGAGGCGCCGCGCCCGCGTCACTGGAAGTGCGACAGCATGCGCTCCAGCGCCGCCACGAAGGGCTGCTCCAGCAGCGGCAGCGTTGCCAGGATGCCCAGCAGCCCCATGCCCAGCGTGATCGGGAAGCCCACCGCGAACACGTTCATCTGCGAGGCCACGCGCGAGATCAGGCCCAGCACCAGATTGACGAACAGCAGCATCGTGATCAGCGGCAGCGCCAGCCACAGGCCCAGCGTGAAGATCTCCGCGCCCCAGGTCTGCGGCTGCAACTGCTGCAGCACCGCCAGCGGCTGTTCGCTCACCGGGAAGGACTCGAAGCTGCGCACCAGCGCCGCCAGCACCACCAGGTGGCCGTTGATCACGATGTAGAGCCACGCCGCCAGGGTGCCGAACAGCCGTCCCGTGACCGTGCCCTGCGTGGCGCTGGCCGGGTCGAAGAAGCCCGCGTAGTTCAGCCCCATCTGCAGGCCCATCACCTCGCCGGCGAACTCCACCGCCGCGAACACCATGCGCGCGGCCAGGCCCAGCGTCACGCCCACCACCAGCTGCTGCGCCACCAGCTCGAAGGCCACCGGGCTGTCCAGCGCCACCACGGGCATGGGCGGCAGCACCGCCTGCATCGCCAGCGCCAGCAGCAGTGCCAGGCCCACGCGCACGCGTATGGGCACCATGCGCGTGCCCAGCACCGGCATGGACGACAGCAGCGCCAGCGCGCGCAGCAGCGGCCACAGCAGCGGCGACAGCCACGCCATCAGCTGGGCTTCGGTGAAGGTGATCACGCCGCCATCACCCCACCGCGCCCGGAATCGACTGCAGCGTGCGCTGCAGGAACTCCACCAGCGTCGTCATGATCCAGGGCCCCGCGATGGCCAGCACCGCCACCGCCGCGATGATCTTGGGCACGAAGGACAGCGTGGGCTCGTTGATCTGCGTGGCCGCCTGCAGCACGCTCACCACGATGCCCACGCCCAGGATCACCAGCAGGATCGGCGCGCACACCAGCAGCAGCGTGAACAGGGCCTGTTGCCCCACCGTGAAGACTTGGGTCGCGTCCATCGTTGTGTTCTCAATAAAGAGTCGGCTCCGTTCGCCCTGGGCTCGTCGAAGGGCTCAGGGCGAACGGGAAGTCATTGCGCGAACGAGGCCGCCAGCGAGCCCAGCAGCAGGTTCCAGCCGTCGGCCAGCACGAACAGCATGAGCTTGAAGGGCAGCGCCACCAGCACGGGGCTGAGCATCATCATCCCCAGGCTCATGAGCACGCTGGCCACGACCATGTCGATGATCAGGAAGGGAATGAACACCAGGAAGCCGATCTGGAACGCGCTTTTGAGCTCGCTGGTGACGAAGGCCGGCACCAGCACCTTGAGCGGCAGCTGCGCCGGCGTGGTCTGCTCCGGCAGCCGTGCCATGCGGGAGAACATCTGCACGTCGCTCTGGCGCGTCTGCTTGAGCATGAAGGCGCGCAGCGGCTCCTGGCCGCGCTCCAGCGCCTGCTCGGCCGTGATCTGCCCGGCGGCGTAGGGCTGCCAGGCCTGCTCGTAGATGCGGTCCAGCGTCGGGCCCATGACGAAGAAGGTCAGGAACAGGCTCAGCGCCACGATGACCTGGTTGGGCGGCGTGGTCTGCGTGCCCATGGCCTGGCGCAGCAGCCCCAGCACGATGACGATGCGGGTGAAGGCCGTCATCAGCAGCAGCACCGCTGGCAGGAAGCTCAGCGCGGTGAAGAACAGCAGCGTCTGCACCGGCACCGAGTAGCTGGTGCCGCCCGCGCCCTGGCCCACGAGCAGCGGCAGCGTGCCCGCGCCGCCTTGCTGCTGCGCCAGCGCGGGCAGCGCGGCGGCGCCCAGCAGCAGCAGCGCGGCGGCACGGGGCGCGCGGCCGCGCCTGGGGAAGAGGAAGGCTTTCATGGTCTGGGGGAGCTCAGTCGCGGCGCGCGCGCAGCTGCTGGCGCAGCGCCTGCGCGAAGGAGGGCGCCGCCGCGCCGGGCGCGGCGGTGGCGGGATCGGGGTCCTGCGGCGCCATGGTGTGCAGCGTGCTGATGTGCTGCGCCGTCACGCCCAGCACCAGCCAGCGCCGCTGCTCGCCGCTGCCCACCTCCACCGTCACCAGGCGCTGGCCCGGGGCCAGCGGCAGCACCGCCACGGTGCGCATCACGCCGGCGGCTTGCGCGCCCGGCGCCAGCGGCGAGCGCTTGAGCAGCCACAGCGCCAGCGGGATGAGCGCCAGCACGGCCAGGAACCACAGCAGTGGCATCCATCCGGTGTTCATCGGCTAATTGCTTTCGTTGCGCCGTCAGTCGGCCTGGAGCCCAACGATCCGTCATGCCCGCGCAGGCGGGCATCCACGAGCTCCGGGAGGCTGCGTCGGGAAGGTGGAAGGGAGGCGGAAAAGGCCGGCGTATCGGCGCGCGTGGATGCCCGCCTTCGCGGGCATGACGGCGGTTCCTTTGCCGCCGATGCCTGCTGGGTGCGAACGGCCTCAAGTCCGGCTGAGCCGGCGCACGCGCTCGCTGGGCGTGACGATGTCGGTGAGGCGGATGCCGAACTTGTCGTTGACCACCACCACCTCGCCCTGGGCGATGAGGTAGCCGTTGACCAGCACGTCCATGGGCTCGCCGGCCATGGCCTCCAGCTCCACCACCGAGCCCTGTGCGAGCTGCAGGATGTGCTTGATCGGGATCCTCGTGCGGCCCAGCTCCACGGTGAGCTGCACCGGGATGTCGAGGATCATGTTGATGTCGTTGATCCCCGTCGGGTCGGCCGCCTCGGCCGCGCCGAAGTCCGTGAAGGACGCGGCCTTCACGGATTGCAACGGCGAGGTTTCGGCCTCGGCGACGGCGGCCGTGTCGGAGCGGGCCTCGGCCAGTGCGGCCTCCCACTCGGCGGCCATGCGGTCCTCGTCGGACATCTGTCCTGGTTCAACTGCCATGATGGTTCTCTCCGATCCAGCTCAGCGTGGAGCTGGAGATCAGTCGTTCGACTTTGATGGCGTACTTGCCGTTGCGCGTGCCGCAATGCGCTTCCAGCACCGGCACGCCGTCCACCTTGGCCTGTACCAGCGGCAGCTGGTCGAGCTCGATGAAATCGCCCACCTTGAGCGACAGCAATTGCTCGACGGTGGCCGGCGCGTGCGCGAGCTCGGCCACGAGTTCCACTTCCGCGGCCTGCAGCTGCGTCTTGAGCAGGTTCACCCAGCGCCGGTCCGGCTCGGTGGAGTCGCCCTGCACCGAGGAGTACAGCACGTCGCGGATGGGCTCCAGCGTGGAGTATGGGATGCAGAAGTGGATCGAGCCCGCGGTGGTGCCGATCTCCAGCGTGAAGCTCGTGGCCACGACGATCTCGCTGGGCGTGGCGATGTTGGCGAACTGCGGCTGCATCTCCGAGCGCTGGTACTCCAGCTCCAGCGGGTAGATCCCGCCCCACGCCTTCTTGTACTCGCCGATGATGACTTCCAGCAGCCGCGTGATGACGCGGTGCTCGGTGGGGCTGAAGTCGCGGCCCTCGATGCGGGTGTGGAAGCGCCCGGTGCCGCCGAAGAGCGCATCGATCACGGCGAACACCAGGTTGGGCTCGCACACGATCAGCCCCGAGCCGCGCAGCGGCCGCACCGAGACGATGTTGATGTTGGTGGGCACCACGATTTCGCGCAGGAAGGCGCTGTACTTCTGCACCTTGATGCCGCCGATGGCCACCTCGGGGCTCTTGCGCATGAAGTTGAACAACCCCACGCGCACGTTGCGCGCGAAACGCTCGTTGATGATCTCCATCGTGGGCATGCGCCCACGCACGATGCGTTCCTGGCTCGCGATGTCGTAGGTGCGTACCGCACCGCTTGGAGTGTCTTCCTGTTCGAGCTTCTGGCTCTCGCCGGTGATGCCCTGCAGGAGCGCATCGACCTCGTCCTGGGAGAGGAACTGCTGGCTCATCGCCTTGTCACTGCACGATGAAGGTGGAGAAGTGCACCGCCTTGATCGGCAGCCGTGCCCACTTGGCTTGCCTGAAGCTGCCCGAAGGCTCCTCGTCGAGCAGCTCCTCGACCTTGACGCTGTGGCCCAGCGGACGCAGTGCCTGCGCACGGATCTCCGCGGCCAGGCGGCGCTTGCCCACGGGCTCGCGCACGGCATCCGAGGTCTTGTTCGTCAATACCAGCAGGATGTTGTTGCGGATCACGGGCATGAAGGCCTTGATCTGCTCCGCGGCCTTGGGGTCCACCACTTCCAGCGTCACGCCCACCTGGATGAAGCGGTCGCTGTCGCGGTCGGCGAGGTTGGCGGTGAAAGTTTCCAGTTGCACGAACACGGGGGCGCTCTTGGCGTCATAGGCGCCGGGCTTGGCTTGGTGCTCTGCCTCGAACTCGGCGTCCTCCTCGTCCACCGGCACGACCGAGCGGCTGGCGACCAGTGCCGCGGTTCCGAGCAGCAGCAGCAGGACCGCCATGATGAGAACGATCTTCATGCGGCCCTTCTTCAGTGAGGCTCCGAGGGCAGCGATGGCAGCGGACATTCAGGCTCCAGTGGAGGGGTTCCGGGCAGCCGCCCGGCAAGGTATCTGCCGCGAATTATTCGGGCCGGCGACCGGTGGCGAAGGCGGAAATAGCAGGGCAAAACGGCAGCTTAACGGGCGGGCGCCGGTGGCTCGCGGCACGTCGGGCGCCCGAGCGGCAGGATTTCATGCATGCCGCCACGGCGGCTTGAGCGATGTCAGGCGAGGCCGGAGTCCGGACCCGGACCCGGGTCCGAGGCACCGCCGGCTGCTTCAGGCATACAGGTCGACCGTGCCGCGCCCGCGTCCACCCTGCACCGCGGGGGCTGCCACCGGCGGCGCCATGGCTGCACCGGCGTGCGCACCTTCGGCCGGCGCGAACGCCTGCGCCCGGCTGCCCGGCGTGCCGCTGTCCTGGCCGGCGTTGCCGCCGCTGCCGGTTTGGCGCTCGGAGACGCCGCCGCCGGTGAGCGTGATGCCGCTTTCCTGCAGCGCCGCCGCCAGTGTGGGCAGGCTTTCCTGCAGTGCCGCGCGCGTGGCGGCCAGGTCGGCACCGAATTCCACATGCGCCTGCTGTCCCTCCAGCGCGATGTGCACCGACACCGGCCCCATCTCGGCCGGGTTGAGTTCCAGCCGCGCGTGGCCGATGCCGTCGTGCACCAGCATGCGCACTTGTGCGCCCAGTGCCGGCGCGAAGGCCGGCGTGCCTACAGGCGCGGTGATGTGGGCTTGGTAAGGCAGCGTGGAGGCGGTGGATGCCGCCGGTTGTGTGGCGGCGGCCGGCGCGCTCGCCACCCCGGTCACGGCCAGCGGTGGCACGGTGGGTGCCGGCGCACCGGCCTGCAGCCCGGGACCCGGGATGGACGTCTCGAACGCGGGCGTTGCGGTGCCGGCCAGGGCCCCGGTGGCGTCCGTGCGGGAGGCGCGGGCCGGCGTTTCGGCCGTCCGGGCGGCGGTGCGCAGGCCGTGCGCCGGGGCATCGCGGCCCGACGCGGCCAGCC
>NZ_CALAOH010000009.1 GCF_937926365.1 uncultured Azohydromonas sp. | reverse complement strand
GGCTCGCTGTGGCGGGCCGGCACCGCCGGCGGCGCCACCGCGCCCGCGGGCAGCGGCTGCCCTTCCGCGCCCGGACGCAACTGGCGCGAGAGGCCCGGCTCGGCCAGGCCGATCTGCTCCGAGAACTGGCTGAACACGTTGGCCGCCAGCGAGCGCGAGGCGTCGCGGATGACCTGGCCGCGGTTGGGCGGCAGCACGTCGCCGCGGCTGGACAGCAGCTTGGTGTCCGAGCCGGCGCCCTGCGCGGAGAACGAGGCCTTGATCTCCTGTGTGCGCGTGTTGATCAGCGAGAAGTCCGCCACCACGTCCAGGCCGAAGATGTGGCTGGCGTTGCTCGTGCCCTGGATGGGCGAGAGCGAGTCGCGGAACTGCAGGCTGGTCAGCGTGCCGAACAGTACGTAGTCCGCGCCGGCGAACTCGCCCTTGCGGATGCGCGCCACGATGTCGTGCACCTGCGGCTGGCGCACCGGCTTGGCCATCTTGCCGGTCTGGAGCTGGTTGAGCGCCTGCTCGGCCTTGGTCGGCTGCGGCTCGCCCGCGTCGAAGGCCTTGGCCTGCACCAGGCGGAACGTCGTGCCGCGCAGCAGCGCGCTGCGGATGTCGTTGGAGAACGAGCCCAGCTCGCGCTGCTGCACGTAGCTGTGGTTGCCCGCCACGTAGGTGCCGCTGCTTTGCTGCGTGGCCGCCATCGAGGTGGCGTTGGCATTGAGCGTGCTGCGTTGCTGGTGCGTGCCGGCCTCGAAGTACTCGGACACCTCCTGGGTGTAGGCCAGGTCGGTGACGGCGATGCGGGGCTGGGCCAGCGCGGCGGCACAGGCCAGCGCCAGCGCGGCGCAGGACAGGATGCGTTTCATCGGATGCGTGCTCCCTCGAAGGAAACTGGGCCGGGGCCGGCTCAGCGCTGGGTGGTCTTGCGGATTTCCTTCTCGTCCTGCCACTCGATGGTGCCCTCCTCGACGTCGAAGAGCTTGAGCGTGAACTTGTAGTAGACGTCCTTGGTGGCGGCGTTCTGCTTGACGATGCTGGTGAGCTCGCCCTCCACGCTGTACCTGGCCGCCGTCATCTGGCCGACCTTGGCGGTGGTGTTCTGCTTGTACAGGCCGCTCTGGTTCTGGCGCGTGAGCTCGTCCACGCCAGCCTGCATCTCCTGGATCGAGCGCGTGAAGCGCACCTTGCCCGACTTGACCAGCGCGGTCTGGATCGAGTTCATGACGTTGGTGGTGTCGATGTACTCGCTGGTCTTGTTCTTGACGGTGGAGATGGTCACCGTGGGCCGGCCCTGGAAGATGCCCGCCTCCAGCAGGCTGCCGGTCATCTTCTCCGCGATCATCTGCAGGTCCGTGGAGCCGAACTCGTTGGTGACCAGCTCGACGGCCTTGGCGTCGCCGTAGTTGGTGGTCTGGCGGTCGAAGCGCACGACGGGCGAGGAGACCGTGTTGCAGCCGGCAGCGGCCAGCAGCGTGGCGGCGGCCAGCGTGCACAGCGGCAGTCGGCGTGCGGCGGTCAGGACGGAAGCTTTCATGGGATGACGGGGGGAAGAGGTCATTCGACGTTGAACTCGAGGCGGAAGTCGGCGGCGGCCGGCGAGGGCGCCACGGCCTTGACCGGCTGCAACTGCTGGCCCAACAGCGGCATCTGCTTCCAGCTCTCGCCATCGCCGACCTGCATGCCGCCGCCGTCGAGCCAGCGGAAGCGGTAGTAGACGAAGCGGTCGCGCCGCTCGGGGTTCTGGAAGTCGGCCTCGACCACCAGCATGTCGTTGCGGCGCGCCATGCGGATCTCGGCGACGCGCACGCTCTTGAGGTCGCCGCGCGTGGCGAGCTTGGACAGGATCGCGGGCGACATGCCTTGATCGGTCTGGGCGGCCGCCGGCAGCGCCGCCGCCAGGAGCGCGGCACACAGGCCGGCCGCGCGCAGTGCGTGGATCATGGGTTTCCTTTGCAAGGGATCGGAGCGGACTCAGTTCGGCGACGCGCCCGGGCGCGGGGCCGCCGCGGGCTTGGCCTGGAGCCTGCCGGTGGGCCGGGCGGCGCGCGCGGGACGCGTTTCCACGGCCTTGGCGGCGACGGGCACCATGGCTGCGGCCGGGACGGCCACCGCCGCCGGGGCGGCCACGGCCAGCTGCGGCAGCGTCCCGAAGGCCGCAACCTGGCCGATGCTGACGGCCGCGTCCTGCACCGTCACCGGCACCAGCGCGTACTGGCCGGAGACCTTGATCGTGGTGCCCGTGTCGCGGCCGTCGATCAGCAGCCGGTGCTCGCCCTCGGGCAGGTAGCCGCGTGCCAGCGAGGCCACGCCCGGCAGCGTGCGCCACATGCGGTCGTCGGCCTGTTCCGTGGCGGCGGAGGCGATCATGGCAATGGCGCCGGCCAACGGCCCGCCGTGCTTTTGAGCCTCGTTTTGCAGCACGCCCTTGGCGATGGCGCGCGTGATGCCGCGCGCTACCGTGCCGGGCATCTCGTCCGCCAGCGCGCGGCGCGCCATGAGGTTCATGTCCACGACGGTGGCGGCCTTGAGCGTCACGTCGCCCAGCGCGAGCTCGGCCGGGCCGGGCTGGCGCGCGGCCTCGATGACGGGATAGGACACGCTCACGGTGTTGAGCCGTCCCGCGATGGGCACGGGGATGGTGAAGCGCATGGGCTTGCGCGCCGGCGCTTGTCCCGACTCGATGACGAACAGCACGTCCGTCATGCGTTGCTTGCGCCGGTGGGTGAAGCTCGTGCGCTGGTCCAGGCCGGCCAGGCCTTCTTCCAGCAACGGCGTATCGGGCTGGAGCTCGGCAGCCTTGCGGTAGCCCGGCGCGGCCAGTCCCGGCTCGTTGAGGGCCTCGTAGAGGAAGCCGGCGAGGTAGTGGCTCAACGCGTTCTGGTAGCCGTTCTTGAGCTTGAGCACCTCGGGATCGTTGAGCGTCTCCACCGGGTAGCCGTTGAGCGACTTGATCCCCGTCTGCGCGCCCTTGCTCTTGGCCTCTTCCTCGGCGGCGGCCGTGTCCTTGGCGCGGAATTCGGCGATGACGGCCTCGCGCTCGTGCGTGCGCTTGATGTCCACGCGCGCGTTTTCCCAGTCGTTGAGCGCGATGCGGTTGAGCGCCAGCCGCGTGGTCAGCCACACCTTCTCGTAGTCCTGGCCCTCATAGGGCTTGAGGCGTTCGCTGATCAGCGCCGCGCCCACGTTGCCCAGCAGCTTGCTGGGATCGGTCTTGGCGGTGCTCTCCCATTCGGACACCTTGGCATCGGCCTGCAGCCAGGCGGCCAGACTGTCCTCGTAGCGGCGGTCCTGGCGCAGCAGCTCGCCGCGCTCCAGGTTGTAGAGCAGCGCCGCGCGGGCATCGTCGCTGGTGGCCGACGCCTCAAGCTCCTTCAGCGCCGCGGCCGGCCCGCCCGCCCGCTGCGCGCCCTGCATCTTTCCGGCCAGCTCGTCGTGGCTTTTCATCGCCGCGCAACCCGACAGCAGCGCCACCACCAGGACGCTGAGCCCTGAGATCCGGATCCTTCCCCCCATCTTCTTCTCCCGTTTGATACTTTATTTTTCACCTTAATACTTTATGTTTCTTTACAAATAGCTTTGAGGCACATTGCTTGACTGGTGTCAACCGTGTCGTGTCAGCCGGTTGACCGTTGCATTGCGCTGTGCTGGGGCGGGGCGCCGTGTGCCTGGGATGTGGCGGCACGCTGCCGTATGGTCCGGGCCTCACTTGTCATCAAGGACCGCGACATGGGCGTGCCACGCCGTCAAGCCATCCTCTGCCTGCTGGGGCCGACCCTGGCGCTGCTCTCGGCCTGCTCGGCCGTGCCTCTGGATTCACCGGCGCCGTCCGGCGCTTCACCGGGAACAGCCCCGGTTGCGGCGCCTGCTTCCCGCCCCGTCAAGGTGCTGCTCATCACCCTCTACGGCCCCGAGGCCCAGGCCTGGCAGCCCAAGCTGAACTGGACCCGGCGTTACCAGGTTCCCGGCCTGTCCCCCAACTTCCCCACGGTCCAGTGCACCGACGACGACGTGTGCCTGATGACCACCGACATGGGCCATTCGAATGCCGCGGCCTCCACCATGGCGGCGGTTTTCAACGGGCCTTTTGATTTGTCCCGGGCCTATTTCCTGGTCACCGGCGTCGGTGGCATCAATCCGAACGTCGGTACGGTGGGTTCGGCGACCTGGGCGCGCTACGTGGTGGATTTCGGCCTGGCGCATGAATTCGACGCCCGCGAGAAACCGGCCGACTGGGCCTTCGGCTATTTCGGCATCAAGTCGGCGAACCCGGACGTCAAGCCGCCGCTGCGCTACGGCACGGAGTTGTTCCGGGTGGACGAGGCGCTGCTGCAGAAGGCGCTTCGACTCTCGCGCGGCGCCACGCTGGCCGACACGGCCGAGGCGCAGGCCTACCGGGCCCGATATCCGCAGGCCACGGCCCGGGCGGCGCCTTCGGTGATCCAGTGCGACACCGCCAGCGGCGACACCTACTGGCACGGCGAAATCCTGGGCAACTGGGCCACCAAGTGGACCGCGCTGCTCACCGACGGCCAAGGCACCTACTGCACCACGCAGCAGGAGGACAACGCGGTGTTCGAGGCCCTGCGGCGCGGCGCCATCGCGGGGCGGCTCGATCTGAAGCGCGTGGCCGTGATGCGCACCGGCTCCAATTTCGAGCGGCCGCATCCGGGGCAATCGGCGCTGGAATCCCTCAATACCAAGTCCGGCGGTTATCCGGCGGCCACGGCCAATCTCTACAACGCCGCCTGGCCGGTGGTGCGGGACATCGTCACCAACTGGGAACAGTGGCGGGTGGGCGTGCCGCTGCCTTGAGGCGCGGGCAGTCGCTCAGGCGGCCCGCAGTCCCAGCGCCGCCCGCTCCTGCGGCTCCACCCAGCGCCATTTCCCCGGCGCCAGGTCGCCCAGCGTCAGCGTGCCCATCGCGCTGCGGTGCAACTGCTCCACCCGGTTGCTCACCGCCGCCGCCATGCGCTTGACCTGGTGGTACTTGCCCTCCGTGAGCGTGAGCCGCAGCGAGCGCTCGCCCGTGGCTTCGCAGGCGGCCGCGCGCACCGGGGCGGGGTCGTCGTCCAGCACCACGCCGGCCAGCAGGCGCTGCACCTGCGTCGCGTCCACCGGGTGCTTCAGCGTCACCTCGTAGACCTTGGGCACGTGGTGTTTCGGGGAGGTGAGCCTGTGCAGCAGCGCGCCGTCGTCGGTGAGCAACAGAAAACCGGTGGTGTCCTCGTCCAGCCGGCCCACGGGCTGCAAGCCGCGCGTGCGCAGCGGGGGCGGCAGCAGGCTCATCACGCTGGGGTGGTGCTTGGGCTTCATCGAGCATTCGTAGCCGGCGGGCTTGTGCAGCAGCACCAGCGCTTTCTCGAAGTAGCGCCACGGCTCGCCGCGCACGCGGAAGCTGAGGCCCTCGGTCGGGATGTCCGCGTCCGGGTCGTCGATGACGCGGCCGTCCACCTCGACCAGCTCTGAAACGATCAGCCCGGCGCACTCGCGCCGCGTGCCGAAGCCCTGGGAAAAAAGGATCTGTGCCAATCGCATGCGCGGCACTGTAGCCGCCGCGACTTATGCACTTCGTGACATATCGCCCGGGGCCAGGGCCTCGCTGACAATCCCGCCCGCAGCGCACAGCCAGGCCGCCCTGGCGCTTTGCAATCCCCCAGATGTAGTCCATGAACGGTTTCACCGAATCCCTGCAGGCGGCCGCCGCCCTCATCGCCCAGGCTGACGCGCGGCTGTGGCAGGTGGTGTTTCTCTCCTTGTCGGTCAGCGGTGCCGCGAGCGCCCTGGCGGCCGTGCTGGGGCTGATCGGCGGCGCCTGGCTGGCGGTGAGCCGTTTTCCGGGGCAGCGCCTGCTGCTGCTGGTGCTCAACACGCTGCTGGCGCTGCCGCCGGTGGTGGTGGGGCTGACCGTCTACCTGCTGCTGTCGCGCTCGGGGCCGCTGGGCTCCTACGGGCTGCTGTTCACGCCCGGGGCGATGGTGGTGGCGCAGACGGTGCTGGTACTGCCGCTGGTGACGGCGCTCACGCGCCAGCTCGTGGCCGACGCGCTGCGCGGCAACGGCGAGCAGCTGCGCTCCATGGGCGCCGGCCCCTTGCAGAGCGCGCTGCTGCTGCTGGTGCACGAGCGCATGGCGCTGATGACGGTGCTGCTCACGGGCTTCGGCCGAGCCATCAGCGAGGTGGGGGCGGTGATGGTCGTGGGCGGCAACATCGACGGCATCACCCGTGTCATGACCACTGCCATCGCGCTGGAAACCAGCAAGGGCGACCTGGCCCAGGCGCTGGCGCTGGGCCTGCTGCTGCTGGCGGTGGTGGCGCTGGTCAACCTTTTCATCGCCACGCTGCGCCGCCTGCAGCCGGCGGAAAGCCTGGCCCGGTGAACGCGCCGCTGCACCTGGATCTGCTGCCGCCCGACCCCAACGCCGAGGCCCGCGGCGGCACGGCGTTGGAACGCGACGAGGTGCTGATCGAGCTGCGCGACGCCGCCGTGCGCCTGGGCGAGCGCCAGGTGCTGTTGCCCATGAGCCTGCGCGTGCGCGCGGGCGAGCGCATCGTGCTGCTGGGCGCCAACGGCAGCGGCAAGACGACCCTGCTGCGCCTGTTGCACGGCCAGCTGCGCTGCAGCGGCGAGCGCCGCGTGCGCCGCGGCGCCGACGGCTGCGAGCCGCGGCAGGCGATGCTGTTCCAGCGCCCCTTCCTGCTGCGCCTGTCGGTGTGGCGCAACCTGCTGCTGGCGCTGTGGCTGGCCGGCGTGCCGCGCGGCGAGCGCGCCGCGCGCGCCGA
>NZ_CALAOH010000008.1 GCF_937926365.1 uncultured Azohydromonas sp. | reverse complement strand
CACGACGGCGCGCCTGTGGGCGCTGATGCGGCGCTTCTTCGCCACGGCCGCCGGCGTCATCGAGGGCGACAACCCGCAGCTGGCCGAGAAGCTGCGCCGCGCCAGCCCCCACTGGACTCGCCACACGCATGCCACGCACGCCCTTGAGCGCGGCGCCGAGCTCACCACCGTGCGCGACAACTTGCGCCACGCCTCGATCGCCACCACCTCGACCTACCTGCATGGCGACGACACCAAGCGCGCGCGGGAAATGGCCCAGGCCTTCGCCGCCTCGCAGTCCTGATCAGGACGCCCGCTGCGGCCCCTACGGCTCCGGCAAGCACTGCCGAGGTACCGTTGCCCTGGCTTGCGAAGGCGTCCGTTGAGCGGTTGCCCTGGTGCAGGAGCAGTAGGGTCAGATTTAGTTGAAGGATGGGGCCAGATTTAGTTGTGGGAGCGGTCACAGGAAACCAGCACTGACGTGATTAGCGGTGCCTAGTGTTGATTACGTTCACTAATCTTCTTCAATAAAAATTTTGCTCAATCGTCTGGCATGCCTTGGCCGATCGCTAAACTGAAGCGCGCCACGGGATTTTTCGTGCCCCGGTGTTGCCCCTGCCTCCTATGTCCGCTTCCAACTCTTCCCTGTTACGCGACCGCTTGACGCGTGCTCACCTGGCATTGGCACGAGGCTGGGTACAAGGATTGGAACTGCGCGTCTTGGCCGAGCGATACCTCGCTGGCATCGATGGTGAAGCCAGCCTGGACTTGCGCATCGCACGTCAGCGGCTGCAACGCACGCTTGACGAACTGGCGGCAGCGGCACGGCGTGCCGGACTGAAAGGAGCTTCCACGCTTGCACGCCAGGCTGCACTGATCCGCGAACCCCAAGGTGTCCCCTCGCTGGAGGAATTTGCCAAGCGCTTCGACGCCGATTTCCACTCGCAGCAGGAGTTGCTGGATCTCTACCAAGCCGAGTACGGACAGGCGCAGGGCCTGGAGGCGGCGCGGCGGGCAGCCCGGCGCCGTGCGCGGCTGGTGGAGCGGCAACTGGAGCTCATCACTGCATTGGAGGGCGTCGTCGGTGAAGACCTGACACTGGGTTCACCGCTGGCTGCCTGGTTTGCACCCGCCATCACGGACCGGCTGCACCGGGCAGACCTCTTCACGGTGGCGCAAGTGGTGGACCGCATCCGCTCCGTGCCGAGGCGCTGGTGGTCCGGCATCCCGGGCGTTGGCGAGAGCAAGGGACAGCGTATCCGCCGTTTCATCGAAGCTCACCTGGGTCCCATTACTGCCGCATCGGCCGTCCCTGCCCTGCCAGCTCCGGATGCGCTGCCATCCGGCACCGGGCTTACCGCGGCCACCACGTTGGCGCGCAAGAAGTTGGCCGTGGTGCCGCTGGAGCGGCTGCATGTGCCCTTCGACCTCAGCGGGGAGCACGGCACCTTCCGCGCCCCGGTGGAACGCTGCGCCATCGCCGCACGCAACGACTACGACGCGATTCACACCTGGCTCTCCACCAAGTCATCGGAGCATACGCAGGCGGCCTACCGGCGGGAGGCGGAGCGGCTACTGCTGTGGTGCGTGCTGCAGCACAAGAAAGCGATGACCTCGCTGACGCTCGACGACGCGCTGGCCTATCGGGACTTCCTTGCCAATCCCCAACCAGCGGCGCAGTGGATCGGATCCAAGGGTGTTCCGCGCTTCGCGCCGCTGTGGCGGCCCTTTGCCGGGCCGCTCAAGGCCTCGTCGCAGAAGCAGGCCCTGGTCATCCTGCACGGCCTTTTCGAGTGGCTGATTTCCACCGGCTACACCACCACCAACCCGTTTGCCGGCGTGCGCATCCAGGGTGCCGCGCGCAAGGTCGCAGCGTCCACCGTGGCGGCCGACACCAGCGGACTGGAGCACGACCGGGCCAAGCGCAACCGCGTGCTGGCGCGCACGCTGCCTACACCGGCGCTCAAGGCCGTGCTGGAAGAACTGCAGGTACTGGAGCCAGGGGGGCGGAATCGCCGCACGGCGCTCGTGCTGCGCTTTCTGATTTCGACCGGTCTGCGCATCTCGGAACTCGCTGCTGCACGGCGCGATCACCTGGAGTGGATTCCACCGTCGCAGCAGGGCGATGGCGGCTGGGTGCTGCACGTGGTCGGCAAACGCGCCAAGCACCGCGAAGTGCCGCTGCCTGAGGATTTGGTGGAGGCGCTGAAATCGTATCTGAGCGCGCGCGGGCTGCCGGCCGAACTGGAGGACGTACCGCCCGGCACCTATCTCATCGGGAAGGTGGACGACCTTTTCTTGAAGCTACCCAGCGCCGGCCGCATGGATGTGGTGGACGCCAATGGAGCCATCGAGACCGTGACCGCGCTGCCCGATGGCACGCCAGCGTTCAAGGGCGATGGCGTGCGGCCGCAGACCATCCACGACGACCTGCAGCGCTTGTTCGAGCGTGTCGCGCAGCGGCTTGAAGGCAAGGACCGTGTCGGTGCACAGCGGTTACGCCTTGCTTCCGCCCACTGGCTGCGCCACACCAGTGCCAGCACCGCGGTGGCCGCCGGCGTGCCGCTGGATGTCGTGGGAGCGCTGCTGGGCCATGCCAGCCTTTCGACCACCTCGCAATACGTGCACGCCGAGTCGCACCGTGTGGCGAAAGAAATGAAAAAACTCTGGAAGCAGCTCACTTGAAAGCGGGGCGCACGCTCCGCCACTGCGCCGCTTGCACAAGCCTCGATGGCGATTGAATTGCATGGCGGCCCGCGCACCGCGCGGCCATCTTGTCTGAGCGTCTTGAATCCAGCCCGCTCCTTCCCAAGGCACGCGCGAATACCTGCTCGACCGGTTCTCGATCACAAGTGAGCACATGCTGGCGTCAATCTAAAATCAATAATCTTTTAAATTGGACTTGGCAATTTTGGCGTCGCGGCAGGCACATGAATTGACTGGGTGGGCAGCGGGAATCGCCGCCGCGGCGTGGGTTCTGCATCGGGGAGCGGCGGGGCCGTATCACGCATGGGCCTTGGCGGCGGTGTTCGCTGGTTACCTGGGTGGTACTGCGCCGGACTGGCTGGAGCTTGTTCCCTGGCGCAAGGGAAAGCGCTGGTGCACCCACCGCACGATCACGCACTGGGTCCCAGCCTGGACAGGTCTGCTTTATGGAGCGAATGCCGGGATCCAAACCCAATGGTGGTGCGCCCCACTGCTCGGATTTGCCGTTGGCGGACTGATACACCTGCTCATCGACTGGCCCAATCCCCTGGGCATTCCGATTCTCTGGTCGCGCCACTCGCTGAATTTATGGAAATCCGGCCGCGCCGACTCCTTCGTTGTGGCGGCCTGCTGGGCCGCAGCAATCTGGGTTTTCGATCGGCTCATCTTTGGATCGGTACATCTCCACCGTGCGTTGACGCTTCTCGACTTCGCGTAGTGGTTATCGAGAGCGGAGGATCGGTCCCCTGACGTACTGGCGCCGCTGCAAGCATGAGTGCTTGCAGCAAGCCTGGTGATCCGTCGTCCTAAACCAGCCACGGCTTGGAAAGGGCGAAGGAACATTCGAAGGGAAATCCAAGCCACCACAGCGGGGGGCATGCCCAACGGGAATTCCCACGTGGGAATCACCGCTTGCCACGCCGCCTTTTCTCGTCCGGGCCCGACAGGAATGCCGTGCCTTCAGTCCCAGGCCAATGCTGGAGCGGCGAGCAGTCCGGGCGGGCTGTTGCTTGGCAACAGCCATGCGCGTCCATCAAGTCGTCTGGAGAAATGCTTGCCCCGGACGTTGCTGCAGTCCCAACCCCTCGCAGTGACGACTACGGGCACATGCAGTATGAATGGCTTCCTGCAGTCCGCTTGGATTCCCACGTGGGAATCCAAAGACCTTGCTGAGCTGCCGCACCGCAGCCTGGCCTTCCTGGGCAGTGAGCCACGCGAGCCGCCGATTCACAATCTGGAGAAGCCTCCGATCGGCACCCTGGGCCACGCCAGAGTCCCTGCAACGCTGATCCATGCAGTGAACCCTTCTTCGCCGGCTGGTTCGGTTACGTGTCGCTTTCGGTCGATCCAAACAACGTCAGCATGCCGTTGGTCATCGTGAGGCCGGCAGGTTCATCACTCTGGTGTGAAGGCCTCCACCTTGCCCGGACTCGGGTTGCCCCGCCAGAGACAGCCGCCCCGTCGCAGGGCAGGCCAACAGTGCTGCGCTCCGCGCACGTCGCGGCGCCTCACGCGGCCACGCCATCTTGCAAACACTGTCCAGCAACCAAGCCAGCTTCCAGATTCAACGCCCACAGAGGATGCCTTTGGCGCGAAGCGTCGGCCCCGGGACGCCAAGGTCACCGACAGACTGCGCGCAACGGGCCCATGGGCCGGTACTCCCGTCCTGCCCAGTGCCGGTGGTGCGCGCGTGGGGTCCTGCTGTCAAAGACCAGCGCATTTAACGGAGGGAATGTTGAAGCGGCGCGTGCGATGGTGGCGACGCCCAGGCAACGCCGAATAGGAGAGCCGGTTCTCACGTGGGAATCGCAGTACGGTTCAGACCTGGCAGCGTCATGAGCCAGTCGTGCCAGAGCTGGGACGCCGGCCAGCTGCATGCTCTTTGCCCCCTGTTCGTCAGCAAAGGGAAATGCCTGGGGATACCGTCAAATCAATGTCACCTCGGAGTGAAAATACGCAACAACTTTTTTGACAAAAAAAATCTGACTACTTAGATTAGCGCCCGTTTCCGATTTCCTTCCTTAACGGGCAGACAATCTCATGGCCAAGATCGTTGCGGTTGCCAACCAAAAGGGCGGCGTAGGCAAGACCGTCACCACCGTCCATCTGGCGGCGATGCTGGGCGAGTTTGGCGCCAGGGTCGTGGTGGTCGATGCCGACCCGCAGAACAACGCGGTGGACTACCTCAGCCGTGGAGACAGCTTTCCCGCCGAGGCTGTGTCGTTGTCCGAAGCCAAGGTGTCGCTGGGCGAGCTGCTGGAGGCCCTGGACCCGCAGTACGACTTCATCGTCATTGACGGCCCGCCCAGCAAGGGCGCTCCGGCCACCCGTGCCGCCGTGGTCGCCGCCGACTTGATCGTGGTGCCCGTGGACTCCGCCTACGACGACATGAAGTCCACGCTCGATTTCACTCACGAGCTTCACGAGCTGGAAAAGGAGCTGGGCCGCACCCTCGATGCCCGCATCCTCTTCACCAAGGATGGCGACTACGCGATCAACAAGGCGATCAGGTCCGTCGTCCCCGGCGCAGCACAGCTGGAAGCCTTGCGCACGCGCACGCCGTGGCGATCCTCGTTCAGGAACAACTCGCCAGCCGGGTTGCCGGTCACCCAGTACAAGGATGAAGTTGCGAAAACATCCTTCAGAAACCTGCGCGACGAAATTCTCAAGCTGATGGGCATGGAACCCATGGGCGCTCCCGAGCCGGCGGCGTCCAAGCCTGTCGCGACCAAGAAGGCCAGGAAGACGGCTCCGCGCAAGGCGCCTGCACGCGCTGCCGGAAAGCAGGTCGAAGCGACCACCGGGGAAAACTGATGACGCAAGAACAGAGGAATCCCGACCAGGAAGCGGGCGGGGCATCCCAGCCCGTATCAAAGACCAGCCCGATGCAAAGCAAGCTGCTGGCGAACATTCAGCGGGGCGTAGCGGGTGGTGCCGCTGCAGCACGGTCCAATCGTTTCGCGCAAGCCAAGGCCGTGGAGGCAACAACCGTCCAGGCCGCCATCGCGGACGGCAGCTCCCAGGCGGCTGCACTGGTGCAGGGCCATCCTGCGGCCGGACTGGTGCTGCCGGCCGAAGGGACGGCTTCGAACGTGTCACTGCAGCGTTACGTGCCGGGCATGCCGCTGAAGGTCGGCATGTGCCTGGAGGTGAATCTTGACGATCTCCTGGAGAGCCCGGTCCAGCCCCGCGTCTTCTTCGATGAAATCCGTCTGTCCGAAATCAAGGCCTCACTGGCGCAGCACGGACAGCAGCAACTGGGCCAGGCCCTGCTGCCCCAGCCGGGAGCCTCCAAGCTCACGCTGCGGGAAGGACACACGCGTCGCAAGCTTCTGCGCGAGCTGGGCAAGCCGACGATGCGCGTCGAGATCGTCCAACCCGGCCGGACCGAGGAGGAGGAGGCCGTACTGGCGCGCGAGGTGAACGACAAGCGTTGCGCCATCACGGTGTTCGACATGGCGGTTCGCCTGACCGAGTTCCTGGACCGGTGCGAAACCGAGAAGAGGGCGCTGCCGCCGGGCGAGTCGTTGGCCCATCGCTTCGGCCTGGGCAGTGCTACGCGCGTGAGCGAGTTCACCACCATCGGCCGGCTGCCACGCCCGCTGCTGCAGGAAATGTTCAAGGCCAACTTCAAGCGCTCCACGGCGTACCTGGTCGCACGCCACCACAGGCGCTCGAACAACCTCACGGACACGCTGAAACTCGTCGAGCAGATCGTTCGGGAAAAGATGCCCGTGCGCAGGCTGGAAGCGATGCTCGGCGACGAGAACCAGCAAGCTGCGGAGCCGGTACCCACGGCCAAGGCGCGCCAGAAGTCCCTGGCCGTGACCTTGGTGGAAGGAGCTCTCAAGGGCGAGGTCAAACTTTTCGACACCGGCGTGCTGCAGCTCAAGCTCAAGCCCGGCGCCCAGGGCCAGAGCACCGCGGTGGCACTGCACACCCGGCTGCAGCAGCTGCTGCGCGAGGTTGGCCTGGAAGTCAAGGCGGCGGACGCGCCACCAAACTGACCATTTTTGTGCGGGATGCCGACGACAGGCAGCGCACCGCCAGGGTCAAGACTGTTTTTGTGCCGCAGCCGGCTCATTCCACCTAATCACGGACGGCAACCTGACTGTTTTTGTGCAGCCGCCCCCTTGTAGGACGCGTTCGTGCGCGTTGCGCACGGGGCAGAGGCTGACGTCGGCGAGATCGGCGCGTCCAGTGCAGACCTGGGCCTCCGCACAAGAATAGTCATCATTGCCGCGAGCGACCGGCCAGCGCCGCACAAAAATGGTCAGGATCGGTCTTGTGGTGCCTGTCTTTTTCTGGGGCTGACATGCATGCCAACCAGATCAAGCCTACGCGTACCGTGCCGGCATTCGTGCCCAGCCGGGGTACCGCACAAAAATGATCAGGATGCAGCTGCCCAACCGAAGGGCAGCTCACCGGTTGACGTTCCCACCACTCACCTGGCGGCCTATCAGCTCGCTGGCGGAACACCTAACCGGCACGAGAACGGCACAAGAATGATCGTGATGGCTCCGTTGAACCTGCCTTCCCTCACCCGCAGCGCCGATTGAAACGCATGTGCTCTTGCCTGGACTGGCAACCATGCTCCCCGGCAACGGTTCAGCGCAGACGCCCGCACAAAAATGGTCATGTTTCCAGGCAATGCGGTGGGGGAAGTTCCATGCCGAGCCTGTATCACAAGTCCATGGGCCGCCTTTCGCACGAGAGGACATCACGCCGTTACCCCGTGTGGTGAAGAGCGGATGCACAAAAACGGTCAGCATCGCCCGGCCACGGTCAGCGTGGCAGTTGCAGAGGCCTTACCGGCTTTGGCGAAGCACCGGCCCCGTCTACCCGCACGGCAGCGCGCAGTCCTGTCGGCGCTCGAGCGCATAAAAACAGCGGGACACACAACTGCCAATAGCCGAAGACCGAAGACCGAAGACCGAAGACCGCTTTGGAGGATCGTTTCTGACAACCGGTGTCTCAGGCCAATCTCATGCTTTGCTAGCTAGCCTGTTAAATACTTTAAAAGCCAGCCAGCATTCGACGCTCAAAAATTCCTTGCGAATCAACGACTTAGAACTGCAAAACTGACTGTTTTTGTGCCCAAAAAGCACCATCATGACCATTCTTGTGCCAATCATGACCATTCTTGTGAAAGCCAAACTGACCATTTCTGTGCGGCTACATGACCATTTCTGTGCGGCATCATGACCAAGCTTGTGAAAGCTGACCGTTCTTGTGCGGAGCCGCGCAAGTTGTTGACGGTGAATGGCAATTGGCGGTTTTCCACAGGCATCCTGACTGTTTTTGTGCTCGCAGGGCCTTTCAAGAGGGCATGCTGACTGTTTCTGTGCGACGCATGGGGAAACCTGTCTGCAAGCACGCAACAAAATGACCATGGCAATTGACGAATAGTCATGATGGACGATAGCCTTGCGCACCTTTTGAACAGCCCACATGCCGGTTTCGATGCCTGTTCCCAAACCCATCAAGGACGCCGCCGGCGAGCAGTACGCCCTGCAACTATTTGAGGAAACCATTGGCCGAAAGGGTCGCCTAGCGACCATTGCCGATGCGGATCAGGACCTGGCGTTTCCCAAGAACAACATCTTCGTGGACGTCGCCGGCATCGGGGTGCTGACTCGACGCGGTCTCAACGTCATGAACTACCTGGCGTGTGATGCGCCGGTCGATGTGGTCGAGTTCGAGTGCGATGTGGACCTGTTCAAGTTCCTGTTGAACTACCAGAGTCGCAACCACAAGCACCTCAACGACGCGCTGCGCGAAGCGCAGAAGGCCAGTGTGGTCGTCAGGCGCGAACGGCCCAACGGCAGTACCAGCCACGAATTCGTTTCCATCCCGCTGGTCGGCATCGTGGGCGTGGCCGGTGGCAAGGTCTATTTCAAATTCGACCCGGCCATCCGCAAGCTGCACAAGAACCCGCAGGGCTTTACCTTCTTGTCATTGCGCACGACCTCGGCGTTCACCTCGGTCTTCGCGCACAGCCTGTACGAGAAGCTCAAGTCCGTGGCATTCCGCGGCTCGCCTACCGAATGGCTCACGGTCGAGGAAGCGCGCAAGTGGACCGGCGCGGATGACGCCAAGTTCATGGAAGCCTGGCCGGAATTTCGCCGCCGCGCGCTGCTCGTTGCGGTGGGCCAGATCAACGAGCTCTCCGACCTCCACGTGGAGGTCGAAACCAAGTCTTCTCCCGGGTCCAAGAAGGTGACCCACCTGCGCTTCCAGTTCAAGGAACAGGAAGGCAAGATGGTCCAGTCCCTGCGACAGACCGAAACCCGCCGGACCATCTACCAGGTGCTTCGGGGTGAGTTCGGCATCGGCACGGTGGACCTGCAGGCCATCACCATGAATGCCGAGGAATACACCCCAGAACGCATCCAGGCCGCCATCGACTTCGTCCGCCACCGCATGAAGCGGGGCGGCAAGAAGGTCAAGCTGCCGGGACGCCTGTTCATGAAGGCGCTCCAGGAAGGCTGGACCGTGCCCGAGGCCGAGCGCGACGAATTGGCTGCGCTGCCCGTGGCGGCAGCTCCTGGGCCAACGCCGGGCATTGCGCGCGCGCTTGGCGCCTCCGAGGACGCCGCGCCTGATCCGCTGCAGCTCGGCTACCAGCGCGACGGCGAAAAGGGCTTCACGCAGTACCTGTCGTTGGACGAGGCGCGGCAAGCCGAAGTGCGCGCTGCCTTCGCCCGCACGCGGGTGTTCCGGGTGTTGCAGGCTCAACTGCAGCGTGAGAAGGGCCCTCTGACTCCTGCGGAGGTGCAAAGCAACGACCGACTGCGTTGGGCCCTGGGCAATCACCTCCTGTCCGCGAAGAAGAAGGCCGCGGCCAAGAAGACCCACAGCGCCAACCCTGCGCAGATGGGCTTGATGGACAACTGACGCCTGCCACTGCGCGCAGCGTCCAGGCTTTGCCAGTCTCGCCAAGTGGCCGGCCTTACCTCGTCGCGCTCGGTGTCGGTGTGCTGGTGTTCTTTTCGGCCGAGTCGGCCGTCGTGCGCAGGCGGCTTCAGGCCGATCGCCGCAACCGCCGGCTGCGCCACCAGCCCACCAGCGTCAGGCCCAGCCAGAAGCATTGCGTCAGAAACGACGCAAGGTTGAAGGTGTGCGCCAGCGACACCAGGATGCAAGCCGGTCCGACGACGAGGCAGCCCAGGCATGAATCCGTCACTTCCCTCGAAATAAATTTGTACCAATGTAATATGCGGTGATGGATATGTACCCGCAGCGAACATTGCCCGGCGCAGAGTCCGGTCCGGGATGGCCGGATTGTGGTTGTGCGCTTTTCTTCGATTTCGATGGCACTCTGGTTGATATAGCACCTACACCGGCGACGGTGGTGGTGGATCCGGCGCTGCCGCCGCTGCTGCAGCGGCTGGCGCAGCAGCTCAGCGGGGCGGTGGCCATCGTGAGCGGCCGCGCACTGGCCGACATCGATGCCTTGCTGGGGCTGCCCAGGCTGTGCGCCGCGGGCGTGCACGGTGCCGAGTGGCGCGCTCTGGACAGCCATGTGCGCCGTATCCCGGTGCCCGCGCTGAAGGTGGCCGTTGCGCCGCTGCAGCAGCTGTGCGCTCGTTTCCCGGGGTTGCGCCTGGAGCACAAGCCCGGCGCGCTTGCGCTGCACTACCGGCAGGCGCCGGAGCTTGAGGCGCAGTGCCTGCAGGCGATGCACGATGCGCTGCAGCGCGTCGAGGGCATGGCGCTGCAGCGCGGCAAGCTCGTCGTCGAGCTCAAGCCGCGTGGCGCGAGCAAGGCCGCCGCGGTGCGGCGCTTTCTGGAGCAGCGGCCCTTCCAGCACCGGCGCGCCTGGTTCTTCGGTGACGATGTGACCGACGAGAGCGCGTTCGAAGCGGTGCAGGCTGCCGGCGGCGTGACGGTGAAGGTGGGCGAGGGCGAGACGCTGGCCGAGTACCGCCTGGCCGGTCCGCGGCAGGTGCGGGACTGGATCGAGGCTGCCGTGGACCGGCTGGAGACCGGTGGCGGCAGGGGGCTCGCGCCATGAGCCGCCTGGTGGTTGTCTCCAACCGCGTGGCCGACCCGCGCCGCGCGGCCGCCGGCGGGCTGGCGGTGGCGCTGGGCGACGCGTTGGCGGCTTCGGGCGGGCTGTGGTTCGGCGCGGATGCCGAGGTCGTCGAGGACGGCAGCGCGGCGGCCGGCCAGGTGCGCACGCACCGGGCGGGACCGGTGACGCTGGCCTCCGTGGTGCTGGGCCGTACCGACCATGACCAGTACTACCGCGGCTACGCCAACGGGGTGCTGTGGCCGGTGTTCCACTACCGGCTGGACCTGGCGCAGTTCGACGCCGGCCATCTGGACGGCTACAGGCGCGTGAACCGCCTGTTCGCGCAGCAGCTGCGCTCCCTGCTGCGTCCCGACGACGTGGTGTGGGTGCATGACTACCACCTCATCCCGCTGGCCGCCGAGCTGCGTGCGCTGGGCTGCCAGCAGCGCATCGGCTTCTTTCTGCACATCCCGTTGCCGCCGCCGCTGATCCTGGCGGCGTTGCCCGCGCACGACTGGCTCGTGCGCGCGCTCTTCGCCTATGACCTGGTCGGGCTGCAAAGCCAGGCCGACCTCAACCACTTGCACCGCTACCTCGCCGTCGAGGCGCGCGCCGAAGTGCTCTCGGACAACCTGTTCGGCGCCTTCAACCGCGTGTTGCGCGCCGGGGCGTTTCCCATCGGCATCGACGTGGCCGAGTTCGAGGCGATGACGCAGGCCGCGCCGGCGCAGAAGACGCTGGCCACGCTGCGCGAGCAGTACGCACAGCGCAGGCTGCTCGTGGGCGTGGACCGGCTCGACTATTCCAAGGGGCTGCCGCAGCGCCTGCGCGCCATGCGCACGCTGCTGGAGCGCCATCCCGAAACGCGCTCCAGCGCGACGCTGGTGCAAGTCGCCGCGCCCTCGCGTGAGGAGGTCGATGCTTATGGCGACATACGCCGCGAGCTCGAAGGGTTGGCCGGGGCCATCAACGGCGACTTCGGCGAACTCGACTGGATGCCCATCCGCTACCTGCACCGCACCGTGGCGCGCAACCGCATCCCGGGCCTGTACCGTGCCAGCCGCGCGGCGCTGGTGACGCCGCTGCGCGACGGCATGAACCTGGTGGCCAAGGAGTTCATCGCGGCGCAGGACCCGGCCGACCCGGGCGTGCTGGTGCTCTCGCGCTTTGCCGGCGCGGCCGAGCAGCTGACCGACGCGCTGCTGGTCAACCCCTACGACACCGAGGCCACGGCCGAGGCGATACGGCGCGCGCTGCAGATGCCGCTGCAGGAGCGGCAGGTGCGCCACGAACGGCTGCTGGCCGAGATCCGGTGCCACGACGTGCACTGGTGGCGCCAGAGCTTCCTTGACACCCTGATGGAGACGAATGCATGACCGACGAATTGCTGGCCAAGGCCGCGTTGCTGTGGGGTTCGCTGGGCGGCGCGGCGATGGTGGGCCTGCGCGTGCTGTTGATCGTCGTCGTCAGCCTGGTGCTCATCCGCGTGCTGCAAGGCGTCATTCACGGCTTTCGCTCGCGCCTGGCCGGCCGCATGCTGGACCGGGAGGCGGTGCGGCGCGCCGAGACGCTGAGTCGCGTCTGCCGCTACCTCGCGACGGTGGTGATCTCGCTGATCGCGGGCATGCTGGTGCTGGGCGAGATCGGCATCTCCGTGGCCCCCATCCTGGGCGCAGCCGGCGTGGTGGGCCTGGCCGTGGGCTTCGGCGCGCAAAGCCTGGTCAAGGACTACTTCACCGGCTTCTTCCTGCTGCTGGAGGACCAGATCCGGCAGGGCGACGTGGTCAAGCTCGGTGCGCACGCCGGCCTGGTCGAGGACGTGACGCTGCGCTACGTGCGGCTGCGCGACTACGACGGCAACGTGCACTTCGTGCCCAACGGCGAGATCACGACCGTCGTCAACATGAGCCGCGGCTTCGCGCAGGCCGTCATCGACGTGCGCGTGGCCTACCGCGAGAACATCGACGACGTCGTGGCCGTGATGCGCGAGGTCGGCGCGCAGTTGCGCGCCGACGCGGCCTTTGCCCCGAAACTGCTGGACGACCTGGAAATCGCCGGCGTGGACAGCCTGGCCGAATCGGCCGTGATCGTGCGCTGCCGCTTCAAGTGCGTAGCCCTGGAGCAGTGGAGCGTCCGGCGGGAGTATCTGCGCCGGCTCAAGCACGCCTTCGATGAGCGGGGCATCGAGATTCCGTTCCCGCACCTCACGGTCTACACGGGCCAGGAAAAGCGCGGCGCTGCGTCGCAGTGGCCAACGCGCATGGTGGGCGCGTTGCCGCAGCAGATACCGCAGGACGGCTGAGAGTCCCACGGCACGCTCCGAGTGCGTTGATGAAATGACTTCGTCACACCCGCCGGCATGAATGTGCAGATTGGGCCTGCAATGCCTCAAAGGCCATGGTACGGGACAACCGTGCAAGCTGTCCGAGCTTTCTTGTCCACATTCGCCTGAGTGCCAGGTTCCTCTGCCAGAGTGGACGAATGGCCGGCTCGATGGAGCCCTGTCTTCCACCCCAGGCAAGGACAAGCTCTGACGCATGACGGATGATCGCTCAACGGTTGACCGCAACGACGCTTCGAAGTCCGGCCACTGGCACACGCTGTCCCGATCCGCGACGGAGCAGGCACTTCAGACCGGCCCTGCGGGACTGTCCGAGGTCGAGGCCCGCCGGCGGCTGGACCGGTATGGGCCCAACCGGCTGGCGCCACCGAAACGCCGCGGACCGCTGCTGAGGCTGCTGCTGCAGTTCCACAACATCCTGCTGTACGTGATGATGGCTGCCGCGGCCATCACCGCGCTGCTGGGGCACTGGGTCGATACGGGCGTGCTGATGATGGCCGTGGTCATCAATGCCCTCATCGGCTTCATCCAGGAAGGCAAGGCCGAGTCCGCGCTGGACGCCATCCGGGCCATGCTCTCGCCACACGCCACCGTGGTCCGCGAGGGCGTGCGCCGCGAGATCGATGCCACGGAACTGGTGCCCGGCGACGTGGTCGTGCTCGCGTCCGGGGACCGGGTGCCGGCCGACTTGCGGCTCGTCGCCGTCAAGGAACTGCGCGTCGAGGAAGCGGCCCTGACCGGCGAGTCCCTGCCCGTGGAAAAGAGCGATGCCGCCGTGGCTGAGGACGCTGCGCTGGGTGACCGCTACGGCATGGCGTACTCGGGCACGCTGGTGGTCTACGGACAGGCCACGGGCATCGTCGTGACGACGGGCGCGGCCACCGAGCTGGGCAAGATCAACCAGATGCTCTCCGGCATCCAGAGCCTGACCACGCCGCTGCTGCGGCAGGTGGACCGCTTCGGACGCGTGCTCGCGCAGGCCATCCTGGCCCTGTCGGCGGCAACCTTCGCGCTGGGCACCCTGTGGCGCGGACACGCCGCGTCCGAGATGTTCATGATGGTGGTGGCGCTGGCCGCCTCGGCCATCCCCGAGGGGCTCCCGGCGATCATGACGGTCACGCTCGCGCTGGGCGTGCAGCGCATGGCGCGGCACAACGCCATCATCCGGCGCCTGCCGGCGGTGGAGGCCCTGGGCTCGGTGACGGTGATCTGTTCCGACAAGACAGGTACGCTCACCCGCAACGAAATGACCGTGCAGCGCGTGGTGTGCGCGGGCCATGCCTTCGAGGTCAGCGGCGTGGGCTATGAACCAGCGGGCGAGATCAGCGCCCACGGCCATGCCGTCGATCCTGACCACTATCCGGCGCTGGCCCTGGCCATCCGCGCCGGCGTGCTGTGCAATGACGCGCGGCTGCGCCAGGAGGCCGGGCTGTGGCGCGTCGAGGGCGACCCCACCGAGGGCGCGCTGCTCGTGCTGGGCGGCAAGACCGGGTTCACCCAGCACCTGGGCGAGGAGGCCTGGCCGCGGCTGGACTCGATCCCGTTCGAATCGCAGCACCGCTTCATGGTCACGTTTCACCGCGACAGTGACGGCGAGCCATGGCTCTTCGTCAAGGGAGCGCCCGAGCAAGTCCTGGATATGTGCCACGCGCAGATGGGCCACGATGGCGAGCAACCGCTGGACGTGGACTATTGGCGCCGCATGGCCACCGACACGGCAGCCAAGGGCCTGCGACTGCTGGGCGTGGCCTGCAAGCGGGCTGCGCCCGGCGGCGAGCGCCTGGCCTTTGCCGACGCGCAGTCGGGTTACGTGATGCTGGCCCTCATGGGCATCATCGACCCGCCGCGCGAGGAGGCGATGCAGGCGGTGCGCGAATGCCACCAGGCGGGCATCCGGGTCAAGATGATCACGGGCGACCATGCCGAGACGGCGCGCGCCATCGGGGCGCAGCTGGCCATCGGCGTGGGCAAGCCCGCCATCACCGGTGCGGAGCTGTCGTTGATGGACGATGCGGCGCTGCGCCGCGTGGTCATGGAAGTGGACGTCTTCGCGCGCGCCAGTCCCGAGCACAAGCTGCGGCTGGTGCAGGCGCTCCAGGCCGCTGGACAGGTGGTGTCGATGACCGGTGACGGCGTCAACGACGCGCCGGCCCTCAAGCGCGCCGACGTCGGCGTGGCCATGGGCCTCAAGGGCACGGAGGCCGCCAAGGAGGCGGCCGACATGGTGCTGGCCGACGACAACTTCGCCACCATTGCCCGCGCCGTGCGGGAGGGCCGCGCGGTCTACGACAACCTCAAGAAGTTCATCCTTTTCATGCTGCCGACCAACGGCGGCGAAGCGCTGGTGGTGATCGCCGCCATCCTGTTCGAGCTGGCGCTGCCGCTGACGCCCGCGCAGGTGCTGTGGATCAACATGGTGACCTCCAGCACGCTGGGGCTGGCGCTGGCCTTCGAGCCCGCGGAGCGCGACGTCATGCAGCGCCGGCCACGGCCGCCCGGCGAGGCCCTGTTGTCGGGCTTCTTCATCTGGCGGGTGCTGATGGTGTCGGTCCTGATGATGACCGGGGCGCTGGGCCTGTTCCTCTGGGAGCTGGGCCAGGGTACGCCCATCGACACCGCGCGCACGATGGTCGTCAACGCGGTGGTCGTGGCGGAGATGTTCTACCTGCTCAATAGCCGCTTCATCCTGGCCTCGGTCGCCAACCGCGAGGGCCTGCTGGGCAACCGCTACGTCCTTTGGGCCATCGCCGCGTGCATCCTGCTGCAGCTCGCCTACACCTATGCACCGGCCCTGCAAGCCATCTTCGATTCGACGGAACTGAGGCCGCAGGAGTGGATCAAGGTCGTTGCGGCCGGCTTGCTCGTGTTCGGTGTGGCCGAACTCGAAAAGCTCGTGATCCGCCGCACCCCGCTGGCGCGGCGCATGAGCCATGCGCGCGTGACCAGCACGCAGCCCCAAGGAGCTCCAAATGGTTGAAGCCCGCCCAGCCGGCCCCTTCCCCCAGCGCTTGTTGCTGGCCACCGACCTCAGCGCACGCTGCGACCGGGCGTTGGACCGGGCCGCGCAACTGGCACTGCAGTGGGGAGCCGAGCTGGTGGCGCTGCATGTGCTGGACCCGTCGGTTTCGCCCGATCAGACCCTGGCCTGGATTGGCGGGGCCAACCAGGCGGAGCTGCTGCAGGTGGCGGCGCAGCAGCTCTCACGCGATCTGGGACAGGTGAATGTCCCGGTGGCCATGCGCTTGGGCACGGGCCGCGACGTCGCCGACACGGTAGCCGAGACCGCCACGCGGGACCATGCCGGGCTGGTCGTCACCGCCGTTTCGCAAGGTGGCGCTCTGCGGCAGTTCCTGCTGGGCTCGACCGTCGAGCGCCTGGCGAGGTCGCTGTCGCAACCGCTGCTGGTGGTGCGCAAGCGCTCCCATGGGCCTTACCAGCGGGTGCTCGTTGCAAGTGATTTCTCGCCCTCTTCCCGCCATGCCCTGCAAACCGCCGCGCAGCTGTTTCCAGGGGTTGAGCTGGTGGTCTACCACGCCTGCATGACCACGCCGGTGGGGCTGGCCGGTGCCGTGCCGACCGGCGCTGGCAACACCGAGGCCGCGCAGCGCGAGTGTGCGGCATTCGTGGCTTCCAGCGCGCTGCCCGGCTCCGTGAAAGTCAGGTGCGTCATCGAGGAAGGTGCGATCGAAACGACCCTGGCTCGGTACGTGCGGCGGCACGACATCGAGCTGGTGGTGATGGGCAGCCGGGGGCGCGGCGCGGTCATGAGCCTGCTGCTGGGCAGCACCGCGGCGCGCTTGCTGGAGTGGCTGCCCTGCGACACGCTGCTGGTGCGCGAGCCGCGCGTGGAAGGATGAGGATCACGGCCGTCGCGCGGCCCTGTGTTGACGGCTCAACCGACCGCGGCATTGACATGCATCAAGCCACACGTCCATTGCCGCTCCTACGCTACTTCAGTCAGTCCGCCTGAACAGGAGACCGCCATGCCCATGATGAAAGCCGCCGTCTTCGTCGAACCGGGCCGCATCGTGCTCGACGACAAGCCGATTCCCGACGTCGGGCCGATGGATGCATTGCTGCGCGTGACCACCACCACGATCTGCGGCACCGACGTGCACATCCTCAAGGGCGAGTACCCCGTGGCGCGCGGATTGACCATCGGCCATGAACCCGTGGGCGTGATCGAGAAGCTGGGCTCCGGAGTCAAGGGCTACCGCGAGGGGCAGCGCGTGATTGCTGGCGCCATCACGCCCAGCGGCTGGAGCAACGCCTGCCAGTGCGGCTTCTGCGCCCAGGACGGCGCCGGCAGCGCCCACGGCTGGAAGCCCATGGGCGGCTGGCGCTTCGGCAACACCATCGACGGCTGCCAGGCCGAGTACGTGCTGGTGCCCGATGCCATGTTCAACCTCGCGCCCGTGCCCGACGGCCTGAGCGACGAGGCGGTGCTGATGTGCCCGGACATCATGTCCACGGGCTTCGCCGGCGCGGAAAGCGCGCACATCCGCATCGGCGACGCCGTGGCGGTGTTCGCGCAGGGTCCCATCGGGCTGTGCGCGACGGCCGGCGCCAAGCTCAGCGGCGCCAGCCTCGTCATCGGCGTGGACCGGCTGCCCGAGCGGCTGGAGATGGCGCGCCGCATGGGTGCGGACGTGGTGATCGACGCCAGCCGGCAGGACCCGGTGCAGGAAATCCTGCGCCTGACCGGCGGACGCGGCGTGGACGCCTCGATCGAGGCGCTGGGCACCCAGGCCACCTTCGAGGCGTCGCTGCGCTGCCTGCGCCCGGGCGGCACGCTGTCCAGCCTGGGCGTGTATTCCACCGACCTGAAGATCCCGCTGGACGCCTTCGCCGCCGGGCTGGGCGACCACCGCATCGTCACCTCGCTGTGCCCGGGCGGCAAGGAGCGCATGCGCCGGCTCATGGCGGTGATCGAGGCCGGGCGCGTGGACCTGGGGGCGATGGTCACCCATCGCTTCAAGCTCGACGACATCGAGGCCGCCTATGAGCTTTTTGGCCACCAGCGCGACGGCGTGCTCAAGGTAGCCATCACGCCGTAGGCGAGCCGGGAGCTGGGCCACGGCAGAGCCCGTTTCACGGGCTCGTGCCTTCTCAACTATCCAGGTGCCGCGTGCCGAAGCTCTCGGTGAGGCGGTCCAGGATGATGGCCAGCGACACCACGGACAGCCCGCTCTCGAAGCCCAGGCCGATGTCCAGGCGCTGGATGCTGGAGAGCACGTCGTTGCCCAGGCCACCGGCGCCGACCATGGAGGCGATGATGACCATGGTCAGCGCCTCCTTCGCCTTCATCGCCTTTTCCGCGTGGGGCCGATGCCCCCGCTGGCCGTGCGTGAGTCCGCGGGCGCGTCACTGAACGCGCGTTCACAATGGCGGGTTTCGCGGGCGCCGCGTGGCCGGCCACGGTCGGCACGGGCCCCGGTGCAGCAAGGGGAAAGTGGCGATGAAGCACGATGGTCGTCAACGTTTCGTCCCTCGCCCGCAGTCCCGGGACGGCGTGCTGCTGCCGCTGCCCTGGGCGCCGCCGGCCGGTGATGCCGCCTCGCTCACGCACTGGCCGGGACGGGCCGCGGCCCTGGTGACAGCGCGGCAAGGCATGGAAGCCGCATCCACGGCCGAGGACGCCATCCACCTGGCCCTGGAAGCGGCGGCGCGAACCCTGCACGGCGCCTTCGTGGCCTTCTGGCGCTTCGTTGCGGTGTCCGGGAGGCTGTGCCTGGCGGACTGGTCGATCCAGGCGGGAAGCCGCGCCCCGGAGGGCGACCTGGCCGTGCCGCTGGTGAGCACGGCATCGCTGGAGCAGCTGCAGCGCGGCGTGGACCTGGCCTGGGCCGGCGTGATCGACGGCACCGCCGCGCTGCAGCGCGCCACGGTGGCGGATCACCATCGCTTGCCGGCTCTCTCGGACTGGAGCCACCTGGCGCGCGGCTGGGGCTGTCCGCTGGAGCTGTGGGCGCCGGTGCGGCTGCCCGAGCGTGGCTGGGGCCGGGTGTCGGTGCTGCGCCCGCAGGAGGTTCCCTTCGACGCCGCCGATGCCGCGTTCCTGGAGGCGATGGCTTGCGAGCTGGGCTGGGTGCTGGCCGACAAGCGGCTGGAGGAGCTGGGCCGGCTGGCGCTGTTCGTCAGCCGCAAGGCCGAGGCGGATCGGGCGCTGGCGCTGGCCCGGCAGCAGGCCGAGGCCGCGCAGGCGCAGGCCCGCGAGCAGGCCCATGTCATCGCGGTGCTGCAGGAGGCCATCGACTCGCTGGACCGCAGCGGCGACCTGGAAGCCTTCGTGCCGTCGGTCATCGGCCTCATCGCCCGCGCGCTCTCTCCGGGCGCGGTGGCCTTGCTGCAGGTGCGTGCCCAGCGCTGCCGGCTGCGGGCGGCCTGGCTGCAGGGGCGGGTGCTGCAGGGCGAGGACATGCTGGCCGCGTCCGGGCCGGAGGTCCCCGCGCTGCTGCGCGAGCTGGCCGTGGGCTTCGAGCTGCCGCCGTCCGGGCTGCAGGCCTGCGCGCCGCAGGGCGGCGGCGAGTCGCTGGTGGTCGATCACGCCGAGGCCGGCACGATGTGCCCCTTCGACCGCTTCTTCACCACCGAGGGCGGTCCGCTGGCGCTGAACCTGCCGCTGATGGCTTCCGGCCATGCGCTGGGGGCCCTGGGCATCTACCGCCGGCGCGAGCAGCGCTACACGCCGTCCGAGATCGCGCTGGCCGAGGCCATCGCGGCGCAGCTGTCGCTGGCGCTGCGCGCCGGCGAGCTGGCCGAGGAGGCGCGCCGGGTCGCCACGATGGAAGAGCGCACGCGGCTGGCGCGCGAGATGCACGACACGCTGGCCCAGGGCTTCACGGGCGTGCTGATGCAGCTGGAGGTGGCCGATGCCGCGGTGTCGGCGCGCCGCGTGGACCGCGCCCGCACGGCGATCGCCACCGCGATGGAGGTCGCGCGCGACAGCCTGAGTGAGGCCCGGCGCGCCGTGCGCGCGCTGCGCAACCCGACGCTGGAGCGGCGCGGCCTGGCCGAGGCGCTGGCCGAGCTGTGCGCGCAGATGCGCAGCAGCACCTTCCAGGCCGTGGAGCTGGAAGTCGTGGGCGCGCGGCGCCGGCTCGATGCCCATGCCGAGGAGCAGGTGCTGCGCGTCGCGCAGGAGGCGCTGGTCAACGCCGTCCGGCACGCCCGCGCGCATCGGGCGCAGGTGCTGCTGCGCTTCGCGGCCGATGCGCTGCTGCTGCGGGTGCGCGACGACGGCGACGGTATCCCCGAGCAGCGCGGCAACCCGCTGGGCTTCGGCCTCGTGGGCATGCGCGAGCGGGCCCTGAGCATCGGCGCGACGCTGGAGATCGAGTCAAGGCCGGGGCAGGGCACGACGGTGTCGCTGCGCATCGGCGCGGCGGACTGACAGGCACCGGGGCATTGGGCTATCTCGCAAGGGAGAGGCGGGCCGCGGAGGCCGCTGCCATGATCCCGTCCGCCGGCGCATGCCCCCGTCCCTCGGCGCAGCCATGACCTTGCCGTCCTTGTCCGACACCGGCTCGACCGAACAGGTGGAGCTTTCTGAAACCGCTCCCGCGCGGATCCGGCTGCTGGTGGCCGACGACCACCACGTCGTGCTGGACGGGCTGAGCACGATCCTGGACATGCAGGACGACATGCAGGTCGTGGCGCAGGCCAGCGACGGCGTGCAGGCCGTGGCGCTGTGGCGGCGCACGCAGCCCGACGTGGGGCTGATCGACCTGTCCATGCCAGGGCTGTCGGGCGTGGAGGCCATCGCCGAGATCCGCCGCCACGAGCCGCGGGCCAAGCTGATCATCCTCACCACCTACGACGGCGACGAGGACCTCTACCGCGGCCTGCATGCCGGCGCGATGGCCTACCTGCTCAAGGACGTGCGCCGCGAGGAGCTGCTGCGCTGCATCCGCGTGGTGCACCGGGGGGGCCACTACATCAAGCCCGAGCTGGCCGGGCGGCTGGCCTCGCGCCTGACGCGCGACGGGCTCTCGCAGCGCGAGCTCGAGGTGCTCACGCTCGTGGAGCGGGGCCTGAGCAACAAGCTCATCGCGCGCGAGCTCCACGTGGCCGAGGGCACGGTCAAGACGCACGTGAAGGCCATCCTGGCCAAGCTGGACGCGCGCAGCCGCACCGAGGCCATTGCCATCGGGGTGCGGCGCGGGTTGTTGAAGCGCTGAAGCCGCGGCCTATCCCCAAAGAGGGAGCCGCCCCTGGCCCGCGTGGCAGAAGCGCCTCGCGGCTGGGTGCCGGATGCTGTGGCCCGGCTCCGAGATGCTCGCCGCTCGCGCTTGTCAATGACGTATTCCGTTCGTCCTGATGCTTCGATACCTCAGCACAGGGCGCGCCTTTGGCGCGTCGAAGGATGAACGGCCCCTGGCGGGGTGCAGCCATCACAGCCTGTCGGATTCGTACTTCGATACCTCAGTACGAACGGGTCTTCTCACAACCGGTGTGAATCTGGAATGAGACCTCAAGCACGCACGGTCAGCGGGTGGAGCATGGCCGCGGGGCTCGCGCTCGCCGGCCTGCTCGGCGGGTGCAACCGGGAGGCCGTGTCGCAGCAGGCGCCACCGCCGCCGCCCGAGGTGTCGGTGGCGCCGGCCTTCCAGCGCGAGGTGCAGGAGTTCGAGGAGTTCACGGCGCGCCTGGAGGCGCCGGACACGGTGGAGGTGCGCGCCCGCGTCGCCGGCTCGCTGGACAAGGTGCATTTCACCGAGGGCCAGCGCGTGGCCAAGGGCGATCTGCTGTTCACCATCGACCCGCGGCCCTTCGCCGCCGAGGTCGCGCGCGCGCAGGCGCAGCTCGCCGCCGCGCGCAACCAGGCCGAGCTCAGCGCCAGCGAGCTCGCGCGGGCCGAGAAGCTCACCGCCATCCAGGGCGTGAGCGAGCAGGAGCTGGACCAGCTGCGCGCGAGCCTGCGCAACGCGCGCTCCAGCATCCAGTCCGCCGAGGCGGCGCTGGTGCAGGCCAAGCTCAACCTGGAGTTCACGCGCATCCGCGCGCCGGTGGCGGGGCGCATCTCGCGGGCGATGGTCACGCCGGGCAACCTCGTCAACGTCGGCACGCCGGTGCTCACCACGCTGGTGTCGCAGGACCGCGTCCATGCCTACTTCGACGCCAGCGAGGCGACCTACCTGAAATACCTGCGCATGGTGCGCGCCGGCACGCTGGCCTCGCCGCGCAGCCAGCCGGCGGCGGCCTGGATGGGCCTGGCCGACGAGACCGGCTTTCCGCACCAGGGCCGGGTCGATTTCGTGGACAACCGCCTCAATCCCGCCACGGCCTCCATCCGCGGCCGCGCCGTGTTCGACAACCGCGACGGCCGCTTCACGCCGGGCCTGTTCGCGCGCGTCAAGGTGGTGGGCAGCGGGAAGTACCGGGCCACGCTGGTGGCCGACCGCGCCATCGGCACCGACCAGACGCGCAAGGTCGTGATGCTGGTGGGCCAGGACAACATCGTGCAGCCGCGCGAGGTGCAGCCCGGCGCGCTCATCGACGGCATGCGCGTGGTGCAGGGCGTGCAGCCCGGCGAGCTGGTCATCGTGGACGGGCTGCAGCGCGCCCAGCCCGGCGCGCCGGTGACGCCGCGGGTGCTGCAGGTCGATGACAAGGGCATGCCCATCCCGGCGGCGGCGCCCGCGTCCGCGCCGGCGCGCTGAAAGGCCCGCGAGCGCATGGACATCTCCCGCTACTTCATCGACCGCCCGCGCCTGGCGACGGTGCTGTCGCTGTTCATCTTCCTGGTGGGGCTGCTGGCGATCTTCCAGCTCCCGATCTCGGAGTACCCGGAAGTGGCGCCGCCGCAGGTGGTGGTGCGCGCGCAGTTCCCGGGCGCCAACCCGCGCGTCATCTCCGAGACGGTGGCGACGCCGCTGGAGGAGCAGATCAGCGGGCTGGAGGGCATGCTCTATTACGAGAGCCAGGCCACGGCCGACGGCACCATGGTGCTGACGGTGACCTTCCGCATCGGCACCTCCCCGGAGGCCGCCGAGACCGCGGTGCAGAACCGCGTCAACCGCGCGCTGCCGCGCCTGCCCGAGATCGTGCGCCAGATCGGCGTGACCACCGAGAAGCAGGCCTCCAACCTGACCATGGTCGTGCACATGGTCAGCCCCGACGACAGCCGCGACTCGCTGTACCTGCGCAACTACGCGCACCAGCAGGTGCGCGACGAGCTGCTGCGCATCCCGGGCATGGGCACGGTGATCCTGTTCGGCAGCGGCGACTACGCCATGCGCATCTGGATCGATCCGCAGCGCCTGGCCGGCCACGGGCTCACCGCCAACGACGTGGTGGACGCGGTGCGCGAGCAGAACACGCAGGTGGCCGCCGGCGTGGTGGGCGCGCCGCCCTCGCCGCGCGGCACGGACTTCCAGCTCGCGGTCAACACGCAGGGGCGGCTGGGCAACGAGCAGGAGTTCGCCGACATCATCGTGCGCGCCGATCCCGGCACCGGCGCCGTGCTGCGCATCCGCGACGTGGGGCGCGTGGAGATCAGCGCCAACACCTACTCGCTGCGCAGCCTGCTCAACAACAAGGAGGCGGCGGCCATCGGCATCTTCCAGGCCCCGGGCTCCAACGCGCTGGCGATCTCGGACAACGTGCGCGCCACCATGGCGCGGCTCAAGGCGGACTTCCCGCCGGGCGTGGACTACGCCATCGTCTACGACCCCACGCGCTTCGTCGCCACGTCCATCACCAAGGTGGTGGAGACGCTGCTGGAGGCGGTGCTGCTGGTGGTGCTGGTGGTGGTGCTGTTCCTGCAGACCTGGCGCGCCTCCGTCATCCCGCTGCTGGCGGTGCCGGTGTCCATCGTGGGCACCTTCGCGGTGCTGCTGGCCATTGGTTACTCCATCAACACGCTCACGCTGTTCGGGCTGGTGCTGGCCATCGGCATCGTGGTGGACGACGCGATCGTGGTGGTCGAGAACGTGGAGCGCAACCTGGAGGACGGGCTCACGCCGCACGAGGCCACGGTCAAGGCCATGCGCGAGGTCAGCGGCCCCATCGTCGCCATCGCGCTGGTCCTGTGCGCGGTGTTCATCCCGCTGACCTTCGTGCCCGGCCTGTCGGGCCAGTTCTACAAGCAGTTCGCCGCCACGATCGCGATCTCCACCGTCATCTCGGCCTTCAACTCGCTCACGCTCTCGCCCGCGCTCTCGGCGCTGCTGCTGCGCCCGCACGACGCGCCCAAGGACGCGCTCACGCGCGGCATGGACCGGGTCTTCGGCCGCTTCTTCCACTGGTTCAACGGCTTCTTCCACCGCCGCAGCGAGGCCTACGGCCGCGGCGTGCGCGGCATCCTGCGCCGCAAGTCGCTGGCGCTGGTGGTGTACGCGGGGCTGCTGGCGCTCACGGCGCTGCTGTTCGCGCGCATTCCCAGCGGCTTCGTGCCGGCGCCGGACAAGCAGTACCTGATCGGCATCGCGCAGCTGCCCGCGGCCTCCTCGCTGGACCGCACCGACCAGGTGATCCGGCGCATGAGCGAGATCGCGCTGGGCGTGCCGGGCATCGTGGACGCGGTGGCCTTCCCGGGGCTGTCCATCGCTGGCTTCTCCAACGCGCCCAACGAGGGCATCGTGTTCTTCGGCCTGGCGGACTTCGAGAAGCGCACCAGCGCCGATCTCTCGAAGGACGCGATCCTGGGCCGCGTCAACGGCGCGCTGCAGCAGATCCAGGGCGCGCGGCTGTTCGTGGTGCCGCCGCCGGCGGTGGAAGGCCTGGGCAACGCCGGCGGCTTCAAGCTGCAGGTGCAGGACCGCTCGGGGCTGGGCGAGCAGGCGCTGTTCGGCGCGGTGTGGGGCACGCTGGGACAGGTGTATGGCAACCCGCGCTCGGCCATCGGCACGCCCTTTTCGACCTACGACATCAACGTGCCGCAGCTCTTCGCCAACGTGGACCGCACCAAGGCCAAGCAGATGGGCGTGGCACTGGGCGACATCTACGACACGCTGCAGATCAGCCTGGGCTCGCTCTACGTCAACGACTTCAACCGCTTCGGCAAGACCTACCAGGTGATCGTGCAGGCCGACGCGCCCTTCCGCGCCCAGGCCGACGGCATCACCGAGCTCAAGACGCGCAACGCCGGTGGCGAGATCGTGCCGCTGGGCGCGCTCATGCGGGTGGAACCCACCTTCGGGCCGACGCGCGTGACGCGCTACAACGGTTTCCCCTCCGCCGACATCAACGGCTCGCCCAACCCGGGCTTCTCCAGCGGCCAGGCCGAGGCCGAGATCGAGAAGCTGCTGGCGCAACTGCCGCGCGGCATGGGCTACCAGTGGACCGAGCTGTCCTACCAGGACCGGCTCACGCGCGACGTGGCGCTGCCGGGCACGACGTGGCGGCTGCCCACGCTGGCGGCGGTGCTGCTGCTGTCGGTGGTGCTGGTGATCCTGGTGCTGGCGGCGCAGTACGAGAGCTGGAGCCTGCCGCTGGCCATCGTGCTGATCGTGCCCATGTGCATCCTGGCCGCGCTCACGGGCGTGTGGCTCTCCACCTTCCCGCCCTTCCTGCAGATCGGCGACCTGAACATCTTCACGCAGGTGGCGCTGGTGGTGCTGGTGGGGCTGGCGTGCAAGAACGCGATCCTGATCGTGGAGTTCGCCAAGGACCTGGAGGAGCAGGGCCGCACCATGATGGAGGCGGTGATCGAGGCCTGCCACCGGCGGCTGCGGCCGATCCTGATGACCTCCATCGCCTTCTGTGCCGGCGTGATCCCGCTGATCCTGGGCAGCGGCGCGGGCAGCGAGATGCGCCGCGCCATGGGCATCGCGGTGTTCTCCGGCATGGTGGGCGTGACGCTGTTCGGCATCTTCTTCACGCCGGTGTTCTACGCGCTGCTGCGCAAGAGCACCGAGAAGCGGCGCGCGCACGCGGCCGAGCTGCGCGCCGAGATCGACCGCTGCGCGCATCCCTTCCACCCGGGCGTGGACGACGTGCCGCCGGAGCAGGGAGGGCAGCGGTGAATGCGTCCGTCCATGACCGTTTGAGGCGCCCCGTCACACCCGCGGAGGCGGGTGTCCACGCATACCGGGCGGCATCCCGGCCGGCGTGGATGCCCGCCTTCGCGGGCATGACGCGGTCCGTGTGGCCGCTGCGCCTCTCCGTCGCTGGCATCGCCCTGCTCCTGGCCGCCTGCGCCTCCGGGCCGCCGCCAGAGCCGGCGCTGCCGCCGCTGCCCACGGCCTTCGCCAACGTGCCCGAGGACGGGCAGCCCGGCGGCGAGCCCGCGGCGGCCTTCTGGCGCGGCTTCCAGGACCCGCAGCTCGATGCGCTGGTCACTCGGGCCCTGGAGGCGAATTTCGACCTGCGCATCGCCGTGGCCCGGCTGCGCGAGGCGCGCGCGCTGGCGCGCCTGGCCGATGCCAGCCTGCTGCCGCAGGTCAACGGCACGGCCGGCGTGGGCCGGGTGCGCGACTTCATCGGCCCGGACAACGCGCTGGCGCCGGGCCAGACCTTCTACAGCGTGGGCCTGGACGTGCGCTGGGAGGCCGACCTGTTCGGCCGCCTCTCGGCCGAGCGCCGCGCCGCGCAGGCGCAGGTGCGCGCCGGCGAGGCCGACACGCAGGCGCTGCAGCTCAGCCTGAGCGCGGAGGTGGCGCGCGGCTACTTCGAGCTGCGCGGGCTGCAGGAGCGGCTGCGCGTGTCCCGGGCCGCGCTGCAGACGCAGGAGGCGGTGCTGCGCCTGGTGCAGGCACGCCAGGACGTGGGCCGCGGCACGGGCCTGGACACCGAGCGCGCCCGCGCCCTGGTGCAGAGCACGGCCGCCGGCGTGCCGGTGCTGGAGGCGGCGCTGCAGCGCACGCGCTACCGGCTCGCGGTGCTGTGCGGCCTGCCGCCGACGGCGCTGGACGCCGAGCTGGAGGCACAGCGCCCGCTGCCGGGCCTGCGCAGCGTGGCGCTGGGCGGCATCGGCGCGCCGGAGAGCCTGCTGCGCCGCCGGCCCGACATCCGCGCCGCGGAGCTCGACGTGGCCGCCGCCGCGGCCCGCGTGGGCGTGGCGCGCGCGGACCTGTTCCCGCGCATCACCCTCGGCGGCACGCTGGGGCACAACGCCTCGCGGGTGGGGGACCTGGGCGATGGCAGCACCTACGTCTACAACCTGGGTGCGCAGCTGCTGTGGAACCTGCTCGATTTCGGCCGGGTGCGCGCCCAGATCGCCGCCGCCGACGCCCGCAGCGAAGCCGCGCTGCGCGTCTACGAGGCGACGGTGCTGGCGGCGCTGGAAGAGACCGAGGGCGCGCTGGCCAGTTACACGCACACCCAGCAGCAGGCGCAGCACCTGTTCGATGCCGCACGCGCGGCCGAGGCGGCGGCGGCGATCGCGCGCGGACGCTTCGAGGTGGGCGTCATCGACTTCCTGGCCGTGCTGGATGCCGAGCGCGAACAGCTCGCGGCGCGCGACCAGCTCGCGCAGTCCCAGGCCGGGGCCGCGGTGGCGCTGGTGGCGGTGTACAAGGCACTGGCCGGCGGCTGGGGCCCGGCGCCGGAGCCCTCTTCAGCGCCCTCCGCCACGAGCGGCGCGGTGGGGCCCGGCAGCGTGGCCAGCGGGTCGCGCCTGCCGTTGCAGGCGACGCGGTGAGCGGCGGGCCGCGCTCCCGCGGCCCTCACCGCCTCCCATGGCGCCTGCCCGTAGCCGGACTCGACGTTGAGCTCGTAACTGGGCTCGCCCGAGAAGCCGATGCGGAAGACCCGGCACTCGAGCCCGGCCACCGTGCCCTCGCGCCATTCCGTCTGGCGCCAGCGCTCCAGAGCGGGCGAAGCGCCTGGGATAATCCGGGCCCGGGATGGGCATCGGATGCGGGCTCATCCGCCAGCACTGCGAAGGAAGGAAAGATGAAGCAACGGGACGAGGCGTCGGCCGCGTGCAAGTGGGTCACCAGCTGGACCGCCTCCGCCCAGGGACCGTACCCCGCCGGCAGCCCGCTGGCGCAGCCGGATCTGTCCTTCGCCTTTCCCGCGCCGGACACCGGCGCGCGGGACCAGAGCTTCAGGCTCATCCTGCGGCCGGACCTGTGGGGCCCCCAGGCGCGGCTGCGCCTGTGCAACGCCTTCGGCTTGCAGCCCGTGGCCTTCGACGGCGTGCACGTGGGGCTGCAGCTCGGCGGCGCGGCGCTGGTGGCGGGCAGCAACCAGCGCGTCACTTTCGGGGGCCGGGAGAGCGTCACCGTCCCGCCAGGCGGCTCGGTGTGGAGCGATCCCGTGGCGCTTCCCTTCGCGTGCGAGCCGGACGCCGCGGCACTGGCCGGGCGCAAGCTGGCGGTGAGCCTCCACGTCGTGGGCGAGAGCGGCCCCATGACGTGGCATGCGAAGGCATTGCAGACCTCGTACCTCACGCCGCCCAACGCCGGCTCCCAGGGCGGGCGCGAGGACGAGCTGGCTTTCCCGTTCACCAGCACGTCCTGGTATTTCCTGGACGCGGTGGACATGCTGATGCCGCGGGACACCCGGTTGATCGTCGCGCTGGGTGACTCCATCACCGACGGCAGTGGTTCCACGCTCAACGGCGACGACCGCTGGCCCGACATCCTGTCTCGCCGCCTGCACGCCGCCTTCGGGCAGCGCGTGGGCATCGTCAACGCCGGTATCGGCAGCAACCAGGTGGCGGGCCCGGCCGACTATTCGCCGCACAGCCCCTTCCGGGGCGGGCCGAAGGCCGTGGCGCGCATCGAGCGCGACGTGCTGAGCCTGTCCGGCGTCGCCACGGTGATCTGGCTGGAGGGCATCAACGACTTCAGCGGCAACGGCAATGCGAGCATGGAAGCCGTGGCGGCCGGTTTCGCCGAGGGCGTGCAACGCCTGCGCGCGGGCATTCCGGGCGTGCGCGTGATCGGCGCGACCCTCGTGCCGGCGCTGGGCAGCACGGCCGCGGCGCATGGGCATGAGGAGCAGGACCGCAAGCGCCGGGCGCTGAACGGCTTCATCCGCACGGCGGGCCTGTTCGATGCCGTGCTCGACTTCGAGGCCGCCACGCTCGATGCGGCCACCGGCGGCATGAAGGCCGAGTTCGTGCCCGACGGCACGGTGGGCGGGCCCGGCGACGGGTTGCATCCGAACCGGGCCGGCTACCTGGCAATGGCCTCGGCCATCGATCCGGGCCTGCTGCTGCCGCTGCGCTGAGAGATCAGCGCTCCGCTTCAGCCCGCTCCAGCGCCGGTCCCGGTTCGCCCGAGGCCGCCGTCACCCGCTCGCGTCATCCAATTCAGTCGATGTACCAGGCCCACTCGATCGCCGTGACCTTGTCGCGGCTCACGATGAAGCGCAGCATGTCGCCGTCCGGGCGATCCACGCCCATCCGGTAGGCCAGCGCCGCCGGGTCGCGCGCCGTGGGCGTACCCAGTTGCGCCAGCACCTTCGTCGCCGGCGTGCCCACCTGCAGCCCTTCGGGCAGCAGCGGGTGCTTCGACGTCAGCTGCACGCCCACCGGCAGCAGCTTCGGCGGCTGCGTGGCGTTGGCGACGTAGACCGTGGCGACCCATCCCGTGCAGTGCGTCTCGATCACTTCGTCGGTGACCTTGGGGTCGTGGACATTGGGTTGCGGCTTGCGCTCGACACGGTCCGGCGTCTCGCACGGGCGCTCGGCGATGCGCCAGCCCACGTCCTCCAGCGTCTCGATACGCATCAGCGGCGCGGGGCGGCTGGCACAGCCCGCCACCAGCGCCAGCGCGAGCAGCGTGCCCCGCAGCGCCCATCGTTGAGCCTGGGATCGGTTCGTACAGGCGGCCCGTGCCTTGCGGACCGTAGGTGCTTTGAAGTTGACGACCATGCCCCGAAGCATACGGTGCCGGCGCGCACCGCCTTCGGGGCGCCCGTCAGCGTGCCGCGTCGCCCTGCGTGCCAACCGCCAGGCGCAGCACTGCGGCGGCCTCGTCTTCCAGCAACGGCCCCTCCACCCGCACCGGTGGCGTGGAGCCCGCCAGCACCTGCTCGCAGCGCGCGGGCAGCAGCTCGCCGCCCATCAGTTGCGCCATCAACGGTTGCGAAGCCGCCCAGACGACGCGCCGCACTCCCGCCCAGAACATGGCACCGGCGCACATGGCGCAGGGCTCGCCGCTGGCGTAGACGGTGCTGCCGCGCAGCGCGTCCAGTCCCAGTTTCGCCTGCGCCTCGCGCACCAGCACCGTTTCCGCATGGGCGGTGCAGTCGTTGCCGCTGATCTCCCGGTTGCCGGCCTCGTGCAGCAGCCTGCCCTGAGCGGACACCAGCACCGCGCCGTAGGGCCGGTCGCCACGCGCCAGGGCTTCGCGCGAGGCGGCGATCGCGCGCCGCATCCCGGTTTCGTCGTCGAACGTCGCCATGGGCGTGGCTCCTCAGCTGCCGCGGTAGGTGGAGCAACCCCAAGGCGTGCACAGCAGCGGCACGTGGTAGTGCTGCTTGGGGTCGAAGATGGCAAAGCGCACCGGTATCACCGCGTCCACGAACGGCGCCTCGGGCAGCGGCTTGCCTTCGTAATAGGCGCCGACGTGGAAAGCCAGCTCGTACTGGCCCACCGCGGCGGCCTCGGCCGGCAGCACCGGCGCATCGGTGCGGCCGTCCGCGTTGGTGACGAAGCTCTTGATCCGCTCCCACTTGCCGTCGCGCCACGCTGAAAAATCGATGCGCATGCCCGCGCCCGGGCGGCCGAAATGGTTGTCAAGCACATGGGTCGAGATGCCAGCCATGTCCGTCTCCTGTTGGGTTCATGTGGGCGCGGCTTCAGCTGCCGCGATAGAACGAGTAGCCCCAGGGCGAGAACAGCATCGCCAGGTGCACGCGCTGCGTGGCGTCGCGGATGCTCATGCGCACCGGTACCACGGACAGGAAGGAGGGCTGCGGCAGCGGCGCCTCCAGGCGCTGGAAGTACTCGCCCAGGTGCAGCAGCAGCTCATAGCGGCCGGCGCGGTAGTCCTCGCCCAGCAGCAGCGGCTCGGCGGTGCGCCCGCCGCTGACGCCTTCGACGCTGCGCAGGCGTTGCCAGGCGCCGCGTGCCTCGTCCCAGCGCGAAAGCTCCATGCGCAGCCCCGCGGCCGTGGCACCGTGGTAGGTGTCGATGGCATGCACGGTCAGCCGTGGCGAGACGCCGGCCTGAGAGCGCGGCGCGGTCGCCAGGCCCGCAGGGGCAGGGGGCGTTGCGGGCGCCTGTCCCTCGGCAGCGGCTGAGGCCGCCAGTGCGGTACCGGCCAGGCCCAGGCCCGAGCGCAGCAGGAACTGACGCCGCGCGGGCGCGGCCTCGGCGGAGAAGAGATCGATGTTCACGGTTGCACCTCCATCGCGTCCGGCGTGATCACTTCCTCAACGCGCAGCCGCGTGATGGCGGCGATCTGCGCCAGCGCCTCCTGCAGTTCCGCCTCGGTGTCGGCATTGGCGGTGCGGCGGCGCAGCGTCTGCAGGATCTGCGCCTTGCCGTGGCGGCGCGCCGCGATGATGAAGGGGAAGCCGTGGCGCTGGCGGTACTCGGCATTGAGCGCCTGCAGCTCGCGCAGCTCCGCGCCGGTGAGCGCATTGAGCCCGGCGCTGGCCTGCTCGGCCACCGATTCGCTCGTCATGGTGCCGGCCTGCGCCTCCTTGCCGGCCAGCTCGGGGTGGGCGCGCAGGAACTCGATCTGCACGGCGCGCGAGGCGCGGCGCACCACGGCCATCAGCGCCTCGTGCAGCGCGTCCACGCTGGGGAAGGGGCGCGCGGCCCAGGCGGCTTCGGCCACCCACGGCGAGTGCTCGAAACTGCGGCCCAGCGCGGCGACGAAGCCGGCACGGTCCAGGCGGTTGACGTGGTCCAGGGTCAGGGTCGTGGTCATGGTGTGGGTGCGGGTCGGGTCAGTGGGAAAGCGTGCGGGAAGAGGCGCCGGCGGGCTTGGCGAAGCGCGGGATGCAGCGCAGGATCAGCAGCGTGGCGCAGACCTCGACGGCAGCGACCACGAGCAGGCCGGAGGTCAGCGAGCCGGTGGAGGTCTTGATCAGGCCCAGCATGTAGGGCGCGCCGAAGCCCGCGAGGTTGGCGATGGAGTTGATCAGCGCCACGCCGCCGGCCGCCGCCGCACCCGTCAGGAAGCGGTTGGGCATCTGCCAGAACACGGGAATCGCGCTCATGGTGCCCACGATGGCCAGGCCCAGGGCCACCAGCGTCAGCATCGCGCTGGAGTGCAGCAGGGCGACGGCCAGCAGCGAGGCCGCACCCAGGCCGGCGGCCAGCGCGCAGTGCCAGCGCGACTCCTGGTGGCGGTCGGAATGGAAGCCGTTGAAGATCATGCCGACGGCGCCGAAGAGGTAGCAGACCGCCATGATCCAGCCCACGGCCGCCGGGCTGGTGAAGCCCACCTCCTTGACCAGCGTCGGGCCGAAGAAGGTCAGCGAGGAGTTGGCGGCGATGATGCAGAAGTACACCAGGATCAGCAGCCAGATGCGGCCGCTGCGCAGCGAGGCCAGCAGGCTGTGCTCGCGGTGGCCCATGGCGTGGTGGTCGCGCTCCAGGTCTTCCTGCACCATGCGGCGCTCACGCTCGGTGAGCCACTTGGCATCGGCCGGCTTGTCGGTGAGGTAGAACCAGGTCACGAGCCCGGCCAGCACCGAGGGGATGCCCTCCAGCAGGAACACCCACTGCCAGCCCTGCCAGCCGTTGACGCCGTCCAGGTCGGACATGATGGTGCCGGCCAGCGGGCCGCCGATCACGCCCGCCAGGGCCGAGGCCGACATGAACATGCCGAAGGCCTTGGCGCGGCGGTCGTTGGGGAACCAGTAGGTCAGATAAAGGATGACGCCGGGGTAGAAGCCGGCCTCGAACACGCCCAGCAGGAAGCGCAGGAAATAGAACATCCCCGGCGTGGTCACGAACATCATGGCGATGCTCGTGAGGCCCCAGCCGATGGTGATGCGCATGAGCGTCTTCTTCGCGCCGATCTTCTGCAGCAGCAGGTTGCTCGGCACCTCGAAGAAGAAGTAGCCCAGGAAGAAGATGCCCGCGCCCAGGCCGTACACGGCCTCGCTCCACTTCAGGTCGTCGAGCATGGTGAGCTTGACGAAGCCGATGTTGACGCGGTCGATCCAGGCCAGGATCCACAGCACCATCAGGAACGGGATCAGGCGCCAGATGATCTTGCGGTACGCGCCGTCCAGCTCGGAGGCGCTTGCGGCCGGCGCGGTGGGTGCGGTGGGCGCGATCGGCACGCCCGCGGTGGTGGTGTTCATCGAGTCTCCTGTGCTGTGGCGGTCAGCGGGTGAGGCGCCTCGCAGGACGCCTTCTGGGGTCTGGCTTCAGGCCATGGGAAGCTGCGGCCGCAGTCTAGGAATGCAGTAGGCTTTCGGCGCACCGGCGCCGCTATAGGCGTTATTTGCGGATTCGAATAAAGGCTTGCCTCGCCCATGACACGCGATCTCGTGGACAGCCACCTGCTGCGCGTGCTCGTGACGCTGGTGAGCGAGCGCAACGTCTCGCGCGCAGCGATCCGGCTGGGCATGTCGCAGCCTGCGGTGAGCATCGCGCTCAAGCGGCTGCGCGAGCTCTTCGGCGACCCGTTGCTCGTGCGCGAGAAGGGCGGCATGGCGCCCACGGCGCGCGCGCTGGCGCTGCAGGAGCGCGCGCGCCGGGCGCTGGGCGAGATCGACGCCATGCTGACCGGGCCCGAGCACTTCGAGCCCGCGGCCACCACGCAGACCTTCCGCGTAGCCTCGCCGAACTTCATGGCCGCGGGCTTCCTGGCCGCGGCGGTGGCGCGCTTCACGCGCGAGGCGCCGCGCGCGCACCTGGTGGTGTTGCCGCTCACCGGCGACTTCGACAGTGAGCGCGCGCTGGCGCAGGGCGACGTGGACGTGGTGATCGGCAACTGGCCACAGCCGCCGGCCTCGCTGCACCTGTCGCTGCTGCTGCAGGACGAGGTGGTGTGCCTGCTGGGCCGGCAGCATCCGCATGCGGCCAGCGGCCTCACGCGCGAGCAGTACCTTGCGGCCCGGCACGTGGTGCCGCTGCCGTACTCGGCGGCGCAGCGCGGGCTGGTGGAGACGCATCTGGCCCACCTGCGCGTGGAGCGCGACGCGCGCGTGGTGGTGCCGTACTTCGAGCTGGCGCCGCACCTGCTGGTGGGCACGGACCTGGTGTTCACCACCGCGCGGCACTTCGCCGAGCACTACGCCGCGCTGCTGCCCCTGGCCATCGTGCCGGCGCCCTTCGACTTTCCGGCCATGCGCTTCTACCAGCTGTGGCATGAGCGCTCGCAGCACGATGCGGCGCACCGATGGTTTCGCGGGCTCCTTTCGGCGGCGGCGCGCGCCATGGCGGGCAAGGCTGCCTGAGCATTCGCTGGCGGAATAGCTCATATCCGCCGCGGAGTCTTCCTTGCGACGGCCAGGGACGGGAACATGGCGGCGTGTATCGAGGAGCTCTTTGAATGCGACGCCACCGCCAAGCCAAGATCGTTGCCACCGTCGGCCCCGCCAGCAGCAGCCCTGAAGTCCTGCGCTCACTGTTCGAGGCCGGCGTGGATGTGTTCCGGCTCAACTTCAGCCACGGCACGCATGCCGACCACCGCGCCCGGCTCGACGCCATCCGCGCCATCGAGCGCGACGTGGGCCGCCCCATCGGCGTGCTGCTGGACCTGCAGGGTCCGAAGCTGCGCGTGGGCACCTTCCCTGACGGTCCGGTTCAACTGGCCGTGGGCGACCGCTTCTGCCTGGACCTGCAGCGCGATCTGCCCGGCGACCGCACCCGCGTGGCGCTGCCGCACCCCGAGATCTTCGCCGCCCTCAAGCCTGGCGCGGAACTGCTGATCGACGACGGGCGCGTGCGCCTGCGCGTGCTCGACTGCAGCGAAAGCCACGCCGATACCGAGGTCGTCGTGGGCGGCACGGTGTCGGACCGCAAGGGCGTCAACGTGCCCGACGTGGTGCTGCCGCTGTCGGCCCTCACGCCCAAGGACCTGGCCGACCTGGATTACGGCTTGAGCCTCGGCGTTGACTGGGTGGCCTTGTCCTTCGTGCAAAGGCCCGAGGACATCGACATGGCGCGCGCCATCGTGGGCGATCGTGCCGGCATCATGGCCAAGCTGGAGAAGCCCGCCGCCATCACCTGCCTGGACGAGATCGTGGCGCGCTGCGACGCCATCATGGTGGCGCGCGGCGACCTGGGCGTGGAGCTGCCGGCGGAAGCGGTGCCGGCGATCCAGAAGCGCATCGTGCGCTCCTGCCGCCGAGCCGGCATTCCGGTCATCGTGGCGACGCAGATGCTGGACTCCATGGTGGCCGCGCCCGTGCCCACGCGCGCCGAGGCCTCGGACGTCGCCACGGCGGTGTACGACGGCGCCGACGCCGTGATGCTGTCGGCCGAGTCCGCCTCGGGGCGCTACCCGGTGGAGGCGGTGCGGATGATGGACCGCATCATCCGCAACACGGAAGCCGATCCCTACCACCGCGAGGCGCTGGACGCCTCGCACACGCCGGCGCGGGCCGAGACCGGGGACGCCATCGGCTGTGCCACGCGCCGCGTGGCGACGCTGCTGGATGTGGCGGCCATCGTGGCCTACACCAGCACGGGCTCGTCGGCGCTGCGCATGGCGCGCGAGCGTCCGCACTCGCCGATCATCGGCATCACGCCGCTGCAGTCCACCGCGCGGCGGCTGCCGCTGGCCTGGGGCGTGCACGCCGTCCAGTGCGAGCAGGCTTTCGACGTGCTGAGCCTGAGCGACAAGGCCTGTGACATCGCGCGCCGAGAAGGTTTTGCCAGCGCGGGCCAGACCATCGTCATCACGGCGGGCGTGCCCTTCGGCACGCCGGGGAGCACGAACCTGCTGCGGATTGCGGAAGTGGGTTGATTCAGCTTTCTGCTGGTCGGGAAATTCACGGCATTCCTGTCGGACGAAGCAAGAGCGGCAGCCCCTCTGCTTCGTCATTCCCGCGAAGGCGGGAATCCAGGCGGCCCCACGTCAGCGCGAAGCCTGGACGCCGCGAATCAAGGCCCGACCCCAGTCGTGCTGCCCGATCTGCTTGCGGCGGGCTTGGGGACCGCCTGGACTCCCGCCTGCGCGGGAGTGACGCAGCGGAGTGCGAAGCGGCGTGGCTCATGAGATGCCACGGCCTGGAAATTTCCCCGGACAACAGCGGGATTTCGTCGGCATGACGACGAATCTTCTTCGGCCGGCCGTGTCACGCACGAGCCATTGGCAAGCCGCTAAAACCTCCGCTCCCACCACCGATCCGAAAGCTGCGACTGCAACCAGCTCACGAACACCTGCACCTTGCCCGGCAGCAGCTTCGGCGAGGGATAGACCGCATGCAGCTCCTGGGAAGGCAGCTGCAGCTCCGGCAGTATCGGCACGAGTGCGCCGTCGGCCAGCGACGCGCGGGCCACGTAGTGCGGCAGCACCGCCAGGCCCATGCCCTCGCGGCAGGCCGCCAGCACGGCCGACAGGTTGTTGGACCGCAAGGGGCCCTTCACCGGGATGGTCTGCACGCGCCCGTCGGGCAGCGTGAAGGTCCAGCGTTCATCGCCCTGCACGCTGCTGTAGAGCAGGCAAGGGTGCGCCGCCACCTGCGACGCCTCCTGCGGCGCGCCATGCACCTCCAGGTATTCGGGCGAGGCCACCAGCAGCCAGGGGTTCAGGCCCAGGAAGCGCGCGCCCAGCGACGAGTCGGAGAGCCTGCCCATGCGCAGCGCCACGTCCACGCCCTGTTCGACCAGGTTGACGTAACGGTCGTCGAAGCTCAGGTCCACCGACATGTCCGGGTGCTCGCGCATGAAGCGCAGCACCAGCGGCGTCATCACGCGGCGCCCGAAAGCCACCGAGGTGCTGATGCGCAAATGGCCGCCCACGCGGCTTTGCAGCAGCAGCGCGAGGTTGTCCGCCTCCTCCAGTTCGCGCGCGATGCGCTTGCACTTGTCGTAGTAGAGCAGCCCCACTTCGGTCGGCGTGACGCCGCGCGTGCTGCGGTGCAGCAGCCGCGCGCCCAGCCGTGCCTCCAGCGCCGCGATGTGCTTGGTGGCGGTGGGTTGCGTCAGCCCCATGTCGGCGCTGGCCTTGCTGAAGCTGCCGGTCTCCACGACGCGGATCAGCAGCTGAATGCTCTGTATGCGATCCATGGGCGCAATTTTCCGCGCGCGAATGGCTATTCATCCATGCGCGATTCGCACAACTGCATTGACTTGCCCTCCCGAGGCGGGCGAGGCGGCGCGGCTCCTCGGCTCATTCACCGGTGGAATAGCTCATATCCCCTGGCTTGGATTCCGCGCCGGGCGCATCGGGCTCAGCATCGCACCCAGTTGCTTTGACGACCACCAAGAGGAGCAAGACATGGCCAAGATGAAGGCGGCGATGGCCGCGGTGCTGGTGATGGAAAAAGAAGGCGTGAGCCAGGCCTTCGGCGTGCCGGGCGCGGCGATCAACCCGCTGTACGCGGCGCTGCGCGAGCGCGGCGGCATCAGCCACGTGCTGGCGCGCCACGTCGAGGCCGCCTCGCACATGGCCGAGGGCTACACCCGGGCCCGCGCCGGCAACATCGGCGTGTGCATCGGCACCTCCGGCCCTGCGGGCACGGACATGATCACCGGGCTGTACTCGGCCGGCGCCGATTCCATCCCCATCCTGTGCATCACCGGCCAGGCGCCGCGCGCCCGGCTGTACAAGGAAGACTTCCAGGCCGTGGACATCGAGTCCATCGCCAAGCCGGTGACGAAGTGGGCCGTCACGGTGCGCGAGCCCGCGCAGGTCCCGCGCGCGTTCCAGCAGGCCTTCCACCTCATGCGCTCGGGCCGGCCCGGTCCGGTGCTGATCGACCTGCCCTTCGACGTGCAGATGGCCGAGATCGAGTTCGACATCGACACCTACGAGCCGCTGCCCGTGTACAAGCCCGCCGCGTCGCGCAAGCAGATCGACAAGGCGCTGGACATGCTGCTGGCCAGCGAGAAGCCGCTCATCGTCGCCGGCGGCGGCATCATCAACGCCGATGCCTCCAACCTGCTGGTCGAGCTGGCCGAAACGCTGGGCGTGCCGGTGATCCCGACGCTCATGGGCTGGGGCTCGATCCCCGACGACCATCCGCTGATGGCCGGCATGGTGGGCCTGCAGACCAGCCACCGCTACGGCAACGCCACCATGCTTGCCAGCGACTTCGTGCTGGGCATCGGCAACCGCTGGGCCAACCGGCACACGGGCTCCGTTGACGTCTACACCAAGGGCCGCACCTTCGTGCACGTGGACATCGAGCCCACGCAGATCGGCCGCGTGTTCATGCCCGACTACGGCATCGTCTCGGACGCCAAGGCCGCGCTGGAGCTGTTCGTGCAGGCCGCCAAGGAGCGCAAGGCCGCGGGCACGCTCAAGTCCTACGATGACTGGGCTTACCGCTGCGCCGAGCGCAAGCGCCTGATGCACCGCAAGAGCCACTACGAGCAGACGCCGATCAAGCCGATGCGCGTGTACGAGGAGATGAACGCCGCCTTCCCGCGCGACACGATCTACGTCTCCACCATCGGCCTGTCGCAGATCGCGGGCGCGCAGTTCCTGCACGTGTACGGGCCGCGCCAGTGGATCAACTGCGGCCAGGCCGGCCCGCTGGGCTGGACCATCCCCGCCGCGCTGGGCGTGGTGGCCGCGGACCCGACGCGCACCGTCGTGGGCCTGTCGGGCGACTACGACTTCCAGTTCCTGATCGAGGAGCTGGCGGTGGGCGCGCAGTTCCGGCTGCCCTACGTGCAGGTGCTGGTCAACAACTCGTACCTGGGCCTGATCCGCCAGTCGCAGCGCGGCTTCGACATGGACTACTGCGTGCAGCTCTCGTTCGAGAACCAGAACATGCCCGAGGAGGCCGGCGAGCTGCGCGGCTACGGCGTGGACCACGTGACGGTGGTCGAGGGCCTGGGCTGCAAGGCGCTGCGCGTGACGGACCCCGAGAAGATCGGCGAGACGCTGAAGCAGGCGCACGCCATGGCGCAGGAGCATCGCGTGCCGGTGGTGGTGGAGTGCATCCTGGAGCGGGTGACCAACATCGCCATGGGCGTCGAGATCAACGCCGTCAACGAGTTCGAGTCCATCGACTGCCGCCACCCCGAGGGCACCCAGGGGCTGGAGCTGGCGGGGCTGCTGGACTGAGCCGCGTGTAGCTGACCCATGGCGCCACTTGGTTGCCACTTGCGACCAAGGTGGCCCACCACTTCGTCATTCCCGCGAAGGCGGGCATGACGAGATCTCTTTCGAACACCGTTTCCTGACCACGACACGGGAAAAGCCATGCCCCAATTCGCCGCCAACCTCACGATGCTGTTCACCGAGGTCCCGTTCCTGGACCGCTTCGAGCGCGCCGCGCGCGCCGGTTTCACGGCCGTGGAGTTCCTCTTTCCCTACGACTTCAAGCCGCAGGAGATCCGCTCCCGCCTGGACGCCAACGGCCTGAAGCTGGTGCTGCACAACCTGCCCGCGGGCGACTGGGCCGCGGGCGAGCGCGGCATCGCCTGCCATCCGGACCGGGTGCAGGAGTTCCGCGACGGCGTGGGCCGTGCCATCGAGTACGCGCAGGCCCTGGGCGTGAAGCAGCTCAACTGCCTGGCAGGCAAGGCGCCCGCCGGCGTGGACGCCGCCACGCTGCGCCGTACCTTCGTCGAGAACCTGCGCTTTGCCGCGCAGGCGCTGGACAAGGCCGGGCTGCGGCTGCTGATCGAACCGATCAACCACTTCGACATTCCCGGCTTCTACCTCACGCGCAGCGCGCAGGCGGTGGAGATCCTGGACGAGGTGGGTGCGCCCAACGCCTTCGTGCAGTACGACATCTACCACGCGCAGCGCGAGGAGGGCGAGGTCGCCGCCACGATCCAGGCGCTGCTGCCGCGCATCGGCCACCTGCAGCTGGCCGACAACCCGGGCCGCAACGAACCCGGCACCGGCGAGCTGAACTGGGGATTCCTGTTCGCGCACATCGACCGGCTGGGCTACGCCGGCCACATCGGCTGCGAGTACAAGCCGCTGACCACCACCGAAGCCGGCCTGGGCTGGATGCAGCGCTTCGCCCGCTGAGCCTCAACCACAACCACCAAGGAGAAACGACATGACCACTTCCCCGCTGAAACTCGGCTTCATCGGCCTGGGCATCATGGGTGCGCCCATGTGCGGCCACCTGATCAAGGCCGGCCACCAGTTGTTCGTGCACACGGTCGGCAAGGTGCCGCAGGACATCGCCGACAGCTCGGCCACCGTGTGCACCAGCGCGCGCGGCGTCGCGGAGCGCGCGGACATCATCTTCATCATGGTGCCCGACACGCCGGACGTGGAAGCCGTGCTGTTCGACGAGCGCGGCGTGCTCTCCGGCCTGAGCACGGGCAAGGTGGTGGTGGACATGAGCAGCATCTGCCCCATCCGCACCAAGGAGTTCGCCAAGCGCATCAACCACATCGGCGTGGACTACCTGGACGCGCCGGTCTCCGGCGGCGAGGTGGGCGCCAAGGCGGCCAGCCTGACCATCATGGTCGGCGGCCCGCAGCAGGCCTTCGACCGGGTCAAGCCGCTGTTCGAGCTGATGGGCAAGAACATCACGCTGGTGGGCGACAACGGCGACGGCCAGACCACCAAGGTGGCCAACCAGATCATCGTGGCGCTGAACATCGCCGCGGTGGGCGAGGCGCTGATCTTCGCCAGCAAGGCCGGCGCCGATCCGGCCAAGGTGCGCCAGGCGCTGATGGGCGGCTTCGCCTCCAGCCGCATCCTGGAGGTGCACGGCGAGCGCATGATCAAGCGCACCTTCGAGCCCGGCTTCCGCATCGGTCTGCACCAGAAGGACCTGAACCTGGCGCTGCAGGGCGCGCGCACCCTGGGCGTGTCGTTGCCGCAGACCGCCAACGCCGCCCAGCTGATGCAGGCCTGCGCCGCCAACGGCATGGGCAACCTCGACCACTCGGCGCTGGTGCGGGCGCTGGAGCTGATGGCGAACCACGAGGTGGCGAAGGCGGAGTGAGCGCGCCACGTTGACGGCCTGAGACGCTGATTGCAGGTCGTCAGCCGAGGCGGCTCGCCTACTGCTTCGTCATCCCCGCGCAGGCGCAGTGCTGTCCGGGGAAATTTCCAGGCATTGGCATCTCGTGAGCCGAGCCGCTTCACACCCTGATTCGTCACTCCCGCGAAGGCGGGAGTCCAGGCGGCCCCCGAGCCGCCGCCAGCAGATCGGGTCGAACGCCGGGGCTTGTGTCGTCGTTCGCAGCACCCAGGCTTCGTGCTGACGTGGGGCCGCCTGGATTCCCGCCTTCGCGGGAATGACGAAGCGGGGTGCGGTGCGCACGAGCTCGCGGTTACCCCAAAGAAACTTTGAGAGACCCCCATGCAAGACCCCCGCGCCTTCCTCCGTTCCCTCTTCGACGCCGCCGTGGCCCGCGCGCTGCCCGCGGAGAACATTGCCGCGCACCTGCCCGGGCCGCCCCGGGGCCGCACGCTGGTACTGGGCGCGGGCAAGGCGGGCGGCGCGATGGCGGCGGCGGTGGATGCGCTGTGGCCGGCCGACGCGCCGCTCTCCGGCCTGGTGATCACCCGCTACGGCCATGTGCCGCCCGCCTATGCGGCGCGGCCCGGCCGCATCGAGGTGGTGGAGGCGGCGCATCCGGTGCCGGACGATGCCGGGCTGCAGGCGACGCGGCGCATCGTCGAGCTCACGCGCGGGCTGACGGCCGACGACCTGGTGCTGTGCCTGATCTCCGGCGGCGGCTCCGCGCTGCTGAGCCTGCCGGCCGAGGGCCTGTCGCTGCAGGACAAGCAGGCGATCAACCGCGCGCTGCTGCGCAGCGGCGCCTCGATCGACGAGATGAACTGTGTGCGAAAGCATCTTTCCGCCGTGAAGGGCGGGCGGCTGGCCGCGATGTGCGCGCCGGCGCGGGTGCTGACGCTGGCGATCTCCGACGTGCCCGGCGACGACCCGGCCGTCATCGCCAGCGGTCCCACGGTGCCAGACGCCACCCGCTGCGCCGACGCGCTGGCGATCCTGGAGCGCTACGGCATCGAGCTGCCGCCGGCCGCGCGCGCCGGGCTGGAGAGCGGCGCCTTCGAGACGCCGGCGCCGGGCGATCCCTGCTTCGACGGCCACGCGCTGCACCTCATCGCCACGCCGCAGCAGAGCCTGGAGGCCGCCGCGCAACTGGCGCGCGCGCAGGGCGTGGAAGCGCACATCCTGTCCGACGAGATCGAGGGCGAGAGCCGCGAGGTGGGCAAGGTGCACGCGGCCCTGGCGCGCGCGGTGGCGCGGCGCGGCGAGCCCTTCTCCAGGCCCTGCGTGATCCTGTCCGGCGGCGAGACCACCGTGACCGTCAAGTCCAAGGGCGGACGGGGAGGGCGGGCCACCGAGTTCCTGCTGGGCTGCGCCCTCGCGCTGCAGGCGCAGGAGCGGCTGTGGGTGCTGGCGGCGGATACCGACGGCATCGACGGCGTGGAGGACAACGCCGGCGCCATCGTCACGCCCGACACGCTGGCGCGCGCCCGCGCGGCGGGCCTGGATGCCCGCGCCTTCCTCGACCGCAACGACGCCTACAGCTTCTTCGCCGGCCTGGGCGACTTGGTGAGCCCAGGCCCCACCTTCACCAACGTCAACGACTTCCGTGCGCTGCTGATCCTGTAGCCGCGCACCGCGCGAACCGCCACGCCTCCACGGCGCGGCAATGGCCTGCGGCCCCGAGCCGCGGTCCATTGCCGCGCCGTTTTGCTTTTGGGCGCGCGCGCCGCATCGCCGAGGCTTCCGGCCCGGCGCCCCCTGAGCGCGGGGGGCGAATCGGCCCCTGACGGGCGCTGCCACGCCTGCCGCCGACCTGCCCAACCGCTGCCATCAGGGAAAACACCTCCGCACAGGGACGTGACGTAACGCAGAACGTGCACTATCTTTGTATACAAAACAAGGACACGAAAAAACGGGAAGGCCGGACACGGCCCGAGCCCGTGGACCCTGGAACGTCGCGAGACGTGCACGACCCACCAATGGAGAAAGCATGAGCACTGTCGTTACTGAGCTGGCCGTGGGCACCGGTGCCGCACCGGCGCATGGCCACGAGGAGTCCAACGCCCTGATCAAGCCGGGCTACGACCCCCGGTTGACCAACGAGGACCTGGCCCCGCTGAAGAAGCAGACCTGGGGGCAATACAACATCTTTGCGTTCTGGATGTCGGACGTGCACAGCGTGGGCGGCTACATCACCGCCGGCAGCCTGTTCGCGCTGGGCCTGTCCAGCTGGCAGGTGCTGGTGGCGCTGCTGGTGGGCATCTGCATCGTGCAGTTCTTCTGCAACTTGGTGGCCAAGCCCAGCCAGGTCACCGGCACGCCCTACCCGGTGATCTGCCGTGCCTCCTTCGGCGTGCTGGGCGCCAACATCCCGGCCATCATCCGAGGCCTCATCGCGGTGGCCTGGTACGGCATCCAGACCTACCTGGCCTCGGCCGCCTTCATGGTGCTGGCGCTGCACTTCTATCCCAACCTCGCGCCTTATGCCGACGTGCAGCAGCACGGCTTTGTCGGCCTGTCCGCGCTGGGCTGGGTGGCCTTCATGGTGATGTGGGTCCTGCAGGCTTTCGTGTTCTGGCACGGCATGGAGTCGATCCGCAAGTTCATCGACTGGGCCGGCCCCGCCGTCTACGTCGTGATGGGCGTCCTGTGCGGCTGGCTGGTGTGGAAGGCCGGTTGGGACAACATCAACATGAACCTCGGCGGCGTGAAGTTCGAAGGCTGGGATGCGCTGCCGGTGATGCTCTCGGCCATCGCGCTGGTGGTGAACTACTTCAGCGGCCCGATGCTCAACTTCGGCGACTTCTCCCGCTACGGCAAGAGCTTCGACGCGGTGAAGAAGGGCAACTTCTGGGGCCTGCCGGTCAACTTCCTGTTCTTCTCGCTGCTGACCGTGGTCACCACCGCCGCCACGCTGCCGGTGTTCGGCGAGCTGATCACCGACCCGGTGCACACCGTCAGCAAGATCGACAGCACCACCGCCGTCGTGCTGGGCGCGCTGACCTTCATGGTCGCCACCATCGGCATCAACATCGTCGCCAACTTCGTCTCGCCGGCCTTCGACTTCTCCAACGTCAACCCGCAGAAGATCAGCTGGCGCACCGGCGGGATGATCGCCGCGGTGGGCTCGGTGTTCATCACGCCCTGGAACCTCTACAACAACCCCGAGGTCATCCACTACACGCTGGACGTCCTGGGTGCCTTCATCGGCCCGCTGTTCGGGATCCTGATCGCCGACTACTACCTGGTGAAGAAGCAGGACGTGAAGGTCGATGACCTCTACACGCTCAGCCCGTCGGGCCGCTACTGGTTCAGCGGCGGCTACAACCGCAAGGCCATTGCCGCCCTGGTGCCCGCGGCGCTGATCCCGATGCTGTGCGTGCTCATTCCCTCCTGGCGCGGCGCGGCCAACTACGCCTGGTTCATCAGCACCGCGCTGGGCTTCGTGTTCTACGCCCTCCTCAACACCAAGCAGCGCTGACCCCTCGTGAAGCCATGAAGATCAAGATCATCAACCCCAACACCACCGCCAGCATGACGGCCAAGATCGGCCAGTGCGCGCGCGCGGTGGCCCGGCCTGGCACCGAGATCGTGGCGGTGAGCCCCGCCATGGGGCCGGTATCCATCGAGAGCCATTACGACGAGGCGCTGGCCGTGCCGGGCCTGCTGCAGGAGATCGCGGCGGGCGAGCGCGCCGGCATGGATGGTTACGTCATCGCCTGCTTCGGCGACCCGGGCCTGCAGGCCGCCCGCGAGCTGGCCCGCGCGCCGGTGGTCGGCATCGCCGAGGCGGCGATGCACATGGCCAGCCTCGTGGGCAGCTCCTTCAGCGTGGTGACGACGCTGGCGCGCACCAGCGGCATCGCCTGGCACCTGGCCGAGCGCTACGGCATGAAGCGCTTCTGCGCCAACGTGCGCGCCTGTGAGCTGCCGGTGCTGGAGCTGGAGCATCCCGGCTCCGATGCGCGCAGGCGCATCCTCGACGAGTGCCGGCGGGCGCTGGACGAGGACGGCTCGGACGTGATCGTGCTGGGCTGCGCCGGCATGACGGACCTGTGCCGCGACATCTCCGACAGCCTGGGCGTGCCGGTGGTCGATGGCGTGGCCGCCGCCACGCAGCTGGTGGAATCGCTGGCGGTGTTGGGCCTGCGCACCGGCAAGCGCGGCGAGCTGGCCCGGCCGCCGGCCAAGCCCATGCTGGGGCTGCTCAAGGAGTTCAGCCTGCAGCCGGCCGAGTTGCGCGCGGCCTGAAGCGAAGCGGGAAGGGCGCTTGCCTAGAATCGGGCCATGCCTCGTAGCAAGCGCCCCGTTCCCGACGAGGTGGCCGCCTCCGCCACCGAAGAAGACCTGCCCGAAAGCCGCGGCGCCAGCGCCGATGAGATCGCCCGCGACCTCGCCGCGGCGATCGTTGACAAGCGGTTGCCGCCCGGCACCCGCTTGCGCGAAGAAGCGCTGGGGCGGGTCTACGGCGTGAGCCGCACCAAGATCCGCGCCGCGCTGCTCACGCTCTCGCGCGACAAGCTGATCCAGATCGTCCCGGACAAGGGCGCCTTCGTGAGCAAGCCCAGCGTGCAGGAAGCGCGCGAAGTGTTCGCGGTGCGGCGCGTGCTGGAAGCCGAGGTGGTGCGGCTGTTCGTGGCCCAGGCCAAGCCGCGCGACTTCGCGCTGCTGGAGCAGCACATCAAGATCGAGCGCAGCACCCTGGAGCCGCCCACCAGCGGCAGCGCGCGCGAGAAGCTGCTGGGCGACTTCCACGTGGTGCTGGCCGAGTGCGCGGGCAACGCCACGCTGGCCGAGCTGGTGCGCGAGATGGTGGCCCGCAGCTCGCTCATCGCGATGCTCTACCAGTCCACCAACGATCCCCACTGTTCCTCGGACGAGCACCAGGACCTGCTCAAGGCCTGCCGCAGCGGCGATGCCAACGTGGCCGTGGCCTGCATGAACGAGCACCTGTTGCGCGTGGAAGCCAACCTGCGGCTCGACGGCAGCGCGCCGGACCGGCAGCTGGACCTGGTGAAGGCGCTGTTGAGCTGATTTCAGCGCCCGACAGCAACAGCAAACTTCGTCACCGGGAGCCCAGGCGGCACCCAAGCCGCCGCAAGCCGATTGGGTTGAGCGCCGGGGCTTGGGTCCTGGTTCGCAGCGCCCAGGCTTCGCGCTGATGTGGGGCCGCCTGGATTCCCGCCTTCGCGGGAATGACGAAGTAGAAGGGCAGCCTCCCGTGCTTCGTCCCGCAGAAACGCTTCGACTTTCCCCGGACAGGACAGTAGTGCGCCTGCGCGGGGATGGCGAAGCGGATCTTCAGCCCACGTCGCCGCTGGCCCGCCTTTGCAGCCCGGCAACGTCCAGGATGCGCAGCTCCCGCTGCCTGACCTCCAGCAGCCCTTGCTCCTGCAAGCCGGTGAAGGTGCGGCTGACCGTCTCTTCCTTCATGCCCAGGTAGCTCCCGATCTCCTCGCGCGTCATGCGCAGCACGAGGGCGGAGCCCGAGTAGCCCAGCGCCTGCAGCCGCTGCGCCAGGTTGAGCAGGAAGGCCGCGAGGCGCTGCCCGGCGCGCATGCTGCCCAGCAGGAGCATCACGCCGTGGTCGCGCACGATCAGGCGGCTCATGGCTTTCAGCAGCTGGCGCTGCAACACGTGCGCGCCGGGCGAGGGGGCTTCCAGGGAATCGAAGGGAATCACGCAGACCTGGGCGTCCTCCAGGGCCACGGCGTCCACCGCATGCCGCCCGGCATCGAGGGCGGCGAGGCCCAGGAGATCGCCCGGCATCTGGAAGCCCGTGACCTGCTCGCGCCCGTCCTCGGCCGTGGCGCAGGTCTTGAAGAAGCCGGTGCGTACCGCGTAGAGCGAATCGAAGCGGTCGCCGGCCCGGAAGAGGCTCTGCCCACGGGCCACCGGGCGCTGTGCATTCACCAGGGCGTCGAGTTGCGCGAGCTCCCAGTTCGACAGGTTGGCCGGCAGGCACAGTGCCCGCAGGCGGCAACCGGAGCAGGGCACCTTGCCCAGCTCCGGGGCGGCGAAGGGATGCTGGGTGGACATGATGGACGCCTCTGGACAGCCAAGGCCGAAGGCAGGCCGACCTCGGCTGCTGGTCCTTCAGTGCAGCAGGTCGAACAGCGCCCGCGCCACCACCTTGGTGGCGCGGCGCAGATCCTCCAGCTCCACGCGCTCGTCGTTGCGCTTGGCGTGGCTCTCCAGCACGGTGCGCGGGCCGGCGCCGTAGATCACGGCCGGGATGCCGCGCTCGCAGTACAGGCGCACGTCGGTGTAGAGCGGGGTGCCGGAGGTGGGAATCTCCTCGCCGAACACGGCGCGGCCGTGCTGCTGCAGCGCACGCACCAGCGGCTCGTTGCCGGGCAGGGGCTGCATCGAGCGAGCCAGCAGCAGGCGCTTGACCTCGACACTGATGCCCGGGCAGGCGGCGGCCGCTTCGTTGACCACGCGACGGATGTCGTTCTCGACCTGCACCGGATCTTCCTCGGGGATCATGCGGCGGTCCAGCTTGAACGACACCTTGCCCGGCACGACGTTGGTGTTGGTGCCGCCCTCGATGCGGCCCACGTTGAGGTACGGATGCTTGATGCCCGGCACCTTGGAGCTCACCTGCTTGTAGAGCAGGTTCTGCGTGTAGAGGTCGTTGAGGATGCGCACGGCGCCCTGCAGCGCATCGACGCCGGTGTCGGGAATGGCGGCGTGCGCCATCTTGCCGTGCACCGTCACTTCCATCTGCAGGCAACCGTTGTGTGCCGTAACCACCTGGTAGCTGAAGCCCGCGGCCAGCGCCAGATCGGGCCTGGTCAGGCCGTTCTTCAGCAGCCAGCCCGGGCCCAGCTCGCCGCCGAACTCCTCGTCGTAGGTGAAGTGCAGCTCCACGCCGCCCTTGAGCTGGGCGCCCAGCGCCTCCAGCGCGCGCACGGCGAAGGTGAAGGTGGCGAAGTCGCTCTTGCTGACGGCGGCGGCACGGCCGAAGAGCTTGCCGTCCTCGATCTCGCCGCCGTAGGGGTCGTGCGTCCAGCCATCGCCGGGCGGCACCACGTCGCCATGGGCGTTGAGCGCCACGGTCCGGCCCTGGCCGTAGCGGCGGCGCACGATGAGGTTGGTGATGCTCTGCAGGCCGCCGGCCTTCACTTCATCGGCGGGCACGGCGTGCTTCTCGGCCTCGAAGCCGAAGGCCGTGAGCAGCTGCGCGGTGCGCTCGGCATGCGGCGCGTTGTTGCCCGGCGGCGTGTCGGTGGGCACGCGCACCATCTCCTGCAGGAAGCGCACTTCCTCGTCGAAGTGGGCGTCGATCCAGGCGTCGAGTTGGTTGTAGGGGGTGGTCATGGTCATCTCTAGAGGGCAGTCACGGTGGCGCTCGGATTCGTCATTCCCGCGCAGGCGGGAATCCACGAATGCCGGGCCGCACCGCGTGTGGCGTGGATGCCCGTCTTCGCGGGCATGACGGTGTTGTGGCTTGCGGCCGGGCTCACTGCAGTTGCGACAGCAACTGGTTGAACGCCTGCACGCACAGCTCGGCGTCGTCGCTGGTGATGGTTTCCAGCGGGTTGTGGCTGATGCCGGCATTGCCGCCGCGCAGGAACAGCATCGCCTGCGGCATGGCCTCGTGCAGCTTCATCGCGTCGTGCCCCGCGCCGCTGGGCATGCGGAACACCGGCAGGCCCAGCGCCTGCACGGCCTGCTCCCAGCGCCGCTGCCATTCGGGCGCGCTGGGCGCGGCCGCCGCGCGCATGGTCTCTTCCAGCTTCAGGCTCACGCCGCGGCGCTCGCAGATGCGCTGCGCCTCGGCGCGCACGTCCGCCAGGCAGGCGTCGCGCACCTCGTTGGTGGTGGCGCGGATGTCCAGGCTGAAGCGGCAGCGCCCCGGCACCACGTTGATGGAGCCGTTGGGCACCTCCAGCATGCCCACCGTGCCCACCAGGTCCGGCACCTGCGCCGCGCGCTGCTCCAGGTACAGCACCAGCTCCGCCACCGCCGCGGCCGCGTCGCGCCGCTGGCCCATGGGCGTGGTGCCGGCATGGCTAGCCTGGCCGATGACCTCGCCCATGAGGCGCACGCTGCCGTTGATGGAAGTGACCACGCCCAGCGGCAGGTCCAGCGCGTCCAGCACCGGGCCCTGCTCGATGTGGACCTCGACGAAGCCGAGGTAGTCGGCGGGGTTGCGCCGCAGCGACGCGATGTCCTCGATGGACAGCCCGGCGTCCCGCATGGCCTGGCGCATGGAGATGCCCTGGGCATCGACCTGGTCCAGCCAGCCCCTGTCGAACTGCCCGATGAGCGCGCCCGAGCCCAGGAAGGTGGCCTTGTAGCGCTGGCCTTCCTCTTCCGCGAAGCCCACGACCTCGATGCCGAAGGGCAGCCGCTTGCCCGCGAGCTTCAGTTGCCGCACGCAGGCCATGGGCACCAGGATGCCCAGCCGCCCGTCGTACTTGCCGCCGTTGCGCACCGTGTCGTAGTGGCTGCCGGTGAGCAGCCGCTTCGCGCCCGGGTCGCTGCCGTGGTAGACGCCCACCACGTTGCCCACGGCGTCGATGCGCACCTCGTCGAAGCCGCAATCCTGTTCCATCCACGTCGCCAGGCGGCGAGCGCAGGCCTGGTGCGCCTCGGTCAGGTAAGTCACCGTCAGGGCGTCGTCCTGGTCGCTGTCTTGCGCCAGCGTCTCGGCCCAGTCCCATACCAGGTTGCCCTGGACCGGCTCGAAACCGAACTTGTCGTTGAGCCGGATCTCCGCGATGCGGTGGATGTTGCGCAACGCCTCGGCGAATTCGAAGTCCGGGTGGTTCGCCAGCCGACGCTCGAAGGTCTCGATGATCTGCCGCTTGTCCAGCCCCGCGCCGCGCGGGCCGCGCACGGCCAGGATGAAGGGCCAGCCGAAGCGGGCGTTGTAGTCGGCGTTCAGGCGCTGCAGCTTCTCGAACTCCTCCGGCGTGCAGGCCGTCAGCCCCGCCTTGCCCTGCTCGTGTGTGGACTCGGCCGTGAGGGTCTTGGCGACCATGGCCTTGCCGGCGAGCTCCGGGTGGGCACGGATGAGGCCAAGCTGCGCCTCGCGCCCGGCCGCGCGCAATTCCTCCACCAGCGCGCGCTTGAGCTGCGCCAGCGTGGTGAAGGGGCGCCGGTTCCAGGCGGCCTCGGCAATCCAGGGCGAGTGCTCGTAGACGCCATCCAGCATGGCGGTGAACTGCGCCTGGCTGGAGGCGTTGAGGTCGGAGAGAGTCAGCATGTGTTTCCCGGATGAAGGACGTTGATGCGAAACGCCGAAGCGGCTGAGAAGTTGCCTGAAAGTGTATACACAAACGTATGCCAGATAAGATTGAAAACTCGCGATCAGGGGTATCGCCGCGCGGTCGGCCCGGGTACCCAAGGCGCGGTAAGCCGTGGCGAATGGGGCGAAATGCCCTGCAGCGCAGGCATTTTTCAAGAGTGACCGATTCGAGTGGAGGCCTTCGATGCCCATCGTCAATGCCCTGCAGGTCGTGCTGCGGGGCCTGGCGCAGATCTTCCTGCTGCGCACGTCCACCGCTGGCGCGCTGGTGCTGTGCGGGCTGCTCCAGGCCTCCGCGACGCTGGCCGCGGCCGCGGTGCTGGGCAGCGCCCTGGGCTCCGGCCTTGCGCTGCTGCTCGGCCAGGCGCAGGAGGACGTGCACCAGGGCCTGCATGGCTACAACGCCGCGCTGGCAGCGATGGCGGCCAGCGTGTTCTTCCAACCCTCGGTGCTGGTGCTGAGCCTGGTCTTCGGCGCGGTCGTCGCCATTGGCCTGGCGTTGCAGGCGTTGCGCCGCTGGTCCCTGCCTGTCTATACCGCGCCCTTCGTGCTGGCCCTCTGGTGTGCCTGGGCCGTGCTCGCGCCGATGAAGCTCCAGGCCGGCGCGGGTCCCGCGCCCGGGCCTGGAGAACTGGTGGTGATCGACGGCTTGCTGCACGCGCTGGCCCAGGTCGTGTTCCTGCAAAGCGTTCCGGCCGCGATGTGCGTGCTGTGCGCGATCGCCCTGGAGTCGCCGCGGCTGGCGCTGCAGGCCCTGGCGGCTTCGGGCTTGGCGCTTCTCATCGGGTTGCTGATGGAGATGCCGGACGCCGCACTGGCGGCGGGCCTGGCGGGCTTCAACGCCGTGCTGTGCGTGCTGGCCCTGGGCCGGCACGCCACGCTGATGCAGACGGCCGTGGCGGCCTCCGGCGCCACGCTGTTGTCGCTGGCGGCGCAGCGCGCCGGCATACCCGCCCTGACGGCGCCGTTCATGCTCTGTACCTGGGCCGTGCTGTGGCATCGGGCGCTGGCGCGTTCGCACGCTTGAGTCCACGTCGTGATGACGACTTGAAATGTTTCAGCTTCGCTCAAGAAGTGAAACCGGTCAGCATTCAGTTTCCACTGGTAAAACTGGTGGCCCCTGAATATGCCCCGTGGAATAGGCGCTATTCCGCTGCGAACCCGTCACTTGGGGTTTACGCGAAGGGCGATGAATACTGAGGTGTATACACTTTCGGCATTGTCGCCGCGGAGCCCGCGCAAGCACTTCATGCCTTGCCCAGGTTGCGACCTTCGCTCCTCACAGAGCCCGCTGTGGTGAGGGGAAGAAGCCGGTAGCGCCACGCTGCCGGCACTTCCTGCGGTATCACCAATGGACGTTTCCTACCTCATTGACTGGGCCAACCTGCTGCTGCGCTGGGCCCACGTCATCACCGCCATTGCCTGGATCGGTGCCTCCTTCTACTTCGTCATGCTCGACAACAGCCTCAGTGCGCCCACGCACGGGGACCTGAAGAAAAAGGGCGTGGACGGCGAGATGTGGGCCGTGCACGGCGGCGGCTTCTACCACTCCAACAAGTACATGGTGGCGCCCAAGTGGCTGCCGCTGCCCGAGAACCTGCACTGGTCGTACTGGGAGAGCTACTCGACCTGGCTCACGGGCTTCGGGCTGTTCACGGTGCTCTACCTCTTCAACGCCGGCACCTTCCTGGTGGACAAGTCGGTGTTCGACTGGTCGCCGGGCGCGGCCATCGGCGCGGCGCTGGGATTCCTCGCCGCCTTCTGGCTGATCTACGACGCCATCTGCCGCACGCTGGGCCAGCGGAAGAACGGGGATGTCGTCGTCGGCGCCTGCGTCGTCGCCTTCGTGGTCTTCGCCTCATGGCTGGCCTGCCAGCTCTTTGCCGGGCGCGCGGCCTTCCTGCTGGTGGGCGCCATGCTCGCCACGACGATGAGCGCCAACGTGTTCTTCTGGATCATCCCGGGCCAGCGCAAGGTGGTGGCGCAGCTGCGCGCCGGCCAGCCGGTGGACCCGATCCACGGCCAGCGCGGCAAGCAGCGCAGCGTGCACAACACGTACTTCACGCTGCCGGTGCTCATCGCCATGCTCTCCAACCACTACGGCTGGCTGTACCAGGGCAAGAACAACTGGCTGGTGCTGGTGCTGCTGATGCTCGCCGGCGCGCTCATCCGCCACAGCTTCGTCTCGCGCCACAAGGCCCACGTGCTGGGCAAGCGCACGCCCTGGGAGCATGCGGTGGTGGGCACGCTGGCCCTGGCCGGCATGGCCTTCTGGCTGGCCCCGCCGCCGCGCAGCGATGCCGGCATGGCCGCCGCGCCGCAGCAGCCGGTGGAGTTCAAGCAGGTGCAGGCCGTGGTCGAGCAGCGCTGCGCCCTCTGCCACAACGCCCAGGTGCAGAGCAAGAACGTGGCGCTGCACACGCCGGAGCTCATCCGCGTCAACGCCCAGGCGGTGTACCAGCAGGCCGTGGTGCAGAAGTCCATGCCGCTGAACAACACCACGCAGATCACCGACGCGGAGCGCACCCTGATCGCCCGTTGGTTCGAGGCCGGCGCGCACGCGCAGTGAGCCGCTGACCCACCACCCCCCAGGTAGCAGAAGCGGCCGTGCCCGGACCTCGGCCGGCCGCCCGTGAGCAGGAGAAACCCATGTCCACTGTCAATACGCTGGAGGCGTCCGACGCCTTGGCTGAAACCGCCGTCGCTGACGGCAAGCAGCCCGTTCACCCGGTCGACGAGGTCCTGCCCGCCGGCAAGCTCGCCGTGCTGGGACTGCAGCACGTGCTCGTCATGTACGCAGGCGCGGTCGCCGTGCCGCTGATCATCGGCGGCGCCCTGAAGCTGCCCAAGGACCAGATCGCGCTGCTGATCAACGCCGACCTGCTGTGCTCGGGCATCGTGACGCTGATCCAGGCCATCGGCTTCTGGCGCTTCGGCATCCGGCTGCCGGTGATGATGGGCGTGACCTTCGCCGCCGTGGGCCCGATGCTGGCCATGGCGGCCAATCCGGCACTGGGGCTGACCGGCATCTTCGGCTCGGTCATCGCGGCAGGCATCTTCGCCACGCTTGCCGCCCCCTTCATCAGCCGCCTGCTGCCGTTGTTTCCGCCGGTGGTCACGGGCGTGATCATCTCGACGATCGGCCTGTCGCTGGTGCGCGTGGCCGCCAACTGGGCCGGCGGCGGCGTGGCCAACCCGAACTTCGGCGATCCGCTGTACCTCGGCGTGGCGCTGGTCGTGCTGCTGTCCATCGTGCTGATCACGCGCTTCGTGCGCGGCTTCTTCGCCAACATCTCGGTGCTGCTGGGCCTGGTGATCGGCTTCGTGATCGCGCTGGCCCTGGGCCAGGTGAGCTTCGCCGGCATCGCCGAGGCGCCGTGGGTTTCCGCGGTGGTCCCGTTCGCGTTCGGGGCACCCACGTTCGACCTGGTTGCGATCGCCACCATGTGCGTGGTGATGATCGTGGTGATGATCGAGTCGATGGGCATGTTCCTCGCGCTGGGCGACGTGACGCAGAAGAAGGTCGGCATGGAAGACCTCGCCCGCGGCCTGCGCGTGGACGGCCTGGGCACGCTCATCGGCGGCATTCTCAACACCTTCCCGCACACCTCGTTCTCGCAGAACGTGGGCCTGGTGAGCGTGACGGGCGTGCGCAGCCGCTACGTCTGCGTGGCCGGGGGCTTCATCATGCTGGCGCTGGGCATGCTGCCCAAGCTGGCGCTGGTCGTGGCCTCGGTGCCGCAGTTCGTGCTCGGCGGCGCCGGCATCGTGATGTTCGGCATGGTGGCGGCCACGGGCATCCGGATCCTGCACTCGGTGGACTTCCGCGGTGGCAAGCGGCACAACCTGTACATCGTGGCCATCAGCATCGGCATGGGCCTGATCCCCGAGATCTCGCCCAAGTTCTTCAGCAAGATGCCGCACGTGCTGGAGCCGCTGCTGCACAGCGGCATCCTGCTGGCGGCCGTCACGGCGGTGGTGCTGAACCTGATCTACAACGGCTGGGAGCACGCGAAGGAAGGCGCGCACGCCCATTGATGCCCCCGGCGGGCCGGCCGCGCGCACGATGCCGCCGGCTGGCCCTGGCTCACTCCAAGGGACACGGTGCGAGCGCAACAAGATTTACATAATTACCCTTGGCGCGTGGGCGCCGGCATTGCGGGTGGCCTCCGATGCATGAACCATGCAATGGGCCGGTGACCTGGCGCCTTTCGTCAGGACGAGCGCACGTCCTGATAGCGCCGCTCCAGTTCCTGCCGCAACTGGCGCCGTACCCTGGCCTGCTCGAAGCGGCGCTTTTCGTCGGGTGTGGCAGGCCGCAGCGGCGGCACGGCCACGGGCCGGCGATCGTCGTCCACCGCCACCATCGTGAAGAAGCAGCTGTTGACGTGGCGCACCACCTGGCTGCGGATGTCCTCGGCGATGACCTTGATGCCCACCTCCATCGACGAGGTGCCGGTGTGGTTGACGCTGGCCAGGAAGGTGACGAGCTCGCCGACGTGGATGGGCTGGCGGAACATCACCTGGTCCACCGACAGCGTGACCACGTAGCGCCCGGCGTAGCGGCTGGCGCAGGCGTAGGCCACCTGGTCCAGCAGTTTCAGGATGGTGCCCCCGTGCACGTTGCCGGAGAAGTTGGCGGTGTCGGGGGTCATCAGCACCGTCATGCTGAGCTGGTGGCTGGGCAGGTCCATAACGATTCTCACGAAAAAATGCGATCGCAACGGCTGATCCGCCATCGCGACCGCGAAAAGCCTGGACTGCGGCCCGACCCTGGCCGCGGGCCGCATTCCGTCCGGGCATGCCAGGCCTTGCAGTCGTCAGAAGCGGTGCTGCACGCCCATCATGACGCCGGTCTGCGTGTCGCTGAAGCCCGTGACGCCTTGAGGACTCACGTCGCGCGTCAGGCCCACCGGCTGGCCGTTCCTGGCGCGGGCGTGGGCCGTGACGGCGTACAGGTCCGTGCGCTTGGACAGCGCGTACTTGGCGCGCAGCACCAGCATCTTCGGGTCGGCCTCGGGGGCGACGTTGCGCTGGTCCTGGAAGTACAGCGCCGCGGTCACCCCCAGCGCCGGCGTGGCCTGCCAGTTCACGCCGGCCCAGTAGGTGTTGGCGCGCAGCTCCGTGCCGCCGCCGGCGGGCTCCTGCGTGAAGTGGCGCGCGCCGCCCTTGAGGGCGAAGGCGTTGTTGATCTTCCAGCCCAGGCCCAGGTGATAGGTCGTCGTCTTGCTCTGCGGCGCCGCGCTCGTCGGGGCGTTGACGCGCTCGCCGGTCAAGGCGGCGCTCAACGGCCCCGCGGCGTAGCCCACGCCCAGGGCATAGCGCCGGCCCGCGCTGCTGTCGCCCGCCACCTCGCCGAAGCCGTAGGAAGCTCCCAGCTTGAAGCCGCCGAAGGTGCCCTGGTACTTCAGGAGGTTGTCGAACGCGGTCGTCATGCCGTAGGCGCTGCGCCCTGCCGCGCTGGTGCCGCTGGCCGCCGTGGCCCAGGAATAGGCCGGCGCATAGCCCATCGGGTCGAAGGGCAGGATGAAGTCGTAGGCCGTGGTGTAGGAGCGCCCGGCGACCAGCCGGCCGAAGCCGCCTTCCAGGCCCACGTTGGCCTGGCGGCGGAAGAGCGGGTTGTCGTTGGCGCCGGTATCGATGGAGATGCCGCTTTCCAGCTGGAAGATCGCCTTGAGCCCGCCACCGAGGTCCTCGCTGCCGCGCAGGCCCCAGCGCGAGGAGTTCTGGCCGCCGGAGGTCAGCCGCGTGACCGAGCCGCCCATGGCACTGGCGTGGTTGACGACCTCGACACCGGCGTCGACCAGGCCGTAGAGCGTGACGCTGGACTGGGCTTGCACGGCGGCGGCCGCGGGCAGCACGGCCATCGCGATGGCGATTTTCTTCATCAGGGGTCTCCTTGGAGTGGAATGCTTGAAGGGACACCGCACCCGTGGCGTGCGGTTGCTGGAGCACGCGCGGCACGGGCGCGTGTCCAGGTGCGGGCTCATCTGCGGCGGTGGCAGATGCCGCTTGAAGAGTCAGGGCTTGCGGCGAGGCGGCAGCGACGCCGGCCCGGCCAGGCGCTTCGTCACCGCGCCTGCGGCGCGGCGTGAGGGCTGATGCAGGGCCATGTCAACGGCTGCACGCGCTGCTGCAGCCGTGCACGGCCCTGGCGCTGGCTTGCAGCGCGCGCGGGATCAGACCCTTTCGAGCACCACGGCAATGCCCTGCCCCACGCCGATGCACATGGTGCACAGCGCGTAGCGCCCGCCGC
>NZ_CALAOH010000007.1 GCF_937926365.1 uncultured Azohydromonas sp. | reverse complement strand
CGCGCGAGCGCTGGCGCGAGCAGCAGCAGCGCCCGCGCGAGGTGGGTGCGCGCGAGCTGCCCTCGCGCGAGGCGCTGGCCGGCATCGTGGCCGGGCTGCGCGGGGCGCTGTTCCCCATGCGCCTGGGCCCGCCCGACCTGCGCCAGGAGAGCGAGGACTACTACGTCGGCCACACGCTGCACGCCGTGCTCGGCGCGCTGCAGGAGCAGGTGGCGCTGGAGCTGCTGCACCAGCAGCGCCAGGCCGCGCGCGGCGCGGCGCCGGGCGAAGGCCCGCAGCCGCAGGTGCAGCTGCGGGCGGCGGCGGTGGTGCGCGACTTCGCCGCCACGCTGCCGGGCATCCGCACGCTGCTGGACAGCGACGTGCTGGCCGCCTTCCACGGCGACCCGGCCGCGCGCGGCGTGGACGAGGTGCTGCTGTGCTACCCCGGCATCCAGGCCATGGTCCACCACCGCATCGCGCACGCGCTGCACACGCTGGGCGTGCCGCTGCTGGCGCGGCTGGTGGCGGAGCTGGCGCATGGCGAGACCGGCATCGACATCCATCCCGGCGCGCGCATCGGTCCGGGCTGCTTCATCGACCACGGCACCGGCGTCGTGATCGGCGAGACGGCGCGCATCGGCGCCAACGTGCGGCTGTACCAGGCCGTGACGCTGGGCGCGCGGCGCTTCGAGACCGACGAGGAGGGCCACCTGCAAAAAGGCGGCGCGCGGCACCCGATCGTCGAGGACGAGGTGGTGATCTACGCCGGCGCCACCATCCTGGGCCGCGTGACCATCGGCCGCGGTTCCGTCATCGGCGGCAACGTCTGGCTCACGCGCAGCGTCGCGCCGGGCAGCCACGTGACGCAGGCGCTCACGCGCGAGGAGGGGGCGGCGCAGGGCAAGGCGGCCGAGGCCGTGGAAACACGCGAGCGGCCGACCGACGACATCCCGCCGTGAGGGACACAGGGCGTCGGCCGTGAGCTGGAGCTGCTTCCTCAATTGCTTCGTCATTCCCGCGAAGGCGGGAATCCAGGCGGCCCCACGTCGGATCGAGGCGGCCATGCCGGCGTTTCGATGCCGTGGCCCCAGCGCTCCTGCAAACCAGCCTCCGGCTGACATGGGGACCGCCTGGATCCCCGCCTGCGCGGGGATGGCGGAGTAGTCAGCGAAGCAGACCAGCTACCGGCCACCAACCTTCAGCCACTGGCCAACGGCCTTCGTTCGGCCACCGTCCCTGGCCTCACAACCACCGGCCCCGCCTTCCCGCAAGCAACCGTGCCTTTTCAAAGGCATGGCGGGGCTTCCCTTGCCCGAACACACCCGCTGCACCCGCGGCGCCAACCACCCGCAGGCCCCGCCTGCACGACTCAACCAGAGAGGAGAAAACCCATGAACCTTCCCGCCGAGCCCTTCGCGGCCGACACCGCCCAGCCGCACACCGTGCTGGGCGACGCCGCCGCGCGGCAGTTGGCCAACGCCACCAAGACCACGCCCGTCCTGCCCACGCTCACGCCGCGCTGGCTCACGCACCTGCTGCAGTGGCTGCCGGTGGAAGCCGGCGTGTACCGGCTCAACAAGGTGCGCAACCCGCAGGACGTGAAGGTGCTGTGCGCCAAGCGCGACGAGGCCGAGCTGCCCGCCACCTTCGTGGACTACGAGGACCGGCCGCGCGAGTTCCAGCTCAACGCGCTGAGCACCGTGCTGGACGTGCACACCCGCGTTTCCGACCTCTACAGCAGCCCGCACGACCAGATCAAGGAGCAGCTGCGGCTGACCATCGAGACCATCAAGGAGAAGCAGGAGAACGAGCTGATCAACAACCCGGACTACGGGCTGCTGGCCAGCGTGCATCCGGACCAGATCGTGTACCCGCTCACCGGCGCGCCCACGCCGGACGACCTGGACGAGCTGCTGGTGCGGGTGTGGAAGGAGCCGGCCTTCTTCCTGACGCACCCGCTGGCCATCGCCGCCTTCGGGCGCGAGTGCACGCGCCGCGGCGTGCCCCCGCCCACCGTCAGCCTGTTCGGCTCGCAGTTCCTGACCTGGCGCGGCATCCCGCTGATCCCCAGCGACAAGGTGCCCGTGGCCGACGGCAAGACCAAGATCCTGCTGCTGCGCGTGGGCGACAAGCGCCAGGGCGTGGTGGGCCTGTACCAGCCGGGGCTGCCGGGCGAGCAGAGCCCGGGGCTGTCGGTGCGCTTCATGGGCATCAACCGGCACGCGATCGCCTCCTACCTGATCAGCCTGTACTGCTCGCTGGCGGTGCAGAGCGACGACGCGCTGGCGGTGCTGGAGGACGTGGAAATCGGCAAGTACCACGACTACCCGGACACCTACAAGTAATCGGAGCGCCGGCCCATGTCGAGTCTTCCTTCTTCCGAGGCCGTGCCGCCGGGGCTGCCCGACCCGGCCGTGCTGGCGCGGCTGGCCGGCGAGTTCTTCGCCGCCTTGCCGGGCCAGGCGCCGGCGCCGGCCGCCTCGCCGGTGCTGCAGCGGCTGCTGTCCTCCCCGGGTCCGCTGGACGCGG
>NZ_CALAOH010000006.1 GCF_937926365.1 uncultured Azohydromonas sp. | reverse complement strand
CCGCGCGCGAACCCTGGCGCCTGGCCGCCGCAGTGCTGCACGCGCTGGGCCGCGGCGCGGACATCCCGCCGCGCCTCGGCCCCGCCGTGGGCGAAGGCACCGCCAGGCTGGTGGCGACCATGCTGGCGCGCGGCCTGAACTGCCCCGCCTCCACCAGCGCCGGCCGCTGGTTCGATGCCGCGGCCGGGCTGCTGGGCCTGTCGGTGCGCCAGGCGGCGGAGGCCGAGGCCGCCATCGCGCTGGAGCGGCTGGCCACCGACACCGTCACCGCGCTGCCCACGCTGATCGAGGCGCTGGCGCAAGAAGTCCGACCACCGCTGGCGCGCGTTGGCGCCGACGGCACGCTGGCGCTGCTGCCGCTGCTGGAACACGTGGCCACGCTGGGCGACGCCGGCCGGCAGGGCGAGGCCGCGGCGCTGTTCCACGTGCAGCTCGCCGACGCGCTGGCCGGCTGGGCGCAGCGCGCCAGCCAGCAACATGGCGCGGCGCAGGTGGCGCTGGGCGGTGGTTGCTTCTTCAACCGGCTGCTGAACGCGCGGCTGACGCACACGCTCGCGGCCCTGGGCCTGCCCGTACTGCGGCCCCAGGCCGTGAGCTGCGGCGACGCCGGGCTGGCGCTGGGCCAGGCCTGGGCCGCCGCGCTGCAGCTGGCCGAGCCCGGAGGCCTGGCCGCCACGGCCATCGCTGCGGACGCATCCACCGAATTCGAAACCCTGGCTCAACCCGCCCTGACGGAGACCTCCTCATGTGCCTAGCCTTACCGGCCCGCGTGGTCAGCCTGCCCGAAGGAGGCACGGACGCCGTGGTGGACCTCGGCGGCGTGCGCAAGACCGTGTCCATCGCCCTCGTGCCGCAGGCGCGGCTGGGCGACTACGTCATCGTCCACGTCGGCCATGCCATCGGGATGATCGACCCCGAGGAGGCCGAGCGCACCCTGGCGCTGTTCGGCGAGCTCGCCGCGCTCAACGACAACACCACGCCCGCGCCATGAAGTACATCGACGAGTTCCGCGACGGCGAGATCGCCCGCAAGATCGCCGCGCGCCTGGCGGCCGAGGCCGACCCGGCACGCGCCTACGCCTTCATGGAGTTCTGCGGCGGCCACACGCACGCCATCTCGCGCTACGGCGTGACGGAGCTGCTGCCGCCCAACGTGCGCATGGTCCACGGCCCGGGCTGCCCGGTGTGCGTGCTGCCCATCGGGCGCATCGACCTGGCGATCCGGCTCGCGCTGCAGCGCGGCGCCATCGTCTGCACCTACGGCGACACGCTGCGCGTGCCGGCCTCGCCCGCGTCGCCGGGCGGCGAGCCGCTGTCGCTGATGCGCGCCAAGGCGCGCGGCGGCGACATCCGCATGGTCTATTCCGCGGCCGACGTGCTGCAGGTCGCGCGCGCGAATCCGCAGCGCGAGGTGGTGTTCCTGGCCATCGGCTTCGAGACCACCACGCCGCCCACGGCGCTGGCGATCCGCCAGGCGGCCCGGGAAGACCTGAAGAACTTCAGCGTGCTGTGTTGCCACGTGCTCACGCCGGCGGCCATCGCGCACATCCTGAACTCGCCCGAGGTGCGCGACTGGCGCACCGTGCCGCTGGACGGCTTTGTCGGCCCGGCGCACGTGAGCATCGTCATCGGCTCGGCGCCCTACGAAGGTTTCGCGCGCGACTACCGCAAGCCCGTGGTGATCGCCGGCTTCGAGCCGCTGGACGTGATGCAGGCGGTGCTGATGCTGGTGCGCCAGGTCAACGAGGGCCGCGCCGAGGTGGAGAACGAGTTCAGCCGCGCCGTCACGCGCCAGGGCAACGCCGCGGCGCAGGCCGTGGTGGCCGAGGTGTTCGAGCTGCGCGAGAGCTTCGAATGGCGCGGGCTGGGCGAGGTGCCTGGCAGCGCCTTGAGGATCCGCCCGGAATTCGAGCGCTTCGACGCCGAGAAGCGTTTCGCGCTCACCTACCGCCCGGTGCCCGACCACAAGCAATGCGCCTGCGGCGAGATCCTGCGCGGGGTCAAGCGCCCGACGGACTGCAAGCTCTTCGGCAGCGTGTGCACGCCCGAGAACCCCATGGGCTCGTGCATGGTGTCCTCCGAAGGCGCCTGCGCGGCCCATTACTCCTACGGCCGGTTCCGCGACATCCCGGTCGTGGCGGCGTGAGGGCACAGCACCCATGAGCACCATCAAGAAGGACTACGTCCGCCCGCTGAACGTCAAGACCGGCCGCGTGGACATGAACCACGGCGCCGGCGGACGCGCCGCCATGCAGCTCATCGAGGAGCTGTTCCTGCCGGCCTTCGACAACCCGTACCTGCGCCAGGGCCACGACGGCGCGGCGCTGCCGCTGCCCGGCGCCGGGCGCCTGGTGGTGGCGACCGACGCGCACGTGATCTCGCCGCTGTTCTTCCCCGGCGGCGACATCGGCGCCCTGAGCGTGCACGGCACCGTCAACGACGTGGCGATGAACGGCGCCACGCCGCTGTACCTCAGCGCCAGCTTCATCCTGGAGGAAGGTTTCCCGCTGGCCGATCTCAAGCGCATCGTGGACTCGATGGGCGCCGCCGCGCGCGAGGCCGGCGTGGCCATCGTCACCGGCGACACCAAGGTGGTGGAGCAGGGCAAGGGCGACGGCGTCTTCATCTCCACCACCGGCGTGGGCGTGGCCGCGCCGGGCGTGGACACCTCGGGCGCCAACGCGCGGCCCGGGGACGTGATCCTGGTCTCCGGCACCATCGGCGAGCACGGCGTGGCGGTGCTGTCGCAGCGCGAGTCGCTGGCCTTCGAGACGGCCATCGTCTCCGACACCGCCGCGCTGCACGCCCTGGTGGCGGACATGCTGGCCGCGCTGCCGGGGCGCGAGGGCACGCTGCACGTGCTGCGCGACCCCACGCGCGGCGGCCTGGCGACCACGCTCAACGAGATCGCGCGCCAGTCCGGCGTGGGCATGCTGCTGGAGGAGGCCGCCATTCCCGTGCTGCCGCAGGTGGACGCCGCCTGCGAGTTGCTGGGGCTGGACCCGCTCTACGTCGCCAACGAGGGCAAGCTCATCGCGGTCTGCGCGCCGGAGGCGGCCGACGCGGTGCTGGCCGCCATGCGCGCGCACCCCCTCGGCGCGAACGCGGCGCGCATCGGCACCGTGACCGAGGACCCGCACCGCTTCGTGCAGATGGCAACCAGGCTGGGCGGGCGGCGCGTGGTGGACTGGTTGAGCGGGGAGCAGCTGCCGCGCATCTGCTGAGCCGCGCCGGTGCCGCCGGCCGGCCAGGGACAATGGCCGCCTTGCCCCGCGCTCCCGAGCCGTCACCGCCCATGATCCCGCCCGCTGCCGACCCGCTACCCATCGTCCTCGTCGTCGATGACGAGGCGCGCTCGCGCGAGGCCATGCGGCGCACGCTGGACGAGGAGTTCCACATCCTCGAAGCGGCGCATGCCGACGAGGCGCGCGCGCTGATGGAGCGCCACGAGGTGGCCGTGATCCTGTGCGACCAGCGCATGCCGGGCGTCAGCGGCGTGGAGTTCCTCAAGGAGGCGCGCCAGCGCTGGCCCGAGGCGGTGCGCATCATCGTCAGCGGCTACACCGACAGCGAGGACATCATCACCGGGCTCAACGAGGCGGGCATCCATCAGTACGTGCTCAAGCCCTGGGTGCCCGATGCGCTGCTGGCCACCGTGCGCGCCGCGGCCGAGACCCGCACCCTGCAGCGCAGCCTGCAGCGCCTGGACGTGGACCTGCGCACCGCCACGCCCGTGCTGCGCCAGCGCCGCAGCGAGGCGCTGGCCAGGGCGCGCGCGGTGTTCGATTTCGATCGCATCGAGCGCGCCCCGGGCAGCCCGCTGGACGGCGTGTGCGCCATGGCCGAGCGCATGGCGCGCTACGACCTGCCGGTGCTGGTGCTGGGCGAATCGGGCACGGGCAAGGAGCTGCTGGCGCGCGCCATCCACTACGCCAGCCCGCGCGCGGCGGCGCCCTTCGTGATCGAGAACTGCGCCGCCATCGCCGACACGCTGCTGGAGAGCGAGCTGTTCGGCCACAAGCGCGGCGCCTTCACCGGCGCCTACGAGGACCACCCGGGCCTGTTCCAGCGCGCCCACGGCGGCACGATCTTCCTGGACGAGATCGGCGAGACCTCGCCGGCCTTCCAGGTGAAGCTGCTGCGCGTGCTGCAGGAGGGCGAGGTGCGGCCGGTGGGCTCCGCCACGCCGGTGCCGGTGGACGTGCGCGTGGTCGCGGCCACGCACCGCGACCTGGAGGCCGAGGTGCGCGCCGGGCGCTTCCGCGAGGACCTGTACTACCGCATCGCGGGCGTGACGCTGGCCATGCCGGCGCTGCGTGAGCGCGTGGCCGACATCCCGCCCATCGCGCGGCGGCTGCTGCACGACGTGGGGCTGGAGCTGGGCCGCGCCGGGCTGCGCTTCGACGAGGACGTGACGCCGGTGCTGATGGGCTATCCGTGGCCGGGCAACATCCGCGAACTGCGCAACGAGATCCGCCGCGCCGCGGCGCTGAGCGACGGCCCCGTGGTCCCCGCGCGCCACTTCTCGCTCAAGGTGCTGCACGGGCAGGCCGGGGTGAGCGCCGCTGCCGCCGCGGGCAATGGACAGGGCCACGGCCGTGGCGCGCCGGCGCTGCCGGCCAGCGGCACGCTGGCGCAGCGGCTGGAAGCCGTGGAGGCCATGCTGCTGCGCGAGGTGATGCTGCGCCTGCGCTGGAACAAGACCCACGCCGCACGCGAACTCGGCCTCTCGCGCGTGGGGCTGCGCGCGAAGCTGGTGCGGTATGGGTTGGAGGAGAAGGGGTGAAAGTCATCGCACAGCACGGCATGGCGAAAGCCCTCAGGGGCTGGCCGCAGGCTGATTTGCCCCGCTCTCAACTTCGTAGGGTGCGCAGCGCCTTGGCTCACGAGAGACAGCAAGTCCACTGCTCCAAGACGGCACTGCACTCTCCGTGGCATGGCGCCATCCTTCATTGCCAAAGCGAGCCCTGAATGACGCCTGCTGACCCCTTCAACGTCCTGTGGCTCCAGTCCGGCGGCTGCGGCGGCTGCAGCATGTCGCTGCTGTGCGCCGACACCACGGACTTCCATGCGCTGCTGCGCGACGCCGGCATCAACTTGCTGTGGCACCCCTCGCTGTCGCTGCAAAGCGGCCATGAGGTGAGGGAACTGCTGGACGACTGCATCGACGGCCGCGTGCAGGTGGATGCGCTGTGCATCGAGGGCGCGCTGCTGCGCGGGCCCAACGGCAGCGGGCGCTTCCACCACCTGGCCGGCACCAACGTGCCCATGATCGCCTGGGTGCGGCGCCTGGCCGGCGTGGCGCGCCACGTGGTGGCCATCGGCAGCTGCGCGGCCTGGGGCGGCATCACGGCCGGCGGTCCCAATCCGACCGAGGCCTGCGGGCTGCAGTACGAGGACGAGCACCCCGGCGGGCTGCTGGGCACGGACTTCCGCGCCACGGGCGGGCTGCCGGTGGTCAACGTCGCGGGCTGCCCCACGCACCCGGGCTGGGTGGTGGACACGCTCATGGCGCTGGCCGAGGGGCAACTCGGCGCCGACGGCCTCGACCCGCTGCAGCGCCCGCGCTTCTACGCCGACCAGCTCGTGCACCACGGCTGCACGCGCAACGAGTTCTACGAGTTCAAGGCCAGCGCCGAAAGGCCCGGCGACCTGGGCTGCATGATGGAACACATGGGCTGCAAGGGCACGCAGGCGCATGCCGACTGCAACACGCGGCTGTGGAACGGCGAGGGCTCGTGCACGCGCGGCGGCTACGCCTGCGTGAGCTGCACCGAACCGGGCTTCCAGGAGCCGCGCCACGCCTTCCACCTCACGCCCAAGGTCGCGGGCATCCCCATCGGGCTGCCCACCGACATGCCCAAGGCCTGGTTCGTCGCGCTGGCCTCGCTGTCCAAGAGCGCGACGCCCAAGCGCGTCAAGCTCAACGCGGTGTCGGACCGCGTGGTGGTGCCGCCGGCGGTGCGGCGCACGCGGCTGAAGTAACGAGGAGTGGAATGAGCAGGCTGATCGTCGGCCCCTTCAACCGCGTCGAGGGCGATCTGGAAGTGCAGCTCGACGTGGCGCAAGGCCGCGTGCGGGCCGCATGGGTGAACTCGCCCATGTACCGCGGCTTCGAGCAGATCCTGCCGGGCAAGGAGCCGCTGGACGCGCTGGTGATCGTGCCGCGGCTGTGCGGCATCTGCTCGGTGTCGCAGTCGGTGGCCGCGGCGCGGGCGCTGTCGGACCTGGCCGGCGTGGCGCCGCCGCCCAACGGGCTGCTGGCGCAGAACCTGATGCTCGCCACCGAGAACCTGGCCGACCACCTCACGCACTTCTATCTCTTCTTCATGCCCGACTTCACGCGCGCGGTGTACGCGGGCGAGCGCTGGCATGCCGAGGCGCTGCGCCGCTTCGAGGCCCAGGCCGGCGAGCTGGCGCGCCGCGCCATCGCCGCGCGCCAGCGCTGGTTCACGCTGCTGGGCATGCTGGGCGGCAAGTGGCCGCACACGCATGCCATCCACCCCGGCGGCTGCACGCGCGCGGTGGAGCCCGCCGAGCGGCTGCGGCTGCTGGCCAAGGTGCGCGAGTTCCGCGGCTTCCTGCAGCAGCAGCTCTTCGGCGCGCCGCTGGAGGAAGTCACCGCCTTGCAGAGCGAGGACGCGCTGCGCGCCTGGCTGCAGGAGGGTGACCGCGGCGACTTCGGCCTGTTCCTGGCGATCTCGGACGCGCTGGGCCTGGACGCGCTGGGCCCCGGCCCGGGGCGCTTCCTGAGCTACGGCGCCTACCTGCAGCCCGATGGCACGCATGCCCTGCCGCGCGGCGTGTGGCACCAGCAGGCGCAGGCGCTGCGTCCGCTGGACGTGGACGCCATCACCGAGGACGCCACCCATGCCTGGCTGGCCGACGGCGGCGGCGCGCTGCACCCGCGCGAGGGCCTGACGCTGCCGGTGGCGGACAAGGCCGGCGCCTACACCTGGAACAAGGCGCCGCGCCTGGCCGGGCAGGTGGTGGAGTGCGGCGCCGTGGCGCGCCAGCTCGCGGCGGCGCAGCCGCTGGTGCTGGACGCGGTGCGCCGTTGTGGCGGCAACGTCCACACCCGCGTGCTGGCGCGGCTGCTGGAGCTCGCGCGCGTGGTGCCGCTGATGGAAGACTGGCTGCGCGCGCTGCGCCCGGGCGAGCCCTGGTGCGAGGCGGCGGAGCTGCCGGAGGACGGCGCCGGCACGGGCCTGGTGGAAGCCGCGCGCGGCAGCCTGGGCCACTGGCTGCGCGTGGAGCGCGGGCGCATCGCGAGCTACCAGATCGTCGCGCCCACCTCCTGGAACTTCTCCCCGCGCGACGCCGCCGGCACGCCGGGCGCGCTGGAGGCCGCGCTGCAGGGGGCGCCGGTGCGCCGCGGCGAGGCCACGCCGGTGGCGGTGCAGCACGTGGTGCGCTCCTTCGATCCGTGCATGGTGTGCACGGTGCACTGACGCCATGAACGACGGCTCCCGCTCCCGGCGCCCCGCGCGTCCCTCGCCGCTGGACGACCCGCAGCGCCACCGCCTGCTGGGCGAGGAGGCGCGGCTCGAAGGCGTGGAGGAGGACACCTGGATCGACGTGATCCAGAAGATGGACGAGGTCTATTCGCAGCTGCTGCGCGACGAAGTGGCGCTGGAGGAGAAGAACGCGCAGCTGGAGCAGTCGCAGCAGTTCATCTTCAGCCTGCTCTCGGCCATGAGCGACGTGCTGGTGGCTTGCGACCACCGCGGCGCCATCGAGGAAACCAACGCCGCGCTGCGCGAGCTCATCGGGCGCAGCGACGCGGAGCTGCGCGGCACCAGCGTCTATACGCTGCTGGCCGACGAGGCGGCCGTGGCGCGGCTGCGCGCCATCGTCGAGCAGCGCACGCCCACGCCGTCGCGCGCGGGCGAAGCGGTGGAGATCGAGCTGCTGGACGCCCAGGGCCGCGCGGTACCGGTGGATCTCAACTGCACGCCACGGCTGGACGGCAACGGGCGCCGCGTGGGCACGGTCTTCGTGGGCCGGCCCATGGCCGAGATCAAGCGCGCCTACCGCGAGCTGCGCGAGGCGCACGAGGCGCTCAAGCGCACGCAGCAGCAGTTGCTGCACTCGGAAAAGCTGGCCTCGCTGGGCCGCCTGGTGGCCGGCGTGGCGCACGAGCTCAACAACCCGATCAGCTTCGTGCTGGGCAACGTGCTGGCGCTGCAGCGCTACGGGCAGCGGCTGTCGCAGTACCTGGAGGCCGTGCACGCCCAGGCCGACGCGGCCGAGCTGGCGGCGCTGCGCCGCTCGCTGCGCATCGACCACCTGCTGGCGGACCTGCCCTCGCTCATCGCCGGCATGCTCGAAGGCGCGCAGCGCACGGCCGACATCGTGCAGGGCCTGAAACGCTTCTCGGCGGTGGACCGCGAGGAGCACGCGGCGGTGGATCTCAACGCCGTGATCGAGCGCGCCATCCACTGGGTCTGCAAGGGCACGGCGCAGGGCTTCAGCGTGCAGTGGACGCCGGCGGGGCCGTGCACGGTGTCGGGCAGCACCGGGCAGCTGATGCAGGTGGTGATGAACCTGATCCAGAACGCCTACGACGCGGCCTCGGCGCAGCCGCCGCGCGAAGGCTCCGCGCCGGCGCTGTGGATCGAGAGCGAGCTCACGGGCGAGCGCGTGCGGGTGAGCTTCCGCGACAACGGGCCGGGCATTCCGGAGGCGGCGCTGTCGCGGGTGTTCGACCCCTTCTTCACCACTAAGCCGGTGGGCAAGGGCACGGGGCTGGGCCTGTCCATCAGCTACGGCATCGTCGAGCGCCACGGCGGCACGCTGACGGCGGGCAACGCGGCGGAGGGCGGCGCGGTGTTCGTGCTGGAGCTGCCGCTGGCGCGGGGCACGCAGCCGTGAGCGACCTCTTCGAGCCCTTCGGCTGGGCCTGTTTCGAGCCCCGGCTGCAGGTGTCGGGCATCCACTCGCCGGAGCCCATGCCGATCGCGCCGGAACTGCAGGCCGAGTTCGGGGTGCACCATCCGCGGGTGCTTGAAGCGGTGCTGGCCCGGCCTGGAGGCTTCGACGGCCGGCGCGCGGCGCTGAAGCACTGGACGCGCCGTCCCGGCGAGCTGCGCCTGCGCACCGGCGAGCGCTCCTACACCGAGGGCCTGGTGATGGCGCGGCTGATCCGCGAAAGGAACGTCCCGCCGCCTTCGGCCGTGGCCGCGGCCGGCTGGAGCTGGGGGACCACCCTGGCCTCGCTGGTGCTGCTGCCCGGCCAGCGGATCCTGGTGGGGCGGCGAGCGGAGCAGCTCCAATCGGCGCCCGGCCGCTGGGCGGCGGTGTTCACGGAAGTGCTGGAACCCCCGGACGTCTCGCCGCGGGGCATGCAGGCCGTGCTGGCGCGGCTGGCGGCGGAAGAGCTGGCGCCTCTGCAGCGCCTGGGCCGGCACCATTTCGTCGGCCTGCTGCGCCTGGCGATCAACTGGGAATGGGTGCTGGTGGCGGTGCTGGACCTGCGCGAGGTGCCCGGCAGCCGGCTGAACCAGGCCCTGGCCGCGCTGGCGCCCGATGCGGAAACGGTGGCCTGGGACAGCCTGCCGCTGGGCGAAGCGGGTGACGCCGAGAACGCCGGGGTGATCGGCATGCGGCTGGCGCGCGAGGTGCACGCGCGGCTGCGCGGCCCATGAGAACGGTCGCGGCGCGCTGGTTCCACTCTCCCTCCGCCGAAGCCGTCGTCTGGCGCTCCACGCTGCTGTTCGTGGGCGTGGACGTCTTCTATACCGGCTTCGTCGGCGCCTACGCGTTCACGCACGGGCAGGTGCTGGCGGTGCTGCTGTTCATTGCCGGGCAGCAGGCGGCCACGGTGCTGGGGCAGGTGGCCGCCAACCGGCTGATGGCGCGGGAAGCCTGGCCCGCCCTGCGCCTGCAGCGGGCGGGCGTGGCGGCGCTGGCGGGCACGCTGGTGCTGGCCGGCGCGCTGCCGGTGCCTGTGACGGCGCGGCTGGTGCTGCTGTGCGGGCTGGGCGGGCTGGCCCGCGGCCTGAGCTACGGTGCGCGGCTGTGGCTGGAGGCGAACCTGCCGGGCGCCGCGGTGCGGCAGGCCTATCTCTGCGCCGTGGAGGCCGCCGCCACCCTGCTGAAGCTGTTCGCGCCGCTGTGGGCGCTGCTGGTGTTCAGGCTGTTTTCCGAAAGCCTGGCAGTCGTGTTCCTGAGCGCGGGACTGGCGGCGCTGGCCTTGCTGGCCTGCATGCGCCACGAGCCGCTGAGCCTGCCGCCGGCGCGCAAGGCCGCCGTGCTGGCACTGCTGCGGCAGCCGCGCTTCTGGAGGACCGCGCCTTATTACGTGGTGGAGGGCGCGGGACACGCGTTGCGCCTGTCGCTGTTCGTTTGCGGCGCGATGACGGTGGTGGGCTCCCTGTCCGGCTATGCCTGGGTGGAAGCCCTGGCCTCGCTGCTGGGTGCGGGCCTGTTGACGCGGCAGGCCCTGCGGGCCCAGTCGGGGCCCAGCCTGCGCACGCTGCGCCGGCTCCTGGGGCTGATGGCGCTGGCCTGGGCCAGCCTGCTGGCGGCCTTGCAGGTGCCGTGGTTCCTGTTCTTCTTCGTGGCCGGTTACGCGGTGGGCCTGCCGCTGGTCAACGCGCAAAAGATGGGCGTGACGCTGGGCGGCATGGTGAAGGAGGGCGCTTCGCTGGAAGCCAGCCTCCTTGGCCGCTCCATCGTGCTGACGGCCTCCCGCGTGGGCACGCTGGGGCTGTGCGCCTCGCTGTCCCTCATGGGCTGGACGCCGCGCATGCTGCTGCTGGGCATGGTGGGCCTCACGCTGGCCTTGCTGCCGCTGGAATACTGGACAGCTCACAGGATGCAGGCGGTCCGCCGCGCCTGAACGGGGCTGAATCCGCCCAGACCACTCTTCCTCGATCCCGATGTCCAAAACCTTCGTCGATGCCAACTACCGCTTCATTGCCGCCAACCAGGAGGTGAACGCGCGCATCACGCAGCGCCAGCAGGCGCTGGCGCTGTACGTGAGCCTGGTCGTGAGCCTGCTGGCGGTGCTGGTGGCGCTGCGCCCGGCCGCGGGCGCCAGGGAGCCGCCGGTGGAGTGGCTCATCTTCGGCTTCCCGGTGGCCTCGCTGTGCCTGGCCTGCCTGAACTACATGGCGGAGCGGGCGATCTCCAACCTGCGCACCTTCATCGCCGTGCTGGAGCAGTTGGAGGACGCGCACCACCACCTGCCCAGCTACAACACCGACCCGCGCTGGTCACAAGGCGCGAACCGGGCGCGGCGCTTCCGCGATTTCGCGGCGGCGATTCTGGCGCTGGCGGGCAACGCGGCGGGGCTGGGTGCGGCGCAAGCGATCTACCCGCAACGCTTCACGAACGCGCCGGGCTTTCTGTACGTGGCCATGGCGCTGGCGGCGGTGTCGCTGTTCGTGCTGCTGGCGACGCCGAAGTGGAGTTATTTGCCCAGCGCGGGGGCGGATACGCCTTGAACCTGATGCCGGTTCCAGACGGCGACTTGAACGGCCTGGCGACCTGCGGAGCCGGGGCCTGCGCGGACGGAGTGGTGAGCCAAGGCGACCGACAGGCCGGCTCAACGACAGCTCAGGGCACCAATGGCACCTGTGAACCGTGCAAGGCGGTCAGCAGGGCGTGATGCGGGCCACCGGACGGATCGAGCAAGGGCTTGCGCCAGAGCAGCTTGAGGTGGCCCAGAACAGGCTGGAACAGCGCATAGCAGTCATGCCCGTAGTGCTGCGCGGACCGGTAGACCAGGCCATCGAAACCCAGGCGCGACGCATCGGCGGCGATCCGTTGGGTGACGCCGACGCGCAGCGATTGCAGCACCGGCAGGAACGACGCATGGGGCCGAAGGTCCAGCAGTCGCATGGTCTGCCGGGTCTGCAGTGCCAGCAGACAACGGCGGCCGATGTCGGCCAACGAAAGGTCAACGGCTTCGCGCCGAGCCAGCGTTTCGTAGATCGCCGTTTCCGGCCCTTCGGCGAAATAGCCGACGATTTGCTCGGCCAGGTCGAAGCGACCGGCCAGGGTGCCCGGGGGTGAGACCCTCAGCGGCCCGATGGCCTGCGTGCCGGGGCGAGATCGGGCCCGCTGGATACGAAACAACGTGGATGCAACCGGAAGCTCATGTTCCGGTACGTAGGACAGCTCTTGGAGCTTCATTCAGGACTCTGTTCATTGGTCCTCCTGCGCTGCCAGCTCGATGACACGCTGTGCCTGGCCCTGCTCGATGGCTTGCCGCGGCGTCAGTCCGCCCAGGCCACCCAGCGGCGTTTCCAGGAACGCCAGCAGTGCCCAGCCCTCCCGGAGGCCCAGCGCGGCGGTGAGCTTGGGCAAGGCGTCCCACATCAAGGGCTCGAACTGCCAGCGCGGCATGCGATAGCCGCGCTTGGTCTGGGTCAGGCCGATCGCCCGACCCTTTGCAATCCAGGCGTTGATCGTGACGCGACTCGTGCCCACCAATGCCGCCGCTTCGTCCGTGGACATCATGTCCTGCGCCTGCAGCCGCTGTTGCCGGCTGGCCAGGCTGTTGGCCAACAGTGCCCGGATCTCGGCGGGAGACGCGTAATCGGATGGCGGTGTCTTCGATGCGGCGCGCCGGGTTCGAACGGCTGCACGGGAGGTTTGGCTGAGGATTGAAGATTCGGTTTTCATTTCCAGCCTCTCCAGGTCTGGTGGCCCGTGAGGGCCGTTACCACTCAAGGCGTGTTGCGGCCGTGGCTCCGTCAACACGGCAATATTCGAAAATTCCGTTAAGTTGGATATTACGGAAAATTCAGTGGGCTTCGCAAGCAGACTGCGGCAGGAGGCGGTTCCCTGCCGAGCCCGGCCTTGTCGCAACGCAGTCCGCGTGCACATCGCTTGCCTCCCCGGCGGGAGCGGCAAATTCATCCGCTAAGCTGCCCCACACCCCCTGAAGTCACAAAAGGAGACTCTTCATGCCCGGCTTGCTGCCCGATGTGGACCCCGACGGCCTGCTTGAGTACTCGGTCGTCTATACCGACCGGGCCCTGAACCACATGTCCGCCCGCTTCCAGGGCGTGATGCGCGACATCTCCGCCGTGCTGCGCGATGCCTACGGCGCCTCGGCCGTGGCCGTGGTGCCCGGCAGCGGCAGCTTCGGCATGGAGGCCGTGGCACGGCAGTTCGCCACCGGGCGGCGCGCGCTCGTGATCCGCAACGGCTGGTTCAGCTTCCGCTGGAGCCAGTTGCTGGACATGGGCTCCATCCCCGCCGCCACCACCGTGCTGCAGGCGCGGCGCCAGGGCGAGGGCGCGCAGTCGCCCTACGCCCCGCCGCCCATCGAGGAGGTCGTGGCCGCCATCGAGCGCGGCAAGCCCGAGGTGGTGTTCGCGCCGCACGTGGAAACCGCCTCCGGCATGGTGCTGCCGCACGACTACCTGCGCGCCGTCGGCGAGGCCGCGCGCCGCGTGGACGCGCTGTTCGTGCTCGACTGCATCGCCAGCGGCGCCGTGTGGGTGGACATGCGCGACTGCGCCGTGGACGTGCTCATCAGCGCGCCGCAGAAGGGCTGGAGCGGATCGCCCTGCGCCGCCTTCGTGATGCTGGGCGAGCGCGCCGCGCGGCGCATCGCCGACACCACCAGCACCAGCTTCGCCTGCGACCTCAAGAAGTGGCTGCAGATCATGCAGACCTACGAGAACGGCGGCCATGCCTATCACGCCACGCTGCCCACCGACGCGCTGCAACGCACGCGCGACGTGATGCGCGAGACGCAGCGCGCCGGCTTCGAACGGCTGTGCCAGGCGCAATGGAAGCTCGGCACCGCGGTGCGCGCGATGCTGGAGCGCCGGGGCTTCCCGCCGGTGGCCGCACCGGGCTTCCAGGCGCCGGGCGTGGTGGTGAGCTACACCACCGACCCCGAACTGCACACCGGGCGCAAGCTGCTCGCGCAGGGCGTGCAGATCGCCGGCGGCGTGCCGCTGCAGTGCGGCGAGGGACCGGAGTTCAAGACCTTCCGCATCGGGCTGTTCGGGCTGGACAAGCTGCAGGACGTCGATGGCGCCGTGCAGCGGCTGGAGCGCGCCTTCGACGCCGCGCTGGCCTGAGCACAAGAGATCCGATCCCAGGCCGCCGCGCAGCGGCCCTTTCACTGCCACAGACCGCCTTGCTCCACGTTCCACCTCCTGCGCCTGACACCGGTTATCGCAAGGCCCGCTCGCGCGGCGACCGCCTGGTGCTCACCTACGCCGTGGCCGCCGCGCTGTGGGTGCTGCTGTCGGACCGCGTGATCGCCTGGCTGGTCACCGACCCGGTCGTGCGCTCCGTGGTGCAGACGGGCAAGGGCTGGCTCTTCGTGCTGGTGACGGCACTGCTGCTGCACCACCAGCTGCGGCGCTGGACCGCGGCGATGCAGGCGCTGCGCGAGCGCGAGCTCAAGGAGCGGCACCTGCTGGAAGCCATCGCCGAGAACTCCTCCGACGCCATCAGCGCCAAGGACACCGAGGGCCGCTACCTGTTCTGCAATCCGGCGGCGCTGCGCTGGCTGGGCAAGGATGCCGGCGAGGTGCTCGGCCACGACGACCACGCGCTGCTGCCCGCGGCGCAGGCCAAGACGCTCGCCGCGCTGGACCACGGCATCCTGGCCGACGGACAAACGCGCACGCGCGAGGTGGAGATCGACACGGCGCTGGGCCGGCGCGTGTTCCTCTCCACCCGCGGCGCCCTGCGCGACCACGGCGGCGCCGTGGTCGGCGTCTTCGGCGTCTCGCGCGACATCACCGCGCGCAAGCAGGCCGAGGAGGTGCTGCGCGACCGCGAGCACAAGCTCAACGCGATCGTGCACTTCTCGCCCTCGGCGCTGTCGATCAAGGACCGCGAGGGGCGCTACGTCGTCGCCAACCCGAACGTGCAGCGCATCCTCGGCCGCGCCGAGGCGGACATCCTGGGCCGCACCGACCTGGAACTGTTCCCCGCGCAGGCCGCGGCGGCCTTCCGCGCCAACGACGAGCGCGTGCTGCGCTCGCTGGAGCGCTGCTCGGTGGAGGAGACGGTGCCGATGGACGGGCAGCCGCGGCTGTTCATGTCGCACCTGTTCCCGGTGCTCGATGGCCAGGGCACGGCGCGCTACGTGTGCCGCATCGCGCTGGACATCACCGAGCGCAAGCGCGCCGAACAGGCGCTGACGGCGCGCAACGAGGAGCTGGAGCGCTTCAACCGCGTCATGGTGGGGCGCGAGCTGGACATGATCGAGCTCAAGCGCCAGGTCAACGCGCTGTCGCTGGCGCTGGGCCGGCAGCCGCCGTACCCCCTGGCCTTCGACGAGGACAGCAGCCAGGAAGGCTGTCAGGACCGCGGCGGCCGGCACGCCGGGGCGGCCGCGCCATGAAGCGCGAGGACGCCCTGATGCCGGCCGGAGGCTCGGCCGCCGCCGCGCCCCCGCACGGCGGCATGTCGCTGGTGGGCTACCTATCCCGGCTGGTGTGGTGGTGCCTGCTGCCGTTGGCGCTGCTGGCCGGCGCCCTGGCCTGGGACCGCATCAACACCGGGCGGCTGGGCTACGAGGACAGGGCGCGCAGCCAGGCGCGCAACTTCGCCGCCGCGGTGGACCAGACCCTGGCCACGCGCATCGCGGCGCTGGAAATGCTCGCGCGCTCGTCGCAGCTGCGCCAGGCCCGCGGCTGGGACGCGCTGTACGAGGCGGCGCGGGACTTCGAGCAGAGCTTCGGCAGCCACGTGATCGTGGTGGACGCGGACATGCGCATGCTCTTCGACACGCGCTTGCCGCTGGGTGCGCCCTTGCCGACGCTGCCGCGCCTGCAAGGGCACGCCGCCGCGCCCACCGCGTTGGCCTCGGGCCAGCCGGCGGTGGGCGACGTGGTGGTGTCGCTGCAAACGCAGCAGCCGCTGGTGGTCATCGCCGTGCCGGCGCAGCGCGAGGGCGGCACCGCGCTGGCACTGCTGACGCTGGTCGAGACCACCGTGCTGCAGCGCCAGCTCGATGCGCTGCAGTTGCCCAGGGGCTGGGCCGCGTCGCTGCTGGACGGGCAGGGCACGCCCATCGCGCACCGCGTGCCGGCGAACGTGAAGCTGAGCGAGGCCGAGCGCTTCGCCGCGCCGTCCGGCCTCTCGGGCTGGTCGGTGGTGGTGGAGATCCCGCGCAGCGAGTACCGCGCGCTGTGGCTGCGGGCCGCCGGCGCGCTGGCCGCCTCGGTGCTGGGCGCGACGCTGCTGGGGGCCATCGGCGGGCTGCTGGCCGGGCGCCGCCTGGGGCGTGCCGTGGCCACGCTGGCCCAGCCCACGCCCGTGTCCGGCCGGGGGACCCGGATCGTCGAGATCGAAGCGGCCCGCGCCCTGCTGCACGCCGCGCGCGAGAAGCAACGCGAGGCGGAAGTGAACCTCTCGGCCAGCGAGGAGCGCTTCCAGGCCACCTTCGAGCAGGCCGCCGTGGGCATCGCGCTGGTGGCGCCCGACGGGCGATGGCTGCGCGTGAACCGCAAGCTCTGCGACATCCTGGGCTACACGACACAGGAGCTGCTGGCGCTGACCTACCAGGACATCACGCACCCCGACCACCTCGAAGCCGACCTGGACGCGGTGCGCCGCATGCTGGCGCGCGAGATCACGACCTTCTCGATAGAGAAGCGCTACCTCCACAAGGATGGCGCCACGGTCTGGGTCAACCTCACGGTGTCGCTGATCTGGCGCGGCGACGGCGAGCCCGACTGCTTCATCGCCGTGGTCGAGGACATCCAGGCGCGCAAGCAGGCCGAGCAGGCGCTGCGCGGCAGCGAGCAGCGGCTGCAGCTGTTCATCGAGCACGCGCCGGTGGCGCTGGCCATGTTCGACCGCGACATGCGCTACCTGGCCGTGAGCCGGCGCTGGCTCACGGACTATGGGCTCGAAGGCCAGCCGCTGGCCGGGCGCTCGCACTACGAGGTGTTCCCCGACCTCCCGCCGGCGTGGCGCGAGGTCCACCGCCGCGCCCTGGCCGGCGAAGTGCTGCAGGCTGACGAGGAGGCGTTCCGGCGCGACGACGGCAGCGTGCAATGGCTGCGCTGGGTGGCGCAGCCGTGGCACCAGGGCGACGGCAGCGTGGGCGGCATCCTGGTCCTCACCGAGGACGTGTCCGCGCGCGTGCAGGCCGAGCAGGCGCTGCGCGAGCAGCAGGCCGCGGCGCTGGAGGCGCAGCGCAACGCGCGGCTGGCGGCGCTGAACCTGGCGGAGGACGCGGTGGCCGAGCGCGCCCGCGCCGAGGCCGCCAACGCGGCGCTGCGCGCCAGCCAGGCGCAACTGCGCAAGCTCGCGCAGGCGGTGGAGCAGGGCAGCGAAAGCATCATCATCACCAACGTCGAAGGGCACATCGAATACGTCAACGAGGCCTTCGTGCGCCAGACCGGCTATGCGCGCGAGGAGGTGCTGGGACGCAACCCGCGGCTGCTGCAGTCCGGGCGCACGCCGCGCGAGGACTACGAGCGGCTGTGGCAGGCGCTGACCGAGGGCCGCACCTGGCGGGGCCACTTCATCAACCGCCGCCGCGACGGCAGCGAGTACATCGACTCGGCCGTGACCATGCCGCTGCGCGACGACGCGGGGCATGTCACGCACTACGTCTCGGTGCAGGAGGACGTGACCGAGAAGACGCGCATGGCCGAGGAGCTCGACGCGCACCGCCACCACCTGGAGGAGCTGGTCCACCGCCGCACCGCGGAGCTGGACCAGGCCCGCGCCGCGGCCGAGACCGCCAGCCGCGCCAAGAGCGCCTTCCTGGCCAACATGAGCCACGAGATCCGCACGCCCATGAACGCCATCCTGGGCCTGACGCACCTGCTCACGCGCGAGGGGCCAACGCCGCAGCAGGCCGCGCGGCTCTCCAAGATCGAGGGCGCGGCGCGGCACCTGCTGTCGATCATCAACGACATCCTGGACCTCTCGAAGATCGAGGCCGGCAAGCTGCGGCTGGAGGAACGCGACTTCGCGCTGCAGGCGATGCTGGACCACGTGCGCTCCATCGTCGGCGACTCGGCCTCGGCCAAGGGCCTGGCGGTCGAGATCGACACCGACCCGGCGCCGCTGTGGCTGCGCGGCGATGACACCCGCGTGCGCCAGGCGCTGCTGAACTACGCCGGCAACGCCGTGAAATTCACCGCGCGCGGGCGCATCACCCTGCGCGCGAAGGTGCTGGAGCAGCGGGACGAGCGGGTGCTGGTGCTCTTCGAGGTGGAGGACACGGGCGTGGGCATCGAGCCGGCGCAGCTGCCCCGGCTGTTCGGGGCCTTCGAGCAGGCCGACGCCTCCACCACGCGCAGGCACGGCGGCACCGGGCTGGGCCTGGCGATCACGCGGCGGCTGGCGGCGCTCATGGGCGGCGAGGCCGGCGCGCGAAGCACGCAGGGGCAGGGCAGCGTGTTCTGGTTCACGGCCTGGCTGGGCCGCGGCCAGCCGCTGAGCGCGGGCACGCCGCAGCTGGCCGCCGCCGAGGCCGAGCTGCGGCTGCACCATGCCGGCGCGCGGCTGCTGCTGGCCGAGGACAACTACGTCAACCGTGAAGTGGCGCTGGAGCTGCTGCGCGGCGCGGGCCTGGAGGTGGACGTGGCCGAGGACGGCCAGCAGGCGCTGGAGAAGCTGCAGCGGCAGCACTACGACCTGGTGCTGATGGACGTGCAGATGCCAGTGATGGACGGGCTGGAGGCCACGCGCGCGCTGCGCGCCCGGCCCGAGTTCGCCGCGCTGCCGGTACTGGCGATGACGGCCAACGCCTTCGACGAGGACCGCGCCGCCTGCCTGGCCGCGGGCATGAACGACTTCGTGGCCAAGCCCGTGGACCCCGAGAGCATGTACGCCACGCTGCTGAAGTGGCTGCCCGGCGGGCGCCGGGCCGCGGTGGCGGCGGCTTCATCCATGGTGGCCGAACCGGCCGCGCTGCCCGCGCCGCCGGCTGCCGAGGCGCAGGGCGACCTGCTGGCGCGGCTGGCGCTGCACCCGGGCGTGGACGTGGCCGCGGCGCTGTCGAACCTGCCGGGCATGGAGCACCGCTACGAGTTGCTGCTGCACGTCTTCGCCGAGCACCACAGCGAGGACGCGCGCAAGCTGCAGGCGCATCTGGCGCGCGGCGACCAGCGCGGCGCGATGCTGGTGGCGCACTCGCTCAAGGGCGTGGCCGCCACGCTGGGCGCCACCGAGCTGGCCGCCGCCGCCCGTGCACTGGAGACGCGGCTGCGCGAGGAAGGAGCGCCACCCGATGCCGAGGCGCTGCGGCCCCTGGTGGCCGAGCTGGAACGGGCGCTGGAGCCGCTGGTGCGGCTGATACGGTCGGCGGCAGCCAAGCCCGACTGAGCTGGCCTTCCGTTCGCCTTGAGCTTGTCGAAGGGCCTGCAGCCCGGCTGCCCAAGAGGGCCTCGACAGGCTCAGCCCGAACGGAAAAGCCTCACGAGGTCGATCAGGCCTGCGCCTGCTGCACCGCCGACACCGCCGCACGCAGGCCCAGCAGGTAGCTGTCCACGCCGAAGCCGGCGATCTGGCCGCGCGCGATCTCGGCGATCACGGAGGTGTGGCGGAAGGCCTCGCGCGCGTGGATGTTGGACATGTGCACTTCGATGATCGGGCACTTGAGGATGGCCAGCGCGTCGCGGATGCCGTAGCTGTAGTGCGTCCAGGCCCCGGCGTTGATGACCACGGCCTCGGTGCCGTCGGTGTGCGCGCGGTGGATGCGCTCGGCCATCTCGCCCTCGAAGTTGGTCTGGAAGCATTCCACTTCCGCACCCAGCTCCTGGCCCAGCGCGCGCAGCTGGTCGTCGATCTGCGCCAGCGTGGCGGTGCCGTACTGCTTGGGGTCGCGCTTGCCGAACATGTTGAGGTTGATGCCGTGCAGCGTGAGGATCTTCATGGGGCGTTCCGGGGTGAGTTGAAGCGGGTTGAGGAGAAGGCCGATGGCCCGCGGAGCCGGCCGCACCCGGCGGCGCATCCGCGAAAAAGGCCGGCAGCTTAACCGCGCCGGGGGCGTACCTTCAGCCGTTCGCTCTTGGCAGAGTGACCGATCCCTTCGGCAAGCCCAGGAGAGCCTTGCCGAAGGCCCCGCGCCGAAGGGTTGTTGGCCCGCCCACGGGCGGAGCTGGGCCGGCTTTGTTGGCCACCCGGGAGCGGGCCTTGCCACCCAAGGTCATCACCGCTCGGCTGCCAGCCCCCGGGACATGAAGCAACGACACGCGGACCTGCAATTGCATGAAGACCTGCGCCTGCAGCACCGGGAGTGGCGTGTCCAGAAGGTCAGCTGGTTCCTGCTCTACGCGTTGCTGGTCGCCATCGCCTTCGGCCTGCTGGGCCATGGTCCGCTGTCCAACAGCCAGGTTCGAAGCCCGGCCGGCGGTACGTTGCTGGAATTCGACCGTTTCATGACCGTCAAGTCCACCAACCGGCTGACACTGACGCTGCAACCATCCAACGGCGAGGTGCGGGCGGTGCTGGATGCAAAATACCTGCAGGACGTGGAAATCAAGGAAATCAGGCCCGAACCCGAAAAGAGCGTACTGGAGAGCGAGGGCACGGCCTACATTTTCTCGGCCAACTCGCAAAAACCGATGCGGGTGCATTTTTCCTTCGAACCCAGAAACATCGGCATGCTGGAGGGGTGGATCGCTGTGGCCGGCGAACCGCGCCTGAAATTCAAGCAATTCGTTTACCCCTGAAGCGGAGCGCGGCCATGGATGTCTTTGCCCGTACCTTCTTCATCTACCTGTTCCTGCTGGTGATCTTGCGGCTGGCGGGCAAGCGCACGCTGTCGGAAATGTCCACCTTCGATTTCGTGCTGTTATTGATCATCAGCGAGGCGACACAGAACGCGCTGGTGGACGACGACCGCTCGCTCACGTCCGGGTTGGCCGTCATCCTGACCCTGGTGGCACTGGACCGGCTCGTGGCCGTGGTGAAAACCAAGTTCCCGCGCATGGACAAATTCATTGACGGGGCGCCGCTGATGCTGGTGGACCATGGCCGCGTGCTGGAGGATCGGATGAAATGCTCGAACGTCGGCGTCGATGACATTTTGCAGGCGGCGCGGCAGCACCAGGGTATTGGCCGCCTGGAGCAGATCAAGTATGCGGTGCTGGAAACCAGCGGCGGCATTTCCATCATTCCGATGGACGAGCATGCCGACCTGGAGCGCCGCATCGAAATGGCCGTGGAGGCTGCCGTCAAGCGCGCCCTGCGCGAGCATGCGCAGCGGGCGTAGCGGCGACGCGGGAGGAAATAGCTAGTCGCCGCTCTAGGAGGCTGTCGGACTTGAACCTGATCTGCAGTGCGACTGACGCAGGTTGT
>NZ_CALAOH010000005.1 GCF_937926365.1 uncultured Azohydromonas sp. | reverse complement strand
GCACGCACGACATGAACACCGCGAACTGGATTCCGGACCTGTTCATGAAGCGCGTCATGGCGGGTGGTCAGTGGACGCTGTTCTCGCCGTCGAGCTGCCCGGACCTGCACGACAAGTTCGGCCAGGAGTTCGAGCGCGCCTACGTGGCCTACGAGTCCATGGCCGACCGCGGCGAGATCAAGCTCTTCAGGCGCATGGCCGCCAAGGACCTGTGGCGCAAGATGCTCACGATGCTGTTCGAGACCGGGCATCCCTGGATCACGTTCAAGGACGCTTGCAACGTGCGCAGCCCGCAGCAGCATGTGGGCGTGGTGCACTCCTCCAACCTGTGCACCGAGATCACGCTCAACACCGGTCCGGACGAGATCGCGGTGTGCAACCTGGGCTCGGTGAACCTGGCGCATCACCTCAAGGACGGTGGCATCGACCATGACAAGCTGCGCAAGACCGTGCGCACGGCCATGCGCATGCTCGACAACGTCATCGACATCAACTACTACGCGGTGGAGAAGGCGCGCCGCGCCAACGAGCGCCACCGCCCGGTGGGCCTGGGGGTGATGGGCTTCCAGGACGCGCTCTACCAACTGCGCGTGCCCTATGCCAGCCAAGCGGCGGTGGAGTTCGCCGACCGCTCGATGGAGGCGCTGTGCTACTACGCCTACTGGGCCTCCACGGAGCTGGCGGCCGAGCGCGGGCGCTACTCCAGCTACGAGGGCTCGCTGTGGAGCCGCGGCGTGCTGCCGCTGGACACGCTCAAGCTGCTGGCCCAGGAGCGCGGCGGCTACATCGAGGCCGACACCTCCTCCACGCTGGACTGGGATGCGCTGCGCGTGCAGATCCGCCAGCACGGCATGCGCAACAGCAACTGCGTGGCCATCGCGCCCACGGCGACCATCTCCAACATCATCGGCGTGGACGCTTCCATCGAGCCCTGCTTCGGCAACCTCTCGGTGAAGTCCAACCTCTCGGGCGAGTTCACCGTCATCAACGAGTACCTGGTGCGCGACCTCAAGGCGCTGGGCCTGTGGGACGACGTGATGCTCATGGACCTCAAGCACTTCGACGGCTCGCTCAAGCGCATCGACCGCGTGCCCGAGGAGCTCAAGCGGCTGTACGCCACCGCCTTTGAGGTCGAGACGCAGTGGCTGGTGGAAGCCGCGGCGCGGCGCCAGAAGTGGATCGACCAGGCGCAGAGCCTGAACCTCTACATGGCCGGCGCTTCGGGCAAGAAGCTCGACGAGACCTACAAGCTGGCCTGGGTGCGCGGCCTCAAGACCACGTACTACCTGCGCACGATGGCGGCCACGCACGTGGAGAAGTCCACCGTGCAGGCCGGCGCGCTCAATGCCGTGTCCTCGCTGTCGGCGCCGGCCGCGGTGATGGCGCCTGCTACCGTGTCCGCCGTGGTGGCGGAGGCCGCGGTGCCGGCCACCGACATCAAGTTCTGCGCCATCGACGATCCCGGTTGCGAGGCTTGTCAGTAAGCGCCCGATGACACCGGCCGGATGCGATCGGCAAGCCGCTTGCTGAACTCCCTATGGTTGCAAACCGGACTTCTTGCATGAAGTCCGGCAGCATCGATGGGGCAGGGCCTCATGCAGTGCATTGCAAGGGCAACAAGTGCTTGGTGTTTGATCGCATCCCTCTCATAATTTCCACACATTAGGAAGTACACACATGCTGGTCTGGGAAGACGACGTCCAAGGCGAAGCCCGCACGCCGCAGACGACCCCAAGCAATCCCTCGCAAGGCTTCGTGCCTCCGGTGCGCAATGCCTCCATCGCCGTCGATGCCGTGGCCGCTGAGCCGTCCCCATCCGCATCGGCACAGGCCCTGAGCCAGCGCCGCGTCAACGTGGCCGACAAGCGCATCATCAACGGCCAGACCGACGTCAACCAGCTCGTGCCCTTCAAGTACAAGTGGGCCTGGGAGAAGTACCTGGCCACCTGCGCCAACCACTGGATGCCGCAGGAGATCAACATGTCGCGCGACATCGCGACGTGGAAGGACCCCAACGGGCTGAGCGAGGACGAGCGCCGCATCATCAAGCGCAACCTGGGCTTCTTCGTCACGGCCGACTCGCTGGCGGCCAACAACATTACGCTGGGCACCTACCGCCACATCACAGCGCCCGAGTGCCGTCAGTTCCTGCTGCGCCAGGCCTTCGAGGAGGCGATCCACACCCACGCCTACCAGTACATCGTGGAGTCGCTGGGCCTGGACGAGGGCGAGATCTTCAATGCCTACCACGAGGTGGCGTCCATCCGCGACAAGGACGAGTTCCTGATCCCGTTCATCGACGCGATCATGGACCCCAACTTCAAGACCGGCACCCTGGCCGCCGACCAGACACTGCTCAAGAGCCTGATCGTCTTCGCCTGCCTGATGGAAGGCCTGTTCTTCTACGTCGGCTTCACGCAGATCCTGGCGCTGGGCCGGCAGAACAAGATGACTGGCGCGGCCGAGCAGTACCAGTACATCCTGCGCGACGAGTCGATGCACTGCAATTTCGGCATCGACCTCATCAACCAGATCAAGTTGGAGAACCCCCAGCTGTGGACGCCGGAGTTCCGCGCCGAGATCAAGGCGCTGTTCCTGCGGGCCGTCGAGCTGGAGTACCGCTATGCCGAGGACACCATGCCGCGCGGCGTGCTGGGCCTCAACGCGTCCATGTTCAAGGGCTACCTGCGCTACATCGCCAACCGGCGCGCCACGCAGATCGGCCTGGAGGCGCTCTTCCCCAACGAGGACAACCCGTTCCCGTGGATGAGCGAAATGATTGACCTGAAGAAGGAGCGCAACTTTTTCGAAACCCGCGTGATCGAGTACCAGAGCGGCGGCGCGCTGAGCTGGGACTGAAGGCGGCCGCGGCGCACGCCGACGCCTGTTGTGGAGCCGGTGCGCGGCTCCCGCGTCGGGCGGCCCACGCGCCGGCAGCCTGCCGTCGCAGCCCGATCACCGGACCCCAAGAAGAAGCAAGCGATCAAGATCCGCGCAGGCCCAGGTGGCGACAACAGAAACGCCGCCGAGCTTGCGCTCCCCCGTTCACCGGACCGGGAACCCCTTGAGGGCAGAACACCGGACGGTGAGCAGCCGGGCCGCGGCAACGCGGCACGGCGCTTTGTCACTTGATCAAGGAGAGTGTGATGGCAACTGCGAAGAAAGCCCCGGCCAAGAAGGCCCCGGCCAAGAAGGCCCCGGCGAAGAAGGCGGTGTCCGCAACGAAGAAGGCCACCGAGGCGCCGGCCAAGAAGGCTGCCGCGAAGAAGACGACGGCCGCCGCGCCGGCCAAGAAGGCCGCCGCGAAGAAGACGGCGGCGCCGGCCAAGAAGGCCGCTGCGAAGAAGACGACGGCCGCGGCGCCGGCGAAGAAGGCCACGGCTGCCAAGAAGGCCGCCCCGGCCAAGAAGGCCACGACGGCCCCCAAGGCTGCGGCGCCGGCGAAGAAGGCCCCGGCCAAGAAGGCCGCGACGGCCACCAAGGCCACTGCGCCGGCGAAGAAGGCCCCGGCCAAGAAGGCTGCCGCGAAGAAGGCTTCGGCCAAGAAGGCCACGGCCGCCGGCACCGCTGCGCCGTCGGCCAAGACCGCGCTGAGCCCCGCCGCCGCTTGGCCCTTCCCGACGGGCGAGAAGCCCTGAGCCGTCGCGCCGCGCCCGCGGCGCGTGTGTGCAACGGCCCGCAGGCCTCACGGCCTTGCGGGCCGTGTCATTTCTGGGGCCGGCTGCGTGCCTGGCCGGCGTGTAGTCGTAGGCCCTGGGTCAGCCCTCGATGCGCTCGACGCGGTGGTTCTGCGGGCCCGCCTGTGCGATCTTGAGCGCACCCATGCGGTTGCCCAGCTCCACGCAGCGCGCCAGCGGCCAGCCGCGCTCCAGCCCGTACAGCAGGCCGCCGCGGAAGGCGTCGCCGCAGCCCGTGGGATCGACCACTTGCTCGGCCTCCACGCCCGGCACCAGCGTGCGCTCGCCCTGGACCCACAGCTCGCAGCCCTGCGCGCCCAGCGTCACGATCACGCCCTTGAGGTGCGGGCGGCGCGAGAGCTGTTCCAGGCTCTCGCCCGTGCGCTCGCACAGCATGCGGCCTTCGTAGTCGTTGACCGCCACCCAGGTCGCCTGCTCGATGAAGCCGCGCAGCGCCTCGCCGTCGAACATGGGCAGGCCCTGGCCCGGATCGAACACGAAGGGGATGCCGCGCTCGTGCAACTGTGCGGCGTGGCGCAGCATGGCCTCGCGCCCATCGGGTGCCACGATGGCCAGCGTCAGGTCGTCGCGCGCGGGCACGTCGATCAGGTGCGCCTGCTGCATCGCGCCAGGGTGGAAGGCGGTGATCTGGTTGTTGTCGGTGTCGGTGATGATCATCGCCTGCGCCGTGTAGCTCTCGGCCTCCACGCGCACGCTGGAGCTGTCGATGCCCAGGTCCTGCAGGCGCCGCAGGTACGGGCCGCCGTCGTTGCCCAGCGCCGCGGCCACCACCGGCTCACCGCCCAGGGCCTTGAGCGTGTAGGCAATGTTGCCCGCGCAGCCGCCGAACTCGCGCCGCAGCGTCGGCACCAGGAAAGACACGTTCAGGATGTGCACCTGCTCGGGCAGGATTTGCTGCGCGAAGCGTCCATGGAAGGTCGTGATGGTGTCGAAGGCCAGCGAGCCGCAGACGAGAACGGGCATGGGGTTTCCGTGAGGTTCAGGGATAGAAGAGTTCGACCGAGTAGCCCGCCACGGATGGGTCGCCCACGTCCAGCACCGCCTGCAGCGGTATTTCCTGGGCGGGGGGGATGGCGGCCACCGTGGCGCCGAGCTCGCGGGCGCGCAGCACCTTGCGCACCAGCAGCACGCCTTGCGCATCGGTGAGCCGCAGCTCGACCGCGGGCCAGCGCAGGGCCTGGGTGTCGCGATTGCGCAGCAGCAGCGACAGCCGGTAGCGCTGCTCGCTGCCCGACAGCCGCGACAGCGCGCTGCTTTCCACCGCCAGTGCGGCCAAGTGCCGTGGTGCGGCCTCGGCGTTGCAGCGCATGAGCACGCACAGCGGCTGCATGAGGGGACGCAGGCCCGGGAAGCGCGCGCTCAGCGCCGGGCGCGCAATGATCAGCGCCTGCAGCAGTGCCATCAGCACCAGCACCGTGGCCGCGGTGGTCCACCAGGTGCGCTGGGTGTCGGTGACCCGCGCGGCCGGCGCGGGCGCCTGCATGAAGGAGGGCGCCGCCGTGGCCGCGTCCATGAATGCGGACGGCGCCGCGTCGTCCGCCAGCACCGAGTTCAGGTCGGGCGGCATGGCGCTGGTGGATGCACGCACATCCGTCTCCTGGGGGACGGGGGCCGGCGCGGGGCTCGGTGGCCGCGGCGGCTGTGCGAGAACCGCCGCGGGCGTCGAGGGCGGTACAGGCGCGGCCGGACGCGGTGTCGCCGTCGCGGGCGGCGTGGCTGCCTCGCGGGGCAGGGCGCCGGGTGCGGGCGCTGCCATCGAAGGGGTGCCGCCGCCCGGAGGCATCGCGGCCGGCGTGGGCTCGGCGCGGCGGTACAGCGACGACACCGGTGGCGGATTGCGGTCCAGCGGCGAGCCTGTGCGGGCCGGCGCAGGTGGTACCTGCTGCGGCATCGCCACCAGTGCCTGCAGCGCGTTGAACACCTCGCCGCACTGGCCGCAACGCGCCCAGCCGCCCGAAGCCTGCAACTGCTGCGGCTGCACACGGAAGACCGTGCGGCAGCTGGGACAGCGCGCGGCCTGGCTCATGGCCGGGTCAACCTTCGCCGGCCAGGCGTGCCGTCATCAGCACCCAGCCATCCTCGGCATCGCTGACCTGCAATTCGCACCACGGTGCGTAGGCCGTCTTCAGCTCGTCGGCCTGGCGCTCCAGGATGCCGGCCAGCACCAGGTCGCCGCCCGGGGCCACGTGCCCGGCCAGCAGCGGTGCCAGCAGCTTCAGCGGCGTGGCCAGGATGTTGGCCAGCACCAGCGGGTACTGCCCCTGCGCCAGCTCCGGCAGCCCGGCGCGAAGCGTCACGCCGTTGGCCTGCGCGTTGTCCAGCGTGGACTGCACCGCCGCGGGGTCGATGTCCACGGCATCGATCTCCCGGGCACCGTGCAGCGCCGCGCCGATGGCCAGGATCCCCGAGCCGCAGCCGTAGTCGAGCACGCGCTGCCAGCGCGCGCGGCGCTCGGCGTCCTGCTGCGCGATCCAGCGCAAGCACATGCGCGTGGTCGGGTGCGTGCCGGTACCGAAGGCCAGGCCCGGATCGAGCCGGATCACCTGCTGCGCCTGCTGCGGCGCCTCGTGCCAGCTCGGCACGATCCAGAACGCGGGCGTGATCTCCACCGGCGCGAACTGCGATTGCGTCAGCCGCACCCAGTCCTGGTCCGCCACCTCTTGCAGCGACTGCACCTGCAACTCACTGGCCCATTCCTGCGCCAGCAGCAGCGTGGCGGCCTCGGTGGCCTGCGCCTCCTGGGCGAACAGCGCCTTGAGCGTCGAGCGCTGCCAGCCGCTCTTGGGCACAGGCATGCCCGGCTCGCCAAAGAGCGCCTGCTCGGCCTCGGTATCGACGTCGGCGTCTTCCACCGACACCGACAGCGCCTCCAGCTCTTCCATCAGCGCCTCGGACACCGGCTCCACCAGTGCCTCCGGCGCACGCAGCACCAGCTCGAACATGCTTGCTACCTCTTACCTCTTGTGCTGCGCCAGCCAGCCTTCCAGGTAGTGGATGCTGGTGCCGCCTTCACGGAAGTTGGCGTCCACCATCAGCTCGCGGTGCAGCGGGATGTTGGTCTGGATGCCTTCGACCACGGTCTCGTCCAGCGCGGTGCGCATGCGCGCCAGCGCCTGCTCGCGCGAATCGCCGTAGACGATGATCTTGCCGATCATCGAGTCGTAGTGCGGCGGCACGAAGTAGTTGGTGTAGGCGTGCGAGTCCACGCGCACGCCCGGGCCGCCGGGCGGGTGCCACATGGTGATGCGCCCCGGCGAGGGCGTGAACTTGTACGGGTCCTCGGCGTTGATGCGGCACTCGATGGCGTGGCCGCGCGTCTGCACCTGGCGCTGCGTGAACGGCAGCTTCTCGCCGGCGGCCACGCGGATCTGCATCTGCACGATGTCGATGCCCGACACCAGCTCCGTCACCGGATGCTCCACCTGCACGCGCGTGTTCATCTCGATGAAGTAGAACTCGCCGTTCTCGTACAGGAACTCGAAGGTGCCCGCGCCGCGGTAGCCGATCTTCTTGCACGCGGCGGCGCAGCGGTCTCCCACGCGGTCGATGAGGCGGCGCGGAACGCCCGGCGCCGGCGCCTCCTCGATGATCTTCTGGTGCCGGCGCTGCATCGAGCAGTCGCGCTCGCCCAGCCACACGGCGTTCTTGTGCTCGTCGGCCAGCACCTGGATCTCGATGTGCCTGGGGTTCTCCAGGAACTTCTCCATGTACACGGCCGGGTTGCCGAAGGCTGCGCCCGCTTCCTGGCGCGTGGTCTGCACGGCGTGGATCAGCGCCGCCTCGGTGTGCACCACACGCATGCCGCGCCCGCCGCCGCCGCCGGCGGCCTTGATGATGACCGGGTAACCGATGGCGCGCGCGATGCGGATGATCTCCTTCGAGTCTTCCGGCAACGCGCCCTCGGAGCCCGGCACGCAGGGCACGCCGGACTTGATCATGGCCTGCTTGGCCGCCACCTTGTCGCCCATGATGCGGATCGACTCGGGCGTGGGGCCGATGAAGGTGAAGCCGCTCTTTTCCACGCGCTCGGCGAAGTCGGCGTTCTCCGACAGGAAGCCGTAGCCGGGGTGGATGGCCTCGGCGTCCGTCACCTCCGCGGTGGAGATGATGGCGGGCATGTTGAGGTAGCTCTGCGCCGAGGCCGCCGGGCCGATGCACACCGCCTCGTCGGCCAGGCGCACGTACTTGGCGTCGCGGTCGGCCTCCGAATACACCACCACCGACTTCACGCCCAACTCGCGGCAGGCGCGCTGGATGCGCAGGGCGATCTCGCCGCGGTTGGCGATCAATATCTTCTTGAACATGCTGCTTTCTCTGCAGCCGCCGCGTGCCCGGGGAAGGCCGTCGCGGCGGGGGCTTGTCCCAATTTCCGTTCGCCCTGAGCTCGTCGAAGGGCTTGCAGGCCAGCCGGGCCTCAGGGCTTCGACAGGGCTCTCCTGAGCTTGTCGAAGGGCTCAGCTCGAACGGGAGTTTTCCATTCCGAGCCGCAGGGGCCGGATCACTCGATGACGAACAGTGGCTGGCCGTATTCCACCGCCTGGCCGTTCTCGCACAGCACCTGCGTGATGGTGCCGGTCTTGTCGGCTTCGATCTCGTTCATGATCTTCATGGCCTCGATGATGCAGATCGTCTCGCCTTCCTTGACGGCCTGGCCGACGTCCGCGAACGGCTTGCCGCCCGGGGTGGAGGCGCGGTAGAGCGTGCCCACCATCGGCGACTTCACCACGTGGCCCGTGATGGCGGCCGGCGCCTGGGGCGCTGCGGCTGCCTGGGGTGCGGCCACCGGCTGAGCCGCCACGGGTGCCAGTTGCGCCGGGGCCGTCTGCAGCACCGGGGCCGGCGCTGCCGCCATCGCGGCGGCGGCCGGGTCGGCCTTGACGATGCGGACCTTGCCATCGGCCTCCGTGATCTCCAGCTCGGAGATGTTCGATTCCGACACGAGGTCGATCAAGGTCTTGAGCTTGCGCAGGTCCATCAGCTTCTCCAGGGCCTTCGGTGGCAGCCGCAGACTCCTCACGGCTGCTGCACCTTTTCAATGCGTTGGTACGTCCTCAACGTCCGGCATCTGCCGTCTTCAACGTGGCCGGGTAGCTTGCAAAAAGTAACAGCTTCCCGGTGCGCCGGACGTCGTTTTCAGTGCGGGTTGAACCCGCCCCGAAAATGCAAAGGGCCGAACTTTACGCGTTTTGCATGCGGTTGCCGTCGCGTTCGCAAAAAATCGGCCTGCTGACTTGTTGAGCAAGCTCAACAATCAGTTACGCCGCAAGATACCAACTGTTACTTTCGCAATCGAGCTGATCCAGGGTTTCACCCGAGATCGGCCACCCAGCGCGAGAGCTCTTCGCGGGTCGTTTCGCCGCTGTGTTGCTTGCGCAAGTTGCCTTCGGCATCGAGCAGCGCGCTGAAGGGCAGCACGCCGGCCTGGTTGCCGAGCTGGCGCATCACCTCACTCCCAGCCAGCCCCGCCAGCACGATGTCGTAGCTCACGGGACGGTGCTGCAGGAACTCGCGCACCGGCGCTGCGCCGTCGATGGCCACGCCCACCACGCGGCCGCCGCGCTGGACGAAATCGCGGCTGAAACGGTCGAGCTCGGGCATTTCCTTGATGCAGGGTGGGCACCAGGTGGCCCAGAAGTTCAGCAGCAGCGGCTGGCCGCGCAGCGTGGACAGCGCCAGGCTGCCGCCTTGCGGGCGCTCCAGTTGCAGCGTCCACAGTTCCCGCGGCGCCGGCTGGCCCCGCGGTTGCGTGCGCCACCAGGCGAGGCCTGCGCCGCCCGCGGCCGCCACGGCGGCCGTGGTGAGCCAGAGGCGGCGCCTCATGCCGCGTCGTCCTGTTCTTCCAGCAGGCGTCGCAGCGCCGCGGCATCGCCGCGCAGCGTGCGGCCCGTGGCATCGGGCTTGAGCGCGCCGCGCAGCTCGTCGTGGTCGCGGATGTGCAGGAACACGGTGACGATCTCGCCCAGTTCCTCGCTGCGGCTGCTGACGCTGAGCACGTCGTAGGGGTCCTGGCCCGAGCCGCGGGACTGCTGGCCCACCAGCTCGTAGTCGAGGCCCTGGTTCAGCAAGCCTATCTCGGCCGACTTGGGATCGTCGCAGTACAGGTCCAGGTGCACGCTGGACAGCCGCGTGGCCGTGCCGCGCCAAGCCGCGCCCGCCAGGTGCGGGCGAAACTCCGCCAGCCGCTGCATCCAGCGCAGCGCCAGCCGGCGCAGCGCCGTGAGCTCGCCGGGCTGGGTATCGGCGCAGAAGATCTGCAGGTACTCGCGCACCTGCTCCTCCACGGCCTCGTTGCTGGGCAGCTCGGTGCTGCGCCCGCGGCCCAGATCGCGCGCGGCGCGCTTCTTGGCCGGCCCGTATTCCATGCCTTCCTCAACCACCAGCCTTGCGGCGGCGGCGGCGAGCTCGGCGCTCTGTGCTGTAGCCATGCGGTCCATTCTAGGAAGCCGGGCGCGGCCTCCGTACCAACCCTGGTGGCGCAGCGCCTACGGGGCGGGTTCGCCCCGGGGGCACAGCCGGGCAGGGCGGCAACGCCGGCGGTCTCAGGGCAGTTGCACCGCACTGGCGCGCGCGGCGATGGTGGCGGCGCGCGAGACCAGGTACGGCGAGGCCGGCCGCTGCTCGAAGCGCTTGGGTGCCGGCAGCATCACCGCCAGCCGCGCCGCAGAAGCCAGGTTCAGGTTGGCGGCGTCCACGCGAAAGTAGTGCCGCGCGGCGGCCTGTGCGCCGAACACGCCCTCGCCCCATTCGACGTGGTTGAGGTAGATCTCCAGGATGCGGCGCTTGTCCAGCAGCGCCTCCAGCGTGAGCGTGATGAACAGCTCCTGCCCCTTGCGCACCAGCGTGCGCTCGCCGTCCAGGAACAGGTTCTTCGCCAGTTGCTGCGTGATGGTGGAGCCGCCGATGACCTTGGGCACCGCCGCCGGCGGCGGCTCGCGCCCACGCGCGGCGGCGCGCCGGCTGGCCAGCTCGTTGAGCTTCTGCGCGCGCGCCTGTGCACGCTGGTTCTTGTTCCAGGCGCCCTCGATCGCGTCCCACTCCACGCCGCCGTGCTGGGTGAAACCCGCGTCCTCGCTGGCGATCACGGCGCGCTTGAGGTGCGGCGAGATGCGCTTGTCGTCCACCCACTGCTGCGCCCAGGCGAAGCGGCCCTCCTCGCGCAGCAGCCGCCAGGCCTCGCTGCGCTCGAAGGCGGTGGAGGCGGGATCGACCCAGCGCATCAGCGCGATGCGCGCGACGAAGTAAAGCTGCAGCGCCAGCACGCAGATCGCCAGCAGCGCCAGCAGCCGCGCCGCCTGGCGCAGCACGCCGCGCGCCTTGCCGGCCTGGATCGCATGGACCGGTGAGACCGCTCCCATCGGCTGCCGGCCCGCTCAGCCCTTGAGCGCGCGCAGCGCCGCCATCACCGGGGCCGTGTCGGGACGCACGCCGCGCCAGAGCTCGAAAGCCTCCGCGGCCTGCTCCACCAGCATGCCCAGGCCGTCGCGCGGCTCGGCGCCATGCCGGCGCGCCCAGTCCATGAAGGGTTCAGCTTTGGGGCCGTACATCAGGTCCACGGCCAGGGTGCCCGGACGCAGCACCATCTCCGGCACCGGGGAAGGCGCGGCGCCCTCCAGGCTGCTGGCGCTGGCGTTGATCACCACGTCGAAGCCCGCGCCCGGCGCCAACATCGTGGCCGTGTGCAGCCGCACGCCGCCCTCCCGCGCCAGCTCGGCGTGGCGCAGCACCAGGTCCTGCGCGCGCTCGTCGGTGCGGTTGACCACCACCAGCTCCGCCGGCGCCGCCTGCAGCAGCGGGCCCAGCACGCCCGCGCCCGCGCCGCCCGCGCCCACCAGCAGCACGCGCTGGCCCGCCAGCGGCCGGCCGGCGCCGGACTCGATGTCGCGGACCAGGCCCACGCCGTCGCTGTTGTCGGCATGGATCTCCTCGCCGTCGAAGGTCAGCACGTTGGCCGCCTGCGCCAGCTCCGCGCGCGCGCTGCGCCGCGTGGCCAGCCGCAGCGCCTCGAACTTGAAGGGCACCGTCACGTTGGCGCCGCGCCCGCCGCCGGCGACGAAGGCGCGCATCACGGCATCGAAGCCGTCCAGCGGCGCCCACAGCCGGGTGTAGGCCAGGCGCTGCCCGGTCTGCTCGGCGAAGGCCTGGTGGATCTGCGGGGACAGGCTGTGCTGCACGGGGTGGCCGAAGACGGCGTAGCGGTCGAGGTCGGTCATGGGACGGGAATGAAAAGGGAGTTCTTCACTTCAGGGCACTGGGCGGCCGCCCAGCGGGATGGCTTCCACGCCTTCCTCGCGCGTGAAGCGGAAGCGCGCGGTGATGACGAGCAGGTCGGTCAGCGCGCGCAGCTCGGGACCGAAGTTGCCGTAGGGCGCGGCGGCCTGCACGATGGCTTGGGCGCGCCGGTCCAGCAGCGGCTGGCCCGAGGGCTTGAGCACCTGCGTCTCCAGCACGCGGCCCTGGGTGTCCACGGTGATACCCATGGTCAGCTCACCGTAGAGCTTGCGGCCCTGCACGTGCGGAAAGTCCTGCGTGCCGCGGGCCTCGATGCGCCGGCGCAGCGCGTCGTAGTAGCGCGCGTAGGGCACCTCGCGCGTGGCGGGACTGACGTAGCGCTTGCGCGGCCGGGCGTTTTCCTCGTTCACGCGGCGCTCGATCTCGGCGAGTTGGCGCAGCAGCCGGCGTCGGCGCTCCTGCAGCTCCTGCGCCCTGGGCTGGCCCTGGGGGCGCTGCGGATCGGGCGGAGGCGTCTGCTGCACTTCCGCGCGCAGTTGCGCCAGGAACTGCTGCTGCTGCGCCTGCAACTGCTCGATCTGGCGCTGCGCGTCTTCGCTGTCGTCGCCCTGTGCCTCGATGGTGGAGGCGGGCAGCGGCGAGGTGGCGCGCCCAGCATCGGCATCCCCGCCGCCAGCCAGATGGTGCTGTGCCAGGGCCTGCGTCTGCGAGCGCTTGGGCGGTATCTGCGCCTGGGCATTGACCAGCACCACTTCCAGCGGCGCGTCCCGGAACAGGCGCGCGAAAGCCTGCGGATCGGCCACGCGTACCGCCAGCAGCCCGGCATGCAGCGCCAGCGACAGCCCCAGCGCCCACTGCAGCGGGCTCAGTGCCGGCCATCGCAGGGGGCGCATGGACGGCCTCAGGCGGGGGCGGCGGGCGGCTCGGCCGCCACGGTGGCGTCGGCGTCGGCCACGTCGATGGCCAGCGCCAGCGGCCCGCTGGCCTCTTCCTCCTCCTCGGCCTCCTCGGCTTCGGGCTCGGCCAGGCTTTCAGGGGGCGCCGTGTCGTCCAGGCGCGCCAGCAGGCTGGCATGCAGGTCCAGCGTCAGCAGGTCGCAGCCGGTGACGCGCACGCGCACGTGCGCGCCGCGCGGCAGGCCTTCACAGCCCAGGGCTCGGAACACCAGCGGCAGCGTGTCGGCGCGCACCAGGCCGTCCTTGAGCACCGCGGCGTCCAGCTCCGTCACGCCGTTCTGCTGCAGCCAGCGCAGGGTCCAGAAGCGCTCGATGCCGTGCTGGAAGTCGTTGTAGGCACCGTAGGCGGCATCGAAGCCCGAGATGATGGAGAACAGGCTCGCATCCTTGGGCTTGAAGGGCGCGGACAGCGGCGCGGTACGCCCGTGGCGCGCGCAGGCAATGATCTGCCACTGGTTGACCAGGTCCACGTAGCGGCGCAGCGGCGACGTGGCCCAGGTGTACTGCGCCACGCCCATGCCCGCGTGCGGCGCGGGCTTGACACCCATGCGCACCTTGATGCCCGGGGCCAGGCTCGCCTGGCTGCGGTAGATGCCCGGCACGCCGCACTCGGCCAGCCAGCCGCCCCAGCTGCTGTTGGCCAGGATCATGGCCTCCGAGACGATCAGGTCCAGCGGCGCGCCGCGGCGGCGCGTGGTGATCTGCACCGTCTCCTCGCCGGTGGGCTCGCCCCCGTTGTCCAGCAGCCGGAAGTTGTAGTCCGGGCGGTTGAAGGTCTCGGGCTTGCCGCGCACCACCTCGCGCTGGGCCTTCAGGTGCCTGGCCAGGCGGAAACTGAAGGCCAGCTCCGGCGCGAACTCGTAGTCGGCCGGCGCCTCGCCCGTGAGCGTGGCCTCGGTGATGACGTCATCGAGCTGGTCGTGGCGCAGGTTGCGCACGATGGGCACGCGCTCGAGCCTGGTCTCGCGGCCGCGGATCTCCAGCGTCGCCTCGTCGAAGGTGACGTACAGGCTCACGGCCGGGCAGTCGCGGCCTTCGATCAGCGTGTAGGCCTGCACCACCTCATCGGGCAGCATGGTCAGCTTCCAGCCCGGCATGTAGACGGTGGAGAGCCGGTCGCGCGCCACCTTGTCCAGTGGCGTCTCGGGTTGGATCGCCAGCCCCGGCGCCGCGATGTGGATGCCCAACACCACCGTGCCGCTGCCCAGCCCCTGCACGGACAGCGCGTCGTCGATCTCGGTCGTGGCGGAGTCGTCGATGGAGAAGGCCGCCACTGGGGCCAGCGGCAGATCCTCCTTGATGGCCGGCGCCTGCAGCGTGGGAAAACCGGTGCCCTTGGGGAACATCTCGAACAGGAAGCGCCGCCAGTGGAACTGGTACGGGCTGCTGATGGCCCCGGCTTCCTTGAGCAGGTCCAGCGGCGCGCGCTGCGCCTGCTTGGCGGCGTCCACCACGGCCTTGTACTCGGCCGCGTTCTTGTCGGGGCGGAACAGGATCTTGTAGAGCTGCTCGCGGATGGGCTGCGGGCAGGTGCCGGCCACCAGCTCGGCGGCCCAGGCCTCGATCTGCGCGGCGAGCTGCTTCTTGCGCTCGATGCCCAGCAGCGCGGCCTTGACGATCTCCTCGGGCGCCTTCTTGAACACGCCCTTGCCGGCGCGGCGGAAGTAGTGCGGGGCCTCGAAGAGGCGCAGCAGCGCCGCCACCTGCTGCTCCAGCGAGGCATCTGCGCTGAAATAGTCCCGTGCCAGCGCCGCGAAGCCGAACTCGCCTTCCGGGGCGAATTCCCAGGCCAGGTCGAGATCGATCTCGGGGGCAATGGCGTGGGCGCGGCTCAGGAGCTCGGCCGGCGCGGGCTTGTCGAACTTCAGCAGCACGTTGGCGGCCTTGACCTTGACGCGCTTGCCGGAGTCGAGCTCGACTTGCAACGAGCTCTCGGCTTCGGACATCACACGGCCGGCGAGGAATTTGCCGGCTTCATCGAACAGGGCGTACATCCCCCGTATTGTCGCCGCAGCGGCCACAAGGCCCGCCGGGACAGGGGTGTACGCGCTTGGCGGGGGCGGGGAGAAGTTCCCGTTCGCCCTGAGTTGTCGAAGGGCTCAGCCCGAACGGGAAGGCCGCCTCAGACCGTCAGTCCGCCGCCAACCTCGATCACCACGCCGTTGATGTAGCTGGCCTCGTCGCTGGCGAGGAAGGCGTAGGTGTTGGCGATCTCCTCGGGCTTGCCCAGGCGGCCCAGCGGCACCTGCGCCACGAGCTGGTCGATGACCTTCTGCGGGATGGTGTCGAGGATGGGCGTCTGGATGAAGCCCGGCGCCACCGCGTTGACGCGCACGCCTTTGGGGCCCAGCTCGCGCGACCAGGTCTTGGTGAAGCCGATGACGCCGAACTTGCTGGCGGCATAGTTGGTCTGGCCGAAATTGCCGTACAGGCCCACCACGCTGGAGGCGTTGAGGATCACGCCGCTGCCCTGCGCCACCATCGTGTCGGCCACCGCCTGCGAGCAGTGGAAGACGCCGCGCAGGTTGACGTCGATCACGGCGTCAAACTGCTCCAGCGTCATCTTCTGCAGCCGTGCGTCCTTGGTGATGCCGGCGTTGTTGACCAACACATCGATGCGCCCGTGCCGTGCCTTCACGGCCGCCACCATGGCATCGATCTGGGCGCGGTCGGTGACGTTGACCACGTGGCCCTCGGCGCGGCCGCCGCTCTCCAGGCACTGCCCCACGGCGGCATCGACCGCCTCGGGCCGGATGTCGCACAGCACGACCACCGCCCCTTCGGCGCAGAACTTCTTCGCCGTGGCCAGCCCGATGCCCTGAGCGGCGCCGGTGACGATGCAGATCTTGTCTTTCAAACGCATGAATCGAGCTCCAGGAATGTGAGCGACACCGGCCACCGCGGTCGCGCCATGCCATGCCGCGCCTCCTGGGCCGGTGCGCGCGCATCCATGGTGCCACACGGCTTCCGTACTGCCTGGAAGGGCCGGGCTGGAAGAGGCCCCGACGGGCCGGGAACTGCAGCGGCCTTGCGGGCAATCAATGTTCCCCGGCCCCGCTACCGCATGCGCGGTGTTGCGCCGCCCTCAGCCCCGGGTGTTGCCGGACAGCCCCAGAAACTCCAGCAGCCGCGGCAGGTGCGCGTCGAAATCCGACAGCGCATGGTCGCTGCCCTGGATGACGTGCAGCTGGCATTGCGCATAGCGCGCGGCCATTTCACGCCAGTCCAGCACCTCGTCGCCGGTGGCCACCAGCACCAGGTAGCGCTGCGGGCTCGTGAGGACCGACGGGTGCAGCGTGCGCAACTCGTCCACGAACTCGGGGCGGAAAAAGAAATGCTGCTGCGGATCGTGAAACGCGGTCTGCTCGCCGATGTACTTGGCGAGGTCGCGCGCGGGCTCCACCGCCGGGTTGATCAGTGCGGCGCGGCAGCCCAGGCGCTCGGCCATCACGGTGGCGTAGAAGCCACCCAGCGAACTGCCCACCACGGCCATGCCCTCGCGCGGCCAGTCCGTCGTGCCCTGGTCCAGCAGCGCGATGGCCTCGCGCGGGGAAGGCGGCAGCTGCGGGCACCACCAGTGCACGTCGGGCCGGTGCTGCCGCATCCAGGCCTGCATGCGCTGCGCCTTGAACGAGCGCGGCGAGGAGCGGAAGCCGTGCAGGTAGAGCAGGTGCGTCAGGGGCGCTGCGTCCTGCACGGCAGGCGCGGCCGGCGCAGCGGGCAGGCTCACGCCTTCTTCTTCTCCAGCGCCTGCAGCAGCTTGTCGTGGATGCCGCCGAAGCTGCCGTTGCTCATGCACAGGATGTGGTCACCGGGCCGCGCGGTCTTCACCACGGCCTTGACCAGCGCGTCGATGTCGTCGCAGACGATGGCCTGTTCGCCCATCGGGGCCAGGGCCTCGGCCGCGTTCCAGCCCAGGCCGCCGGAGTGGCAGAAGCTCAGGTCCGCCTCTTCCAGCGCCCAGGGCAGCTGGGCCTTCATGGTGCCGAGCTTCATGGTGTTGGAGCGCGGCTCGAACACGGCCAGGATGCGGTCCAGCCCGACGCGGCGGCGCAGCCCGTTGACGGTGGTGCGCAGCGCGGTGGGGTGGTGTGCGAAGTCGTCGTAGACCTTCACGCCGCCGGCCTCGCCGCGCAGCTCCAGGCGCCGTCGCACGTTCTCGAAGCGGCCCAGCGCCTCGGCCGCGAGCTCCGGCGCCACGCCCACGTGCTCGGCCGCCGCCAGCGCCGCCAGCGCGTTGAGCTGGTTGTGCTCGCCCAGCAGGCTCCACTCCACGCGCGCGATCTTGAGCCCGCCGCGCAGCACGTCGAAGGCATGCGGCTCGCCACGCGCGCGCAAGCAGCCGGGCTCTTCCTTGCGCGTGCCGAAGCGCTGCACCTCGCTCCAGCAGCCCTTGGCCAGCACGCGCTGCAGCGCGTCCTCGCGCGCGTTGACCACCAGGCGGCCCGAAGCAGGCACGGTGCGCACGAGGTGGTGGAACTGGGTCTCGATGGCTTCGAGGCTGGGGAAGATGTCCGCGTGGTCGTACTCCAGGTTGTTGAGCACGGCGGTGCGCGGGCGGTAGTGGACGAACTTGCTGCGCTTGTCGAAGAAGGCGGTGTCGTACTCGTCGGCCTCGATCACGAAGCTTTTGCCCGCACCCAGCCGCGCCGAGACGCCGAAGTTCATCGGCACGCCGCCGACCAGGAAGCCCGGCTGCAGCCCGGCGTGCTCCAGGATCCACGCCAGCATGGACGTGGTCGTGGTCTTGCCGTGCGTGCCGGCCACGGCCAGCACGTGGCGGCCCTGCAGCACCTCCTGCGCTAGCCACTGCGGTCCGCTGGTGTAGGGCAGCCCGGCGTCGAGGATGGCTTCCATGAGCGCGTTGCCGCGGCTGACCACGTTGCCGATGACGAAGACGTCCGGCTTGAGCGTGAGCTGGTCAGGGCCGAAGCCCTCGATGAGATCGATGCCCAGGGCGCGCAGCTGGTCGCTCATGGGCGGATAGACGTTGGCGTCGCAGCCCGTCACGCGATGCCCGGCTTCGCGCGCCAGCGCCGCCAGTCCGCCCATGAACGTGCCGCAGATGCCCAGGATGTGGATGTGCATCGCGGGATTTTAGGAGTCGTCCTACACGCTCCTGCGACATGGCAGCGCCTTGCGGCCAGCCTCCTCCCAGGCGCCGCAGCCGCGACGTTCGCGTTCAACGCGAACAAGTTCGCGCTGCAGCGCCACCTGCCTTGTGAAGAGTTTGACCGCATGATTCAAAGTGCCTATATTTGAATCAACTTGTAAACAAGAAATGGTGAGGGTGCGTCATGACCAAGCTCACAAGCATCCTGGGTGCACTGGCCACGCTGTCGATGGCAACGGCCGCGCAAGCGGGTCCGACGAACCTGGGCTTCGAGACGGGCGATCTCAGCGGCTGGACCAGCGGTTTGTCCGGAGGCGGCACGGCCACCGTGGTACAGCAGCTGTACGGGGTGGATGAGACGGGTGTCCGGCTGCCGTCGCGGCTGGACTACCGTCCGCAGGGGGGCAACTGGTTCCTGGCCATTGGCACCGGTGAAGCCGACACGGCACAGACCGTGTCGCAGACCTTCTCCCTGTGGGCTGGTCAGACGATCAGTGGACGCGCTGCCTTCGACTGGGGCGAGGGCGGCCAGTTCGACGGTGCCAAGGTGGAGATTTACGACGCCTCGAACAACCTGCTCAGTACCGCCTTCTCCAGTGACGGCGCGGGCCAGGCTGCAGGCTACGACGGCGCCTGGACCGACTGGTCTTTCACGGCGGCCAGCCTGGGCAGCTATACGCTGAAGTTCAGCGCGTTCAACACCGGTAACGATTCGGGCACGTCCTACGGCTACTTCGACGTCAACGCCGTGCCGGAGCCGGGTTCGCTGGCCCTGGTGAGCTTGGCGTTGGCCGGCGTGGGGTTCGTGCGCCGCAGGCAGCGCGACTGAGCCCACGGGCGCAGGCATCCCGGGGTGCCTGCGCGGATGAGTGCAAAAACAACGACGGCGACCCTTGGGTCGCCGTTGTGCTTCAAGGGCCGACGCCGAAGGCTGGTCGGGCGGCTTGAGGCGGATCAGGCCGCGCGCAGCGCGGCGCGGGCCGCTTCGAGCGTGGCGTCGATGTCGGCGTCGCTGTGCGCGGCGCTGACGAAGCCGGCCTCGTACATCGCCGGGGCCAGGTACACGCCGCGATCGAGCATGGCGTGGAAGAAGCGGTTGAAGCGCTCGGTGCCGCCGGCCATCACGGCCTTGTAGTTCTGCGGCAGCGACTCGGCGAAGAAGAAGCCGAACATGCCGCCCTCGCAGTCGCCCGCCAGCGGCTCGCCGACCTCGCGGCCGATGGCCTGCAGGCCGTCCACCAGCCGCTTCGTCTTGGCGGCCAGCGCCTCGAAGAAGCCAGGCTTGGCGATCTCGCGCAGCGTGGCCAGGCCGCAGGCGGTGGCCACCGGGTTGCCGCTGAGCGTACCGGCCTGGTAGACCGGGCCCAGCGGGGCGAGGTGCTGCATGACCTGGCGGCTGGCGCCGAAGGCCGCCAGCGGCATGCCCCCGCCGATGACCTTGCCGAACACGCTCACGTCCGGCTTGAAGCCCGGAATCAATTTCGCGTAGATCGACTGCGCGCTGCCCAGCGCCACGCGGAAGCCGCTCATCACCTCGTCGAACACCAGCAGCGCGCCGTGCTGCGTGCACAGCTCGCGCAGCCGCGTCATGAAGGGCAGGCTGGCGCGCACGAAGTTCATGTTGCCGGCAATGGGCTCCACCATCACGCAGGCGATTTCCGTGCCCTGCAGCGCGAAGGCTTCTTCGAGCTGCTCCAGGTTGTTGTATTCGAGCACCATCGTGTGCTGCACCACCTCGGCCGGCACGCCGGCGCTGGTGGGATGGCCGAAGGTCGCCAGGCCCGAGCCGGCCTTGACCAGCAGCGCATCGGCATGGCCGTGGTAGCAGCCCTCGAATTTCACGAGCAGCGAACGGCCCGTCGCGCCGCGGGCCAGGCGGATGGCGCTCATGGCCGCCTCGGTGCCCGAACTGACCAGGCGCAGCTGCTCGACGCTGGGCACCTGTTCGATGATGGCCTCAACCAATTCGATTTCTCGTTCGGTTGGGGCGCCGAAGCTGAAACCCTCGGTGGCGGCGCGCTGCACGGCTTCGAGCACGGCGGGGTGGCCGTGGCCCAAGATCATCGGGCCCCAGGAGCCGATGTAGTCGATGTAGCGCTGCCCCTCGGCATCGATCATGTAGGCGCCTTCGGCGCGGCGGATGAAGCGCGGCGTGCCGCCCACGGCGCGGAAGGCGCGCACGGGCGAGTTCACGCCGCCGGGGATGACGGCCTGCGCGCGCTCGAACAGCGCGGCGTTGGTGGTGTTGTTGTTCTTGTCAGTGGACACGGCGCGAGCCTCCCTTGTTGTTGTCGTTGCCGCCGGCGGGCGTGGTCTCGATGGGCGGCTCCATGAGCTGGCCCTCGGCGCCTTCTTCTTCCGGAGGCAGGGCCCAGAAGAAGCGGTCGGGCACGACGTTGCCCATGCCGGGGCGGAAGCCCGCGTCCAGGCTCTGGTCGAGGAAGGCCAGAGCCTCGCCCACGGCGGCCTGCAGCTCGGTGCCCGCGGCCAGCAGCGAGGCCAGCGCCGCCGCGAGCGTGTCGCCGGCGCCGACGAAGGCGGTGTCGAAGCGCTCGAACTTCTCGCCCGTGAGCGCGGCCTGCGGCGAGGCCAGCACGTTGTCTAGGTACTGCTCGCCGCCGCGCGACTGCAGGTGCACGCCCGTGACCAGCACGAAGCGCGCGCCGTGCTCGGCCGCGGCCACCGCGAGCTCGCGCGCGGAGGGCGGGCGCTCGCTGTCCCAGTCGGGCAGCAGGAAGTCGGCGAGCGTCTGGTGCCCGCCCACGAGCACCTCGGTGGCCGGCAGGATCAGCTCGCGGAAGGCGTCGAGATAGGGCTCGCGCTTGTCCTCCTCCTCGATCCAGGAGAGGCTGGGCATGTAGGCCACCAGCGGCACGTCGGGGTAGTCGGACAGGACCTCGGCCACCGCCGCCACCACCTCGGCCGAGCCCAGGAAGCCTACCTTCCAGGCCGAGATCGTCACGTCTTCCAGGATCGAGCGTGCCTGCTCCGTCACCACCTCTGCGTCGAGCTCGTGCTGGTCGAAGATCTCGGCCGTGTCGCGCATGAGGATGGCGGTGGTCACCGGCAGCGCGTGCGCGCCCATGGCGGCGATGGTGGCCACGTCACCGGCCACGCCGCCGGCACCGCTGGCATCGGCGGCGTTGAAGCTCATCACGCAGGCCGGCGCAGGGGCTTCCTGCGCCGCTTCGTCGGAGACGGCGGCGGGATTGGAGTCGGGGTTCATGGGTGGTCCTGAAGGTCCTGCGGCGCTGCGCCGATGTTGCTGCTGCGCGCGGGCGCAGGACTGTGAAAAGAGGCATGTTCGGCCCGGCCGGATGCCGCGGTGGGCGCCCAGGGGCCGTGGCTACAATGCCCGTCGATTGTAGTGATTGACAATACCAAGTGAGCGAACCCCGAACCTGGATGTGCCTCATCTGCGGCTGGATCTATGACGAAGCCGCAGGCGACCCCGAACACGACATCGCGCCCGGCACCCGTTGGGAAGACGTGCCCATGAACTGGACCTGCCCCGAGTGCGGTGCGCGCAAGGAAGACTTCGAGATGGTGCAGATCTGAGCTGATCCGCACGCTTGCGCGGCGCCCGGCCTGGCGGATGGCAACCTCCCATGATTGAAGACGAAACCGTCCCGGCTTCAGCCTTCGACCCCGCCGCAGCGGCCGTGCCGCTGAAGGTGCTGGTGATCGACGACAGCCACACCATCCGCCGCAGCGCCGAGATCTTCCTGCACCAGGGCGGCCACGAGGTGCTGCTGGCCGAGGACGGCTTCGATGCCCTGGCGCTCATCGACGAGTTCGAGCCCGCGCTCATCTTCTGCGACATCCTCATGCCGCGGCTCGACGGCTACCAGACCTGCGCGCTGCTGCGGCGCAACCCTCGCTTCGCGCAGGTTCCGGTGATCATGCTCACGTCCAAGGACGGTCTGTTCGACCGCGCCCGCGCACGCCTGGCGGGTGCGCAGGATCACCTGACCAAGCCCTTCACCAAGGACCAGCTGCTGCAGGCAGTCGCGCGCTACGGTCCGGCCGTCGGCTGAAGGGGTTACCGTATCGCGTTGCCGCGCCTGACCTCGCGCGGCCCAAGGACTCCGATGCCGATTCAAAAGATCCTGCTGGTGGATGACTCGCGCACCGAGCTCCACCACCTTGGCGAGATGCTGCGCAAGGCCGGCTACAGCGTGCGCACGGCCGAGAATGGTCAGCAGGCGCTCACCAGCCTGGCCGAGGACAAGCCCGACCTGATCCTCATGGACGTAGTGCTGCCCGGGGCCAATGGTTTTCAGCTCACGCGCACCATCACGCGTGACGAGCGCTACGCCGACCTGCCGGTGATCATCTGCAGCAGCAAGGGGCAGACGACCGACAAGGTCTGGGGCATGCGCCAGGGCGCGCGCGACTACGTGGTCAAGCCCGTGGACTCGGCCGAACTGCTCGCCAAGATCCGCGCTCTGGGCTGAGTCGCCGGGTGCCACCGCCGCAGCCGCCCATGGCCCGCAAGGACGCCCTCAAGGAGTTGCAGGCCCGGCTGGCGCGGCAGTTGCGGCAGGCGCCCGCGGGCCAGGCGCCGGCCTGGCTAGCGGTGGAATGTGCCGGCGTGCGGCTGCTGCTGCCGCTGCAGGAGGCCGGCGAGATCGTCGAGCACGCGCACGTGCCGCTGCCGCTGCCGCATGCGCGGCCCTGGTTCGGGGGCGTGCTCAACCTGCGTGGCCACCTGCACGGCGTGGTGGACCTGGCGGTGTTCCTGGGCCTGCGCGCCGCCGGCGCGCCCCATCCCGACACCTTGCGCCTGGTGGCGCTGAACCCCGCGCTGGGCTTGCACTGCGCGCTGCGCGTGGACCGGCTCGCCGGGCTGCGCAACGGCTCGCAGCTGGCGCCGCTGCCCGGCGCCGAGGCGTCCGCGCGCCCGGCCTTCGCCGGCGAGCTCTACGGTGACGGCCAGGGCCGCACCTGGCAGGCGCTGCGGCTGGCGGCGCTGGCGCGCGACACGCATTTCCTGCAGGTTGCCCAGCCGCTGCCGGGGGCGGCATGAGTCTGCGCCGGCTCCTGGGCTCCCGCGACGACGCGCCGCGCCCGGCCTGGGCCTCGCCGGCCGAGGGCGCCACGCTGGCCGACGAGGCGCTGGACGGCGCCGCCGGGCTGGGCCTGGACATGAACGCCGCGGCTCCTGGCGGCA
>NZ_CALAOH010000004.1 GCF_937926365.1 uncultured Azohydromonas sp. | reverse complement strand
TGGTGCGCCACGCCCGGCACCCCGACGGCTTCGTCGGCGCCGCCGCGCTGCGCGGCCTGCGCGAGCTGCGCGTGCCGGAGGCCGTGGAACCGGCGCTGGCCGCCCTGCAGCGGCCCGAGGCCAGCGTACGGCGCGAGGCGGTGGGCGTGCTGGGCTGGCTCAAGCACCGGCCGGCGCTGCCGCAACTGGCGCGGGTGGCCATCGAGGACCAGGACGCCGAGGTACGCCGCGCCGCCACCGGCGCGCTGGGCCTGGCGGGTCCTGAGCAAGTGGACGCCGTGCTGCCGGCCCTGTGCGCCGCGCTGCGCGATGCCGCCTGGACCGTGCGCGAGGAGGCGGCCACCACGCTGGGCAAGCTGCGCCCGGAAGGCCCGGCCGCCGCGCAGGCGCTGCGCGCGGCGCTGGAGGACGACTACTGGCAGGTGCGGCTGCGCGCCGCGCGCTCGCTGGGCCGGCTGCGCGACCGCGGCGCCGTGACGCCGCTCACCGCCGCGCTGGTGCATCCGGCGGGCAACCTGCGCAAGGAGGCGGCCATCGCGCTGGGCGAGATCGGCGACGCGCAGGCCGTGCCTGCGCTGACCGTCGCCACGGGCGATCCCGACCCCGAGGTGCGCAAGGCGGCGCGCTCGGCCCTGCAGCGGCTGGGCGCACCGGCGGGAATAGAGCGATGAGCGGCGCGCAGGCGGCGCCCGATGCCATCGAAGTGCATCCCGAGCGGTTGCGGCTGCAATGGCCCGACGGCGTGGCCGAGCTGAACGCCGCCACGCTGCGCGCGGCCTGCCGCTGTGGCGGCTGTCGCGCTGGCCGCAACACGAGCGCTGATGCGCCGCCGCGCCTGGTCGGCGCGGAGCCGATCGGCCTTTATGCGCTGCAGCTGCGGTTCAGCGACGGGCACGAGCGGGGCATCTATCCGTGGTCGCTGCTGAGGGAGCTGGCGCGGGACGGCGTGGGAGCGGCTTGAAGCTCGGGTTGATTCCGCTTCTTTTATGAGTGAAGTAACCCCGTCACACCCGCCTTCGCGGGCATGACGAGGGATATTTCAGCGCCGATCGAGAGCCGGAATGAGACGCACGGCTGTCCGATGCAATCGGTGGCTCATCCGTAACTCGCGCATGACCAGGCCGGAGAAAAAGCGCTTTCCCCTTCCTGGCTGAGGACCGGCGCCGATCAAGCCCCCGCGCCGGCCGACTGCAGCTCGCCCCGCAGCACCTCCGCCACCCGCGCTCCCGGCAGGATGAACGCCGCGGCCTGCGCATGGCCGCCGCCGCCGAAGCGCGCCGCCAGCCGCTCCACGTCGAAGCCCTGGACCGAGCGCAGGCTGCACTTGAGCCGCCCTTGGTGGTCGGCGCGCCACACCAGCGCGAAGGTGCCGCTGCGCTGCGCCAGCAGGCTGCCCACGTTGCTGGCGAACTCGCCCGGCGCGTTGACCATCAGCCCCGCCTCGCCGTCGATGCGGATCGCCGCCGGCTGCTCCGCGATGGCGGTGCACAGCGCGTCGAAGCGCGCTTCCATCGCGGCACCGCGCTCCACCATGCGGGCCCGGGCCGGCGCGTCCAGGTCCAGCACCGACTTCCACGCCGCGAAGTCCAGCGGCAGCAGGTCCAACGCCGCCAGGAAGGGCCGCGCGTCCGGCACGTCCCAGCGCCACAGGTCGCGCGCCTGGATCGCCTGCAGCAGGTAGGGCAGCGGCTCGCCGGGGTGGAAATGCTCCCAGGCGATGGCGGCGCCGGAGCGGCTCAGGTCGAAATACAGCCGGTGTGGGCAGGCCAGCTCCAGGCCCTGCAGCCGCTTCTGTGCCGAAACGTGGTGGTCCAGCAGCGTGATGCTGCGCGCCTGCGTGCCCATGGCGCGCAACACCTCGGGCTCGAAGGAGTAATCGAGGATGAACACCTCCCGCCCTTCGACCACCGGCGGCGGATCGCCATAGTGGCAGGCCAGGTAGTCCGCCGCGTCGCCCAGCTTGAGCCAGGCCGCGAAGGCGGCACCGAAGCCGTCGGCGCACTTGCCGTGGTAGAGCACCAGAGTGCGATCGTTTGACATGCCTGTCCCTCGTCTCGTTCGGGCCATTCTCGCCCGGGGGCGGGAGGGCCCGGATTGAACGCGGGAAATGAGAACGGCCCGCCGGATACGCGGGCCGTTGGCAATGCGCGGGTGGCGAGGGCTCAAGCCCGCGGGCCATGCTCCAGGCACACCGACACCCGCTCCCCCCAGCGCTCCTCGGGGAAGTAATCCCATACCGCGTGGTGCTGCGTGGCCCAGTTGTCCCAGAAAAGCAGCGTGCCCGGCTCCCAGTGCACCCGCACCTGGAAGGCCAGGTGCTTGCGCACGTGCGCATACAGCTGCTGCAGCACCGCGAAGCTCTCGTCGCGGCTCAGCTGCACGATGTGGCTGGTGAAGGCCTCGTTGACGTACAGGAACTTGCGCCCCGTGTGCGGATGCGTCGCCACCAGCGGGTGCTCGCTGGCCGGAAAGGTCTTGCCCGGCGCCGGCTTGGCGCCGTAGCCCGCCGTCCAGGCCTGCGCGCCGTCGTGGATGGCGGTCAGGCCGTCCAGGAACCGCTTGTAGGGCTCGGACAGCGACTCGTAGGCCAGCACCATGTTGGCGAAGGCCGTGTCGCCGCCGCCACCCGCGGGCAGCTTCGTCACGCGCAGGAAGGAGCCCCAGATCGGCGCCGGGTCGCAGGAGACGTCGTGGTGCCACGCGTCGCCGGCCGTGAAGCGCGACTGCGGCCCGGTCTGCCAGGCCAGGATCTCCGGATCGTCCGTGCCCCCGGCCACCACCCGCTCCTTGGCCAGCACGTGGCGGTGCAGCGTGCCGAACTGCCGCGCGAAGGCCTTGTGTTGCCCGCTGTCGAGCTGCTGCCCGCGGAAGGCCAGCACCAGGTACTCGCCCATGGCGCGCTTGAGCTCGGCCAGCGGCTCCTCGCCCAAGGGCTGGCGCAGGTCCAGCCCGCGAATCTCCGCGCCCAGCGTGGGCGCCAGCGGCTTGAGCTCGAAATGCCGGTACGGCCGGCGCTCGATGGCGTGCCAGGCTTCGATGGCCTGCTTGTCGTGGAAATCCTGGAAAAAGCTCATGGTGTCCGATCGGCCCTCCCCGGGCCCTTCGCTTGGTTGATGCCGTAACTTCGGCGGCTGGCTTGCCGCGCTGGACGGATCTTCCCGATCAGGACCCCGAGCGCGAACGACGCATTCCGGATGAGCTCATGCACCCGCCGCAGCCGGCTTGCCCTGGGTCGGGTCTTCTTCGTTTTGCGCGCAACCTATGTCGCAAAGCTTCGTTCGCCCAACCCGGGGGACTCCCTAGGCTGACGCCCTGTGTTCATGACCACCGCGCCACCGGGCTCCAAGCGCCGGCGCGGTGGTCCACCCAAACGCCTCACCGCCTTCAGGAACGCCTTCATGTCCGCCGCCGCCGCCACCGCCGAGGTTCTCTTGCATCCCCTTCTCGAACAGGCCCGCGAGGCCGCGCGGCAGGCCGGTCTGGCCTACGCCGGCGGCGTGCCGCCGCAAGTGGCCTGGAGCCTGGCGCAGGCCGGCGAGGCCGTGCTGGTGGACGTGCGCAGCGCCGAGGAGCGCAAGTTCGTGGGCCTGGTGCCGGGCAGCGTGCACGTGCCCTGGGCCACCGGCACGGCGCTCACCCGCAACCCGCGCTTCGCCCGCGAGCTGGAAGCACGCGTGCCCAAGCACCGCCCGCTGCTGCTGCTGTGCCGCAGCGGCAAGCGCTCGGCACTGGCCGCCGAGGCCGCGGCCAAGGCCGGCTTCAGCCTCGCCTTCAACGTGCTCGAAGGCTTCGAGGGCGAGCTCGACGCCGCCCAGCAGCGCGGCCACAGCGACGGCTGGCGCTTCCTCGGCCTGCCCTGGGTGCAGGACTGAAACGCCCGCCCCCCACCGACCACCACCCAACGACCAAGCCCAGGGAGGACCCCATGCCCCAAATCTTCGAAGACAACTCGCTGTCCATCGGCCGCACGCCGCTGGTGCGCCTGAACCGCGTCACCGACGGCGCGGGCGCCACCGTGCTGGCCAAGATCGAGGGCCGCAACCCGGCCTACTCGGTCAAGTGCCGCATCGGCGCGGCGCTGATCCGCGACGCCGAAGCGCGCGGGCTGCTGGGCCCCGGCAAGGAACTCGTCGAGCCCACCAGCGGCAATACCGGCATCGCGCTGGCCTTCGTGGCCGCGGCGCGCGGCATCCCGCTGACGCTGACCATGCCCGAAACCATGAGCCTGGAGCGGCGCAAGCTGCTGCTGGCCTTCGGCGCCAAGCTGGTGCTCACCGAGGGCGCCAAGGGCATGAAGGGCGCGGTGGCCAAGGCCGAGGAGATCGCCGCCGGCGATCCCGAGCGCTACGTGCTGCTGCAGCAGTTCAAGAACCCGGCCAACCCCGCCATCCACGAGACCACCACCGGGCCGGAGATCTGGGAGGACACCGACGGCGCCATCGACATCCTGGTCTCCGGCGTGGGCACGGGCGGCACCATCACCGGCGTGTCGCGCCACATCAAGCGCACGCAGGGCAAGCCGATCGTGTCGGTGGCGGTGGAGCCCTCGGCCAGCCCGGTGCTCACGCAACGGCACCTGGGCGAAGAGCTCAAACCCGGGCCGCACAAGATCCAGGGCATCGGCGCGGGCTTCGTGCCCGAGGTGCTGGAGCTGGAGCTGGTGGACGCCATCGAGCAGGTGAGCAACGAGGAGGCGGTGCACTACGCGCGGCGCCTGGCAAGCGAGGAGGGCATTCTCTCCGGCATCTCCAGCGGCGCGGCCACGGCCGCGGCGGTGCGCTGGGCGCAGCGCCCGGAGAACGCCGGCAAGACCATCGTCGTGATCCTGCCCGACAGCGGCGAGCGCTATCTCAGCTCGGTGCTGTTCGAAGGCGTGTTCGACGCCAGCGGGCTGCCCGCGGCGCCGCTGGCGGCGGCGGCCTGAGGCGGAGCGCAGGCCATGAGCGCGACGCCGCCCCTGGCCGGCCCGCACGCCGGGCCC
>NZ_CALAOH010000003.1 GCF_937926365.1 uncultured Azohydromonas sp. | reverse complement strand
GTGGTCGTCGGCCGTGGCGCGTTGCGGCGTGGGCACGGCGGTGGTGGATGCCGCCAGGGTCTGACTGCCGTTCCGTGCGGCTGCCGTGGCGGCGTGGCCGCGGTTGTCGGCCGTGGCGCGTTGCGCTGTGGGCGCGGTGCTGGAGGACGCCGGCAGCGGTTGACTGCCGTCCCGTGTGGCTGCCGTGGCGGTGTGGCTGCGGTCGGCAGCCCTGGCGCGTTGTGGGGTGGCTGCAGCGCTGGCGGATGCCGCTAGAGGTTGACTGCCGTCCTGAGCCGTTGCCGTGGTGGTGTGGCTGTGGTCGTCGGCCGTGGCGCGTTGCGGCGTGGGCACGGCGGTGGTGGATGCCGCCAGGGTCTGACTGCCGTTCCGTGCGGCTGCCGTGGCGGCGTGGCCGCGGTTGTCGGCCGTGGCGCGTTGCGCTGTGGGCGCGGTGCTGGAGGACGCCGGCAGCAGTTGACTGCCGTCCTGAGCCGTTGCCGTGGCGGCGTGCCCGTGAGCCGCATCCGTGCCGCTTGCTGCCGGCATGGCCGTCGCGGTGGGAGCCACTGGTGCTTGCATGCCGCGTTGTGTCGCCGACGTACCGGCCGGAGACCGTGCCGAATCGTCAAGGCCGTGGCGGGGCATCGTTGCCGCGTCGGCAAGCTGTATTGAAGGGCGGGCACCGTGGTCGCCGGACCGGGGTGCAGCCTGTACGGCGCCGCCGCCACGGTGCGCTGGGGCTTGAGGCGCCGGCTCCTGCGCTGTGACCGGCATGGCGACAGGCTCGCTCGTGCGCGGGCCCGTTACTGCAGCCGGGGTTGACACGGCCGTTGCGCCCATCCCGGGCGTCGCGCCGGGTGCCGGCGGCGCCAGTTCGGCAGCGGGTCGCGCGAGCTGCGCCAGCAGCGCCGACACGTCCACCGGTGCCGCGCCGCCCGCAGCGGCATCCGCCGCTGGCGCAATGGCCTCGGGCGCCGCCGTGGCGATCGATTCCGCCGCGGACACCTCCGTGGCGCGTGCAGGGCGTCCGGCGTGGTCGAGCGTGTCCTGTGCCAGTCGCCCGGCCTCTTCCAGGGCCTGCCTGAAATCGCCGTCTGGCCCCGTGTGCAGCGTCTTGGCGCTGTGGCTGCCGCGGCCGTGGGCGGCCACGGCAGCCGTGCTGGGGGAATGGGTCAGGGGCTTCATGCCAGGGCTCCGCCGGGGTGATTCCAGGATCCGTTGGCCGCGCTGCGGCTGGCGGCTTCGTCATTGCGCTTCTGCTCGCGCTTTTCCTCGGTTTGGCGCGCGGCCGCCTGGCGGCGCTCAATCAGCTTGGCCACCGCCGCCAGGCGCAGCTCCTGCGCCAGCAGCGCCTCGCGCGCGCGGTCGTACTGCGCCTGGGCCTGCGCGCGCACCTGCTGCTGCTGGTCCACCGCCTGGTGCAGCCGTTCGCCGAAGCTCTGATAGCAGTGCAGCAGTGCCGTGTCGGTGCCGCTGCGGCTGAATTGCGCGGTCCAGCGTTGCTGGTACTCGCCGCGGTAGCCGCCGAGCTGCTCGGCCTGCTGCTGCGCCTGCTCCAGCCGGGCCTGCGCCTGGCGCAGCCGCGCCTGGGCCTCGTCGCGCCGGCGCTGCTCGTGCTCCCGCAGCACCTGCAGGCTGCTCAAGTCGCTCATGGGCCAGGGGCGACGCCACCGCCTTGGGCGCCGTCGCCATATCTATACGTGTACATCACCGCCAGTGTCCGGCGCGGCGCGCCGCGGTGAAGCGCGGAAAAGGCGGGGGAGAGCGGTGCTTTCGCCGCGCCGGGGCTTCAACTCCCCAGCACCGCCATCAGCTGCTGCTTGCATTGCTCCAGCGGCGCGTACTCGTGCATGCCCTGCTGCAGCAGCCGCATGAGATGCGGGTGCAGCCGCACCGCCAGGTCCAGCTCCGGGTCGTGGCCGGGGCTGTAGGCGCCGAGCTGGATCAGGTCGCGCGCGCGGGCATAGCGCGCCAGCAGCTGGCGCGTGCGCCGCGCCGCCTCCAGGTGCGGCTTGTCGGCCACGCTGGTCATCACGCGCGACACCGACTTCTCCACGTCGATGGCCGGGTAGTGCCCGCCCTCGGCCAGCTCGCGCGAGAGCACGAAGTGCCCGTCCAGGATGCCGCGCGCCGCGTCGGCGATCGGGTCCTGCTGGTCGTCGCCCTCGGACAGCACCGTGTAGAACGCGGTGATCGAGCCCACCCCGTGCAGCCCGTTGCCGCTGCGCTCCACCAGCTGCGGCAGCCTGCTGAAGCAGCTCGGCGGGTAGCCCTTGGTGGCCGGGGGCTCGCCGATGGCCAGCGCGATCTCGCGCTGCGCCTGCGCGTAGCGGGTGAGGCTGTCCATGAGCAGCAGCACGTGCTGCCCGGCGTCGCGGAAGTGCTCGGCGATGGCCGTGGCGTAGGTGGCGCCCTGCATGCGCACCAGCGGCGGCGCGTCCGCGGGCGCGGCCACCACCACCGAGCGGCGCAGCCCCTCCTCGCCCAGGATGTCCTCGATGAACTCCTTGACCTCGCGCCCGCGCTCGCCGATGAGGCCCACCACGATCACGTCGGCCTGGGTGTAGCGCGCCATCATCCCCAGCAGCACCGACTTGCCCACGCCCGTGCCGGCGAACAGGCCCAGGCGCTGGCCGCGGCCTACCGTCAGCAGCGCGTTGATGGCGCGCACGCCCGTGTCCAGCGGTTCGCGCACCGGGGCGCGGTCCATGGCGTTGATGGGCCGGCGCGCCAGCGGCGCCACGGCGGTGGCTGCCAGCGCGCCGCCGCGGTCCAGCGGCTGGCCGTGCGGGTCCACCACGCGCCCCAGCAGTCCCGCGCCCACGGGCAGCAGCAGCCCGCGGTCCTCGCTGCGGCGCCAGGGATGCACGTCCTGGTGCAGCTGCGGCGCCGCCACCGGCGCCGGGCGCGGCAGCACGCGCGCGCCGCTGGCCAGGCCGTGCAGCTCGCCCGTGGGCATGAGGAAGGCGCGGTCGCCGTTGAAGCCCACCACCTCGGCCTGCACCGGCGCCTCGCGCTCCATGCGCACCTCGCAGGCCGCGCCCACGGGCAGCCGCAATCCCGCGGCCTCCAGCACCAGCCCCGTCACGCGCGTGAGCGAGCCCTCGGCCGGCAGCGGCAGCGGCTGCTCGGCGAACTGCGGCAGCCGCGACAGAAAGCGCTCCCAGCGCCGCTCGCGCGCGGCCCGCGCGGACTGCAGGAATTCCTCGTTCATGCGCCGCCGCCGGGGAGGGCCGGGCCCTCGCCCAGGTCCAGGTCCAGGTCCGCCTCGGCGGCCGGCGCTGGGGCCACTGGTGCGGCCACCGGGCGGGCGGCGGCCTCGGCGGCCGGGTCGCTCCACGGCACCGGCACGCCCAGCAACTGCGCCGCCTGGGCCCAGCGCTGTTCGATGCGTGCGTCGACGCGGCCGAGCTCGGACTCCACCACGCAGCCCCCGCGCGCGATCGCCGGGCTGGCCAGCACGCGCGCGCCGCGCGACTCCAGCAGCACGCCCGCGCCTGCCCGCACCAGCGGCTCGTCCTCGGGATGCACCAGCATGCGCAGCTGGCGCGAGCCGGCCAGCATCGCGGCCACGGCCTCCTGCGCCACCGCCGCCACCGCCTCCGGACGGTTGTGCAACTCGGTGCGCAGCACCGCGCGCGCCAGCCGCGTGGCGGCCTCGGCCACGGCCTGCGCCATCGTGTCCTCCAGGGCCTGGAACTGCGTGTCGATGGATTGCAGCAGCATGCCCACCTGGGCTTCCAGCTGCCCGGCGTGCTGCCGCTTGAAGTCCTCCAGCGCTGACAGGCCCTCGCGCAGGCCGTCCTCGTAGCCCTGGCGCCGGCCCTGGGCGACGCCTTCCTCCAGCGCCGCGGCACGCGCGGCCTCCAGCAGCACCTCGTGCTCCGCGACGCTGATGTCAGGGCACGGCGTGGGCTCGGGCGGCTCGACCGGCGCCGGCGGCTCGAAACTGCCCGGCATCCAGGCCGTGAAGCCGTGCAGCTCCTCGCGCGGGATGAAGCGCGCGTACAGGCTGCCCGGGCGCGGCGGGCGGTCAGATGAACTGGTCATCGGTGCCGGCGCTCAGCAGGATCGCGCCTTCGTCGGCAAGGCGACGCATGGTCTTGATCATGTCCTTCTGCTGCATCTCGACCTCCGACAGCCGCACCGGGCCGCGGGCCTCCAGCTCGTCCTTGAGCATCTCCGCGGCGCGGCTGGACATGTTCCTGAAGATCTTGTCGCGCAGCTCCGGCGAAGCGCCCTTGAGCGCCACCACCAGCGCGCTGGACTGCACTTCCTTGAGCAGTGCCTGCATGCCGCGGTCGTCGATCCTGACCAGGTCGTCGAAGGTGAACATGTTGTCCATGATCTTCTGCGCCAGGTCCGAGTCCGCCTCGCGGATGTAGTCCAGCACCGCCGTCTCGGCCGAGCCGCCGAGCATGTTGATGATCTCCGCGGCGGTCTTGACACCGCCCAGGCTGGCCGCGCGCGTGGCACGGTCGCCACCGGCGAGTACCCGCCCCATGACATCGTTGAGGTCCTTGAGCGCGCTGGGCTGGATGCCGTCGAGCGTGGCGATGCGCACCAGCACCTCGTTGCGCTGGCGTTCGGGGAAGCACTTGAGCACCCCGCTGGCCTGCTCGAAGTCCAGGTGCACCAGGATGGCCGCCACGATCTGCGGATGCTCGTTGCGCAGCAGCTCCGCCACCGAGGGCGCCTCCATCCACTTCAGGCTCTCGATGCCGGTGATGTCGCTGGACTGCATGATCCGGTCGATCAGCAGGTTGGCTTTGTCGTCGCCCAGCGCGCGGCGCAGCACGCCCTTGACGTACTCGTCGTTGTCGGGCACGAGCAGGCTGTGGCTGTTGGCCTCCCGCGCGAAGCGGTGCAGCACGGCGTCCAGCCGCTCGCGCGACACCGGCTTCATGCGCGTGATGGTCTCGCCCAGGCGCTGCACCTCCTTGGGGGCGAGCTGCTTGAACACTTCCGCCGCTTCCTCCTCGCCCAACGTCATGAGCAGGATTGCGGCGTCTTCCAGGCCTTGTTCATCCATCCCGGATCAGCCTTCCTTGTTGAACCAGCCGCGCAGGATGTTGGCCACCACCGCGGGGTTGGATCGGGCCAGCGCGCGCATCTGCTCGACCGTCGCGGTGTTGTTCTCGTCGGACAGCAGCATCGGCGCGGCCTTGTCGGCCAGTGTCGTGTTGTCGGCGGGCAGGGGCAGCAGCTGCGGGTCGTCCACCACGGCGTCGAGCCGCGATCCGGGCGGCGGCAGTGCCGGCCCGGGTGGGGGGGCGGGCTGGCGCAGCGCCGGGCGCACCAGGCCCAGCAGCAGCATCAGCGCCACCAGGGTCAGCGCCGCGGGCATGCCCGCGCTGCGCAGCAGCTCCTGCAGCCAGGGCTGCTGCCACAGCGGCAGGCTGTCGGCCGGGTCCACGGCATCGACGTGGAAGGGCGCGCTGACCACGCGCACCGAGTCGCCCCGCTCCTTGTTGAAGCCGATGCTTTCCTGGACCAGCGCGGTGATCTGGTCCAGCTCCTCCTGCGTCGCTGCCACGGGGGTGCTCCTGCCCTTCGCGTCCACGATGCTGCGGTGGTTGATGACCACCGCGGCCGTGAGCCGCTTGACCAGGCCGGTGGCGTTGCGCGTCACGCGCACGGTCTTGTCGACCTCGTAGTTGACGACGTTCTCGCGCTTGGCGCCTGGGCCCGCGCCCGACCCGGAGTTGGGCTGCGTGGGCTGCAGCGGCGCGGAGGCGCCGTTGATGGGGGCGTTGGGCGCGACGGGCGGCTGGTTGCTCAGCGCGCCGGGCACGCCCATCGGCGGCGGGGTGCCGCCGTTGCCGGTGACCTCGCTGCTGTGCAGGCTGCGCACCGCCGCAGGCTCGCCGCCCTGGTTGGGCCTGTACTGCTCGGCGGTGGACTCGGTCTGCGAGAAGTCCAGCTCCGCCGTCACCGAGGCGCGCAGATTCTGCGGCCCGACCAGCGGCTCCAGGATGTCCACCAGGCGCTGCTGCAGGCCGCGCTCGACCTGGCGCACATAGGCCAGCTGCTGCGCGTCCAGGCCGCCCTGCGCCCCCACGCCCTCCGGGCCCGACAGCAGCACGCCGCTCTGGTCCAGCACGCTCACCGCCTTGGGATTCATCTCCGGCACCGAGGAGGCCACCAAGTGGACGATGCCCGCGATCTGCGTGCGGTCCAGGCTGTGCCCCGGGCGCAGCGTCAACAGCACCGAGGCGCTGGGCTTCTGCTGCTCGCGGAAGAAGCCCGTCTGCTGCGGCAGCGCCAGGTGCACCCGCGCCGTCTCCACCGCGCCCAGCGACATGATCGAACGGGTGAGCTCGCCTTCCAGGCCGCGCTGGAAGTTCGTGCGCTCCTGGAACTGCGTCTGCCCGAAGCGGGCGGTGTCCATCAGCTCGAAGCCGGCGACGCTGCCCTTGGGCAGCCCGGCCGAGGCGAGCTTGAGCCGCGCGTCGTGCACCTTGTCGGCCGGCACCAGCAGGGTGCCGCCCTCGCCATGCCGGTACGGCACGTTCATCTGCGCCAGTTGCGCCACCACGGCGCCGCCGTCCTTGTCCGACAGCCCCGTGAACAGCACCCGGTAGTCGGGCTCGCGGCCCCACAGCAGGAGCAACGCCACCAGCACCGCCAGCAGCCCCGCGGCACCGATACCCAGCATCAGCTTGTTGCGCGGCGGCAGCGCCGCCAGGCGCGCGAAGCGCTTGGGCACAGGCGTCGCCGTGGCCGTGTCGGCGGCCGGCTGCTGTGGGTTGACGGGGACGATGGCTTGATCCATGGCGGCGCGACGGGCAGGACGCGGGGCAGGGTGCGGGACAGGGTCGCAATTCTTGTCGCGCCCGGTGCCGGGCCATCGGCCGATGAAGGCGGCAAAGCCGGCTCACTTCGCTTCACCGCGACCGCACGGCCGCTCCTAGAGTCACAGCCATTCTGGGGCTAGCACGTCCACTGCTGGCGCGCTGTGAGTGCCTGTTTCGAAACGTGTCCCGCGCTTTTCCTTTGCCGATATATGGATCTCAAGCTCAAACCCTTCGATTTCGCCCAGGCCGCGGCCCGCGCCGGCCTACAGCCCGACGGCCAGCCGCTGCGCGGCGCGCAGGCGCCGCAGGGCGGCGGCTTCGCGCTGGCCATGAAGCAGGCGCTGGAGTCGGTGAGCGCCTCGCAGAACGAGGCGCGAAACCTGCAGCGCGAGGTGCAACTGGACAACCCTGCGGTGAGCATCGAGCAGACCATGGTCGCGATGCAGAAGGCTCAGATCGGCTTCCAGGCCACGCTCACCGTGCGCAACCGGCTGGTGCAGGCCTACAGCGACATCATGAACATGCCGGTCTGATCGCCCGGATGTGAGCACCCTCTGTCCTTTGCGCGGTAGACGTGCGATTCGTCGGGGCGCATGCGCCGACGCTCAAGTTCACCAGTCGGCTGCCGATAGGCATACGAGAAACGTCTCGATACCACGTCGAGGCGACGAGCGCCTGCCGACACCGACACCGACACCGACACCGACAACGGTCCGGCAGGCGCCGATTCCCATTCACCAATGACCCTTCGGGGAAATCCGCCCGCGTCCGTCGCAAGTCCGGACGGCAGCGCTTGTTCGAGGAAAGCACATGGCCACCATCATCAATTTGCTCAACACCACGCAAATTGCAGCGCTGACCACGGCACAGATTGCCGCACTGACGACTGAAGACTGGCGTACCTTTTCCACGGACCAGATCGTTGCGCTGACCACGGCGCAAGTCCCGGCCATGGGCACGCGGGCCGTGAGCGTCTTGACGTCGGATCAGCTCAACGCATTGGAAAGCGCTGATCTGCGCGCACTGAGCACCGCGGCAATCCGGGCGCTGAGTTCGGCACAGCTTGCAGCGCTGGGCGCGGACCAGCTCGACAAGCTCACGACCGCGCAGACGGTGGCGCTTTCCTCGGCCCAAATTGCATCCTTGGGCTCGGCAGACCTTGCTGCGTTGAGCACGACGCAGATGGCCGCGCTGAGCACGGCACAGGTGGCGGCGCTGACGACGGCGCAGCTCACGAGCCTGGACGCGGCC
>NZ_CALAOH010000002.1 GCF_937926365.1 uncultured Azohydromonas sp. | reverse complement strand
AGGCGCCCGCGCCCACCAGCGCCAGCACGCCCAGCCCCAGCCAGGCGACCTCGCCGGGCAGCCCCGGCAGCGCTTCGGCCGCCTGCTTCACCAGACGCTGCGCCGCGGCCTGGGCAGCGGTGACGGCGCCCGGCACCGGGCCCACGCCCTCGCCGCGCTGGTTGCGCGAGGCGGTGTGGTGGCCGGTGCGCAGGAAGGTCTTGGCGTCCTCGCTGCCCAGCGCGGCGGAGCGTTCGAACCACTTGCGCGCCTCGCCTTCGTCGCGCTCCACGCCGTGGCCCTCGTACAGCGCCGTGGCGTAGTGCAGGCTGCCCAGGGCGGCGTAGCCCTCGTCGGCGCTCCCGGCCGCCCGCTTGTACAGGGCGGCGGCGGCGGCCGGGTCGCGCGGCACGCCGGAGCCGTCCTCCAGCAGCAGGCCCTTCCAGATCATGGCGCCGGCGTAACCCTTGGCGATGCACTTGTCGAAGATCCGGTGCGCCGCCTCGAAGTCGCCGCACTTGGCGGCCCAGTAGCCATAGCTGCAGGTGACCATGCCCGCGGGCTGGTCCGCCCAGTACTCGACGGACAGGGTGCTGACCTCGCGGGCGCGTGGATCGCTGGCGCCGGGGTCGGCGGGCGAGGCACCGCCGCAGTGGCCGGCAGCCTGGGCGCTGGCCCCCAGCGAGGCCAGGACGAGCGCCGCGGCGGCGCGATGCAGGAAGGTGGAAGGCATGGGACGCGGGCCGCGGTCGGCCGTGTGACGCAATGCGGGCACTGTGCGCGCCACCCCAGGCGGTGGGACAGAGCAGCTTGCTCGGCCGCAGCCGGGCAATTTGCCCGCCGTTGCAGGCTTCCCATTTGCTCAAGCGCCTCCGCCATGAGCCGAGAGACCCCCATCACCACCGTCTGGCCCGGGCGGCCCTACCCGCTGGGCGCGACCTGGGACGGCGAGGGCGTGAACTTCGTGCTGTTCTCCGAGCACGCCCAGGAAGTACACCTGGCGATCTTCGACCCCAGCGGGCGGCGCGAGCGCCAGCGCATCCGGCTCAAGGAGCGCACCGACGACCTCTGGCACTGCTACCTGCCCGAGGCCCGCCCCGGGCTGGCCTACGGCTACTACGTGCGCGGGCCCTACAAGCCCGAGGAAGGGCACCGCTTCAACCACCACAAGCTGCTGCTCGACCCCTACGCCAAGGACTTCATCGGCCGCCTGCGCTGGAACGACTCGCTCTGGGGCTACACCCTGGGCCACCGCAAGGAGGATCTCTCCTTCGACCGCCGCGACAGCGCCAGCTTCATGCCCAAGTGCCGCGTGCTGGAGCCCGCCTTCACCTGGGGCGACGACAAGCGCCCCGACATTCCCTGGACCGACATGGTGGTCTACGAGATGCACGTGCGCGGCTTCACCATGCGCCACCCCGAGGTGCCCGACGCGCTGCGCGGCACCTACGCCGCGCTCGCCACCGCGCCCGCCATCCTCTACCTCAAGCGGCTGGGCATCACCACGCTGGAACTGCTGCCCGTGCACGCCAACCTCAACGACCACTACCTGGCACGGAAGGGGCTGCAGAACTACTGGGGCTACAACACCCTGGGCTTCTTCGCGCCGGAGATGCGCTACAGCGCCTCGGAAAAGGTCAAGGAGTTCAAGACCATGGTGCGCACGCTGCACGCGGCGGGCATCGAGGTGATCCTGGACGTGGTCTACAACCACAGCTGCGAGGGCAACCAGATGGGACCCACGCTGTCCATGCGCGGCCTCGACAACGCCGCCTACTACATGCTCGGCCACGAGCGGCGCTACTACGCCGACTACACCGGCTGCGGCAACACCCTCAACCTCGAACACCCGCGCGTGCTGCAGATGGTCATGGACTCGCTGCGCTACTGGGTCGAGGAAATGCATGTCGATGGCTTCCGCTTCGACCTGGCCTCCGCCCTGGCGCGCGAGGGCGGCGTCGTGCAGCACCTGGGCGGCTTCTTCGACGTCATCCGCCAGGACCCGGTGCTCAACCGCGTGAAGCTCATCGCCGAGCCCTGGGACCTGGGCGCCGGCGGCTACCAGGTGGGCAACTTCCCGCCTGGCTGGGCCGAGTGGAACGACCGCTACCGCGACGGCATGCGCGCGTACTGGAAGGGCGACGGCGGGCTCATCGGCGAGTTCGCGCGCCGCCTCACCGGCTCCTCCGACCTCTATGGCCGCTCGGGCAAGAAGCCGCACGCCAGCATCAACTTCATCACCGCCCACGACGGTTTCACGCTGCACGACCTCGTGGCCTACAACGCCAAGCACAACGAGGCCAACGGCGAGGACAACCGCGATGGCAGCGACAACAACCGCTCCTGGAACTGCGGCGCCGAGGGGCCCACGGAAGACTTGGACATCCTGGCGCTGCGCGAGCGCCAGCAGCGCAACTTCCTGGCCACGCTGTTCCTGTCGCAGGGCGTGCCCATGCTGCTGGCCGGCGACGAGGTCGGCCGCACCCAGGGCGGCAACAACAACGCCTATTGCCAGGACAACGAAACGAGCTGGCTGCACTGGGACCTCACGCCCGCGCAGGAGGCGCAGCTGCGCTTCACGCAGATGCTCATCAACCTGCGCCGCGGCCACCCCACCTTCCGCCGGCGCGACTTCTTCGACGGGCGCCCGCTGTTCGGCAGCCAGCTCAAGGACGTGCTCTGGCTCAAGCCCGACGGCCGCGAGATGACGCCCCAGGAGTGGGAGCACGAACATGCGCGCTGCCTGGGCATGTACCTCGCCGGCGCGGCCATCGACGACGTGGGCCGGCGCGGGCGGCCGATCTACGACGACGACTTCCTCATCGCCTTCAACGCCGATGCCGAGGAAGTGCCCTTCACCATCCCCGACATCCCCGGGGAAGCCTGGCGCGCGCTCATCGACACCTTCGAGGCCGAGGGCCTGGGCGACGGCCTGCTGCATGCCGGCCAGCGCTACGGGCTGCGGGGCCGCTCGCTGGTGGTGCTCACGCGGCCGATGGTGACGGTGTGATTTGTATTTTTCGGTCCGTCAGGACGAACGGAGTCTGAGGTTCAGGGACTTTGTGGAATCCATATCAGCCAGCGGCCTCGCACTGCCCTCTCATCAACTCTTTCCCCCTGAGAGCTTCTATGCACACCATGCCTTTCGGCGCCACGCTGCTGGATGACGGCGGCGGCGTGCGCTTTCGCCTGTGGGCGCCCGATGCGCCGGCGCTGCGGCTGCGCCTCGAACAAGCCGGCGTGCAGCGCGTGCTGCCCATGAACGCGCTGGCCGAGGGCTGGCACGAACTCATCGTGGCCGAGGCCCGCGCCGGCACGCGCTACAGCTTCGTGCTGCCCGATGGCCTGGCCGTGCCCGACCCGGCCTCGCGCTTCAACCCCGACGACGTGCACGGCGCCAGCGAGGTCATCGACCCCGACGGCTACCGCTGGAACGACAGCGGCTGGCGCGGCCGGCCTTGGCACGAGGCGGTGGTCTATGAGCTGCACGTGGGCACCTTCACGCCCGAAGGCACCTACGCCGCGGCCCAGCAGCGCCTGGCCGAGCTGGCGGAGCTGGGCATCACGGCCGTGGAGCTGATGCCGCTGGCGGACTTCCCCGGCCGGCGCGGCTGGGGCTACGACGGCGTGCTGCACTTCGCGCCCGACGCGGGCTACGGCCGGCCCGAGGACCTCAAACGCTTCGTGGACGAGGCGCACCGGCTGGGGCTGATGGTGCTGATCGATGTGGTCTACAACCACTTCGGCCCCGAAGGGAATTACCTGCACGCCTACTGCAAGGCCTTCTTCAACCCGGCGCACCAGACGCCCTGGGGCGCGGCCATCAACTTCGACGGCGAGCACAGCCAGCGCGTGCGCCAGTTCTTCGTCGCCAACGCGCTGTACTGGGTCGATGAATACCACTTCGACGGGCTGCGCATGGACGCGGTGCACGCCATCGCCGACGACTCGCCCACGCACATCGCGGTGGAGGTCGCCCGCACGCTGCGCGCCGGCCCGGGGCGATTCCGCCACGTGCACGTGGTGCTGGAGAACGACGACAACGCCGCGCGGCTGCTGGCGCGCGACGACCAGAACCTGCCCACCGGCGCCGACGCGCAGTGGAACGACGACCTGCACCACGCCGCCCACGTGCTGGCCACCGGCCAACGCGACGGCTACTACGCCGATTACGCCGACGACCCCGTGGCGCGGCTGGGCCGCTGCCTGGCGGAGGGCTTCGCCTACCAGGGCGACCCGTCCGCCTTCCGCGAAGGCAAGGCGCGCGGCGAGCCCAGCGCGGAGCTGCCCTCCACGGCCTTCGTCTCCTTCCTGCAGAACCACGACCAGATCGGCAACCGCGCCTTCGGCGAGCGCATCAGCGACCTCGCGCCGGTGGCACGGCTGGACGCGCTCTACGCCTGCCTGCTGCTGTCGCCGCACGTGCCCATGCTGTTCATGGGCGAGGAGTTCGCCGCCTCGGCGCCCTTCCTCTACTTCTGCGACTTCGGCCCCGAACTGGCCGCGGCGGTGTCCAAGGGCCGGCGCGAGGAGTTCGGCCGCTTCGAGGCGTTCAACAGCGAGGAGGCGCGCGCCGCGATTCCGGACCCCAACGCCGAGGCCAGCTTCACCGTCAGCCGACCGGACTGGCGCCAGCGCGAGCTGGAGCCGCACGCGCGGCGCCTGGCGCTGGTGCGGCAGCTGCTGGCGCTGCGCCGGCAGTGGCTGACGCCGCGCCTGGCGGGCCTGTCCGGCGGCGGCAAGTACCGCGTGGAGGACGGGCTGCTGCAGGTGGTGTGGCACCTGGGCGAGGGCGCCACGCTGCGGCTGGCGGCGAATTTCGGCGCGGCGCCGCAGCCGCGCCCGCCGCTGGCGGGCCAGGTGGTGTTCGAGCTGCGGGCCGACGGCTCGGGGCAACTGCAACCGGATGGCGTGATCGTCACGGTGGAGAACGTGGATGGCTGACGACTTGCTGCGCCGCTGGTGCGAGCGCTTGAAGGTGGGCACCGAGTGGCACGACGTCTGGGGCCAGCGCCACGAGGTGCCGGACGTGGGCCTGAAGGCGATCCTGGCCGAGCTGGGCGTGAAGTCCCTGGACGCGGAGGCGCTGGACGCCGCCGAGGCCGCCGACTGGCACCAGCCGCTGCCGCCGGTGCTGGCCGTCAAGGCCGAGGAGGAGCGCTTCGAGCTGCCGATGAAGCTGCCGCGCGAGGTGCGGCTGCTGCGCTGGACCATCCACGAGGAGGAAGGCGCCATCCACAGCTGGGAGGCCGACGCCGATGCCCTGGCCGAGCAGGCGCAGGCCGTGGTGCACGGCCGCGCCATGCGCGCGCTGCGGCTGTCCATCGCCACCCGGCTGCCCTCGGGCTACCACCGGCTGGTGCTGGAGACCGAGGGCATCGCGCTGGGCGAATGCCTGCTCATCGCCGCGCCGGCACGCTGCTGGCGCCCGGCGGCGCTGCAGGAGGACGCCCGCGTCTGGGGGCCGGCGCTGCAGCTCTACGCGCTGCGCTCGCAGCGCAACTGGGGCATCGGCGACTTCACGGACCTGGCCGAGCTGGTGGCCGAGTTCGGCGAGCGCGGCGCGGGCATCGTGGGCCTGAACCCGCTGCACGCGCTGTTCAGCCACAACCCGTACCACATCAGCCCCTACAGCCCCTCCTCGCGCTCCCAGCTCAACACCATCTACCTGGACGTGGAGGCGGTGGAGGACTTCCGCGAGTGCGACAGCGCCCAGGCGCTGGTGCGCTCCGCGGGCTTCCAGAACCGGCTGCAGCAGCTGCGCGACGCGCGGCAGGTGGACTACCCCGGCGTGGCCGCCGCCAAGACCGAGGTGCTGCGCCGCCTGTACGCCCACTTCCGCGAGCGGCACCTGGACACGGCCAGCGCGCGCGGGCGGGCCTTCCGCGCCTTCCAGGCCGACCGCGGCGAGCCGCTGCGGCTGTTCGCCACCTTCGAGGCGCTGCAGGCGCGCTTCCATGCGCAGGACGGCAACGTGTGGGGTTGGCCGGTGTGGCCGGAAGCCTTCCGCGACCCGCGCGGCGAGGCGGTGCGCCGCTTCCAGCGCGAGCAGCGCGAGGCGGTCGAGTTCCACGAGTACCTGCAGTGGCAGGCGGACCTGCAGCTCGCGCGCGTGTCGCACCGCTGCCGCTCGCGCGGGCTGGCGGTGGGGCTGTACCTGGACCTGGCCGTCTCGGTGGACCGCGCCGGCGCCGACACCTGGGGCCACGCCGCGCTCTACGCGTCCGGCGCCACGGTGGGCGCGCCGCCGGACGAGATCAACGTCCAGGGCCAGGACTGGGGCCTGCCGCCGCTGCACCCGCAGCGGCTGCTGAGCAGCAAGCTGCGCTTCTTCATCGAGACGCTGCGCGCCAACATGCGCCACGCCGGCGCGCTGCGCATCGACCACGTGATGGGGCTGATGCGGCTGTACTGGATCCCGCCCGAAGGCGGCGCGACCCGCGGCGCCTACGTGCACTACCCGCTCCAGGAGCTGATGGCGGTGGTGGCGGTGGAGAGCCAGCGCAACCGGTGCATGGTCATCGGCGAGGACCTGGGCACCGTGGCCGACGAGGTGCGCGCGGCGCTGGCCGAGGCCGAGGTGCTGTCGTACCGGCTGCTGTACTTCGAGCGCGGCGAGGGCGGCACCTTCAAGGCCCCCGACGAATACCCGCGCGCGGCGCTGGTGGCCGTCAGCACGCACGACCTGCCCACGCTGGCGGGCTGGTGGAACGGGCACGACCTGCAGGTGCGCAAGGGACTCGGCCTGTACCCGGAGGACGCGGTGTACGAGGAGCAGCTCGTGGCCCGCGCGCAGGAGAAATACCGGCTGCTGCTGGCGCTGCGGCACGCGGAGCTGCTGCCGCCGGACGTGAGCATCGACCTGGCGCACCCGCCACCGCTGACGCAGCCGCTGGTGGAGGCAGTGCATGCCTACATGGCGCGCACGCCCTCGTGGGTGCTGATGGTGCAGCTGGAGGACGCGCTGGGCGTGCTGGACCAGCCCAACCTGCCCGGCACCGTCAACGAGCACCCCAACTGGCGCCAGAAGCTGCCGCTGCCGCTGGACGCGCTGGTGGCGGACGAGCGCGTGCTGTCGCTGTCGGGCGTGCTGGCGCGCTTGCGTCCGCACGCGCCGCTGCAGGCGCTGCAGCGCCCGCGCGCGCAGGCGGTGGTGCCGCGCGCCACCTACCGGCTGCAGTTCCACAAGGACTTCGACTTCGAGCACGCCACCGCCGTGCTGCCCTACCTGCAGCGGCTGGGCATCAGCCACGTGTACTGCTCGCCGCTGATGCGTGCCCGGCCCGGCAGCACGCACGGCTACGACGTGGTGGCGCACGACGAATTCAACCCGGAGCTGGGCGGGCGCGAGGGTTTCGAGCGCTTTGCCGCGGCGGCCAAGGAGCACGGACTGGGGATCATCCTGGACCTGGTGCCCAACCACATGGGCGTGCTGGGCGGGCACAACGCCTGGTGGTCCGACGTGCTGGAGCACGGCGAGGCCTCGGCCTACGCGCGCTACTTCGACATCGACTGGCAGCCGGTCGATCCGGCGCTGCAGGGCAAGGTGCTGCTGCCGGTGCTGGGCCAGCACTTCGGCCAGGTGCTGGAGGCGGGCGAGCTGAAGCTGGTGTTCGAGCCGGAGCGCGGCGCCTTCGCGCTGCAGTACTGGGAGCACCGCTTCCCGCTGGACCCGCGCACCGCCGCGCCGCTGCTGGAGCGCGCGGCCACGTTCCTGGAGGGCGCCTCCTCGCTGGCGCTGCAGAGCCTGGCCACCGCCTGCCGTCACCTGCCCGCGCGCGACGACGCGGCACCGCAGGCGCGCTTCGAGCGCCAGCGCGACCAGGCGCTGCTCAAGGAGCGGCTGATCGCGCTGCTGCACGAGGACGGCCGGGTGCAGGGCGCGATCGAGGCCGCGCTGGCCGACCAGCAGACGCCCGATGCCATCGACGCGCTGCACGCGGCGCAGGCCTGGCGGCTGGCCTTCTGGCGCGTGGCCTCGGACGAGATCAACTACCGGCGCTTCTTCGACGTCAATGAGCTGGCCGCGCTGCGCATGGAGGAACCGGCGGTGTTCGAAGCCACGCACGCCCTGGCGCTGGAGCTGTGCGCCGCGGGCGTGGTGGACGGGCTGCGCATCGACCACCCCGACGGGCTGCACGACCCGGCGCAGTACTTCAACTGGCTGCAGCAGGGCTACGCGCGCCGGGTGGGACTGCTGCTGCCACAGAAGGAGGACAGCGGCCGGCCCTCGCGCCCGCTGTACGTGGTGGCCGAGAAGATCACGGCCGGGCACGAGGACGTGCCGGAGCACTGGGCGCTGCACGGCACCACCGGCTACCGCGCGATGAACGTGCTCAACGGCGTGCTCATCGACTGCAGCGCGCGCGAGCGCTTCGACCGCATCTGGCAGGCCGTCAGCGGCGAGGACGAACCCTTCGAGGAGGTGGGCTACCAGGGCAAGCAGCTGATCATGCGGGTGTCGCTGAGCTCGGAGCTGACGGTGCTGGCGACGGAGCTGCTGCGCATCGCGCGCGCGCACCGGCGCACGCGCGACCACGGCCTGAACAAGCTGCGCCGCGCGCTGGCCGAGGTGGCGGCGTGCATGCCGGTGTACCGGACCTACATCGTGGACAAGCCCTCGGCGCAGGACCGGCGCTTCATCGACTGGGCCGTGGCGCAGGCGCGCCGCCGCAGCCGCGCGGCCGACCCCACGGTGTTCGATTTCGTGCGTTGCACGCTGCTGGCGGAGGCGGTGGAAGGGGCGGACGAGGCCTTGCGCGAACGCGTGCGGCGCTTCGCGATGCGCTTCCAGCAGTTCACGGCGCCCGTGACGGCCAAGGGCGTGGAGGACACGGCCTTCTACCGCTTCAACCGCTTCCTGCCGCTGAACGAGGTGGGCGGCGAGCCGGGCACTTTCGGCATGACGCTGCGGGCCTTCCACGGCGCCAACGCCGACCGCGCCGCGCGCTGGCCGCACACGATGCTGGCGACCTCCACGCACGACAACAAGCGCAGCGAGGACGTGCGCTGCCGGCTGGACGTGCTGAGCGAATTCCCGGCCGCGTGGCGGCTGTCGCTGCGCCGCTTCTACAAGGCGCCGCAGCTGCAGCGCGCGCGGGTGTCGGCACCGGAAGGCCACCAGATGCCCTCGCGCGCGGACGAGTACCTGCTGCTGCAGACGCTGCTGGGCACGCTGCCCGCGCAGGGGCTGACGGAGGAGGCGCTGCCGGCGTACCGCGAGCGCATCGAGCGCTACGCGCTCAAGGCGGTGCGCGAGGCCAAGCGCAACAGCAGCTGGGTGAACCCGGACGCGGAGTACGAGGAGGCGCTGCTGACCTTCATCCGCAGCGCGCTGCCGCGGGTCAAGCCGAACCCGCTGCTGACCGAGATCCAGGCGCAGGCGGAGATGCTGGCGTGGTTCGGCGCGCTGAACTCGCTGACGCTGGTGCTCTTGAAATACACGCTGCCCGGCGTGCCGGACCTGTACCAGGGCAACGAGCTGCCGGACTTCAGCCTGGTGGACCCGGACAACCGCCGGCCGGTGGACTACGACCAGCGCAGCCGGCTGCTGGAGCAGTTCGAGACGCTGTCGGCTTCTCCCGACGGCTTGGTGAACGTACAGGAGCTGACACCCTTGCTGCACGACGGCCGCTTGAAGTTGTGGCTGACGTGGCGGCTGCTGCAGTGGCGCGCGCAAAGCCCCGAGTTGTTCCGCGACGGCAATTACCAGGCGCTGAGCGCCACCGGCCCGCGCGCGGACCACGTGATCGCCTTCGCGCGCGAGACGGCGGAGGGGCAGCGGCTGATCACGGTGGGCGGGCGCTTCTTCGCGCGGCTGCTGGGCTTGCAGATGGGCTGGCCGCTGGGCGAGGAGGCCTGGGGCGATACCGCGGTCGACCTGCCGTCCTGGGCGGAAGGGCTCACGCTGCGCAACGTGCTGACGGGGGAAAAGCACGCGGTGCGGGAGGGCAAATTGCGGGTGGCGGAGGTGTTCTCGACGCTGCCGGCGGGCGCGCTGGTGGCGGAGGAGTGAGCGCCGAGCGAATGCGCGGCCTCATCGGGAAGGGACGTGGCGGGCAATGACCCGGCGTGCCGCTAGGCGGGAGCAGGAAAGCGCTTGTAACCCCTGGTAGCCTGCGCGTTACACCCAGGGACCTGCTGCTTCACCGTGCCCGACAGCCCACCCACCGAACTGCCGCGCCCGCACTGGCGCAGGCGCCTGCTGCTGCCGCTGCTGGGCGTGCTGTTGCTGACGCTGGCAGGCGTGGCCATGGTGCTGCGCGAGGAGCGCCGGACCGAGGCGGTGCGGCTGCAGGCACTGGCCGACGCCAAGGCGCAGCAGGTGGCGGACTGGGTGCGCGAACGCCACGGCAACCTGCGCCTGCTCGGCAGCAGCGGTTTCCTGGGTGATCTCTATCGGCACTGGCGCGAAGGCGGTGACGCCCAGGCCGGCAGGCTGCTGGCCGCGCGGCTGGCCGAGTGGCGCCGCGCCACCGCGGTGGACGCGCTGTTCCTGCTCGATGGGCAAGGCGGCGTGGCCTGGAGCTCGCAGCCGGGGCCGGCCACCGATCCGGAGGCCGGGCCGATGCACGCCCTGCCGCCCGTTGGCGAGATGCGCGGCCCCCACAGCGTGGACGGCTCGGTGGTGGTGGATTTCCTGGTGCCGCTGTCGGACCTGCAGGGGCGGCCGGGGCCGGTGGTCCTGATGCGGGTGCACGCCGACAGCTACCTGGTGCGCGTGCTGGCGAGCTGGCCCTCGGCCTCCGCCACCGGAGAGGCACGCATCGCCTGGCGCGAGCGCGATGGCGCCGTGACCGTGCTGCGCGCCGTGCGCGAGGGCAGCCAGACGAAGGCCGAGTTGCGGGCGGCCACGCCGTACTCGGCGGCCATGCGCGCGATCAATGGCGAGGTGGTCCAGGGCCGGCCTTTCGACGGCGTCGATCTGCTGGGCAGCAGCTACCTGCTGGTCAGCCGCCCGGTGGCGGGCACACCGTGGCTGCTGCTCACCGGCGTGTCCCAGGGCGAGATCGTGCGCGACGCCATCCTGCCGGCCGCGCTGGTGTCGCTGGCCGGCGTGTTGGCGCTGCTGACCGTGGCCAGCGTGACGCGGCTGGGCTTCAAGCAGCGCGAGCTCATGGCGCTGGAGCGCATGCACCGCTCCGAGGCGGCGCAGCGCCTGAGCGAGCAGCGCCTGGCGCTGGCCGTCGAGGGCGCCGGGCTGGGCCTGTGGGACTGGGACCTGCGCGAGGGCTCGCTGCAGTTCAACGAGCGCTGGCCGCGCATGCTCGGCTTCCAGGCCTGGGAGCTGGAGCCGCGCTACGACACCTGGGAACGCCTGGTGCATCCCGAGGACCTGCCCCGGGCGAGCGAGGCGCTGCGCCGCCACCTGCGCGGGCAGGCACCCGTCTTCTCCGTGGAGTACCGCCAGCGCCACCGCGACGGACACTGGGTGTGGCTGATGACGATGGGCCGTGTGGTCGAGCGCCTGGGCGACGGCCGCGCGCGGCGCGCGGTGGGCGTGTTCCTGGACATCGACGAGCGCCGCCGCAACGAGGAGGAGCTGGCGCAGTACCGCCAGCACCTGGAGACGATGGTGGAGCAGCGCACCGCGCAGCTGGCCGAGGCGCGCGAGCGCGCCGAGGCCGCCAACCAGGCCAAGAGCCGCTTCCTGGCCAACATGAGCCACGAGATCCGCACCCCGCTCAACGCCGTCATCGGGCTGAGCCAGCTGCTGGCGCAGATGAGCCTGCCCGAGAAGGCGCGCGGCTTCGTCAGCCACATCGGCCTGGCCGGCGAGCAGCTGCTGGCGCTGACCAACGACGTGCTGGACCTCTCGCGCATCGAGGCCGGCGAGCTGCACCTGGAGCGCGTGCCTTTCAGGCTGAGCACGCTGCTGGAGACGGTGCGCGCGATCGTCCAGGCCCAGGCCACCGCCAAGGGGCTGGCGCTGTGCTTCGAGCCCGCGCCGGGGCTGCCCGAGGAACTGCTGGGCGACCCGCTGCGCATCCGGCAGGTGCTGATCAACCTGCTGGGCAATGCCGTGAAGTTCACGGCCCGCGGCAGCGTGACGCTGCGCGTGGCGGCGCAGCACCCGCAGGCCGGCCGCTGCCTGCTGCGCTTCGAGGTCATCGACACCGGCATCGGCATCGAAGCGGCGATGCACTCGCGCATCTTCGAAGCCTTCACGCAGGGCGACGGCTCCATCACGCGGCGCTACGGCGGCACGGGCCTGGGCCTGTCCATCGTGCGCCGGCTCGTGACGCTGATGGACGGGGAGCTGACGCTGCAAAGCGCGCCGGGCCAGGGCAGCACCTTCTGCGTGAGCCTGAGCCTGCACATGCCCGCGACACCGGCCGCGGCACCAGGGTCGGCGTGCTCGTAGCGCGCCGCTTCCACCTCAACGCACCGGCAGGCACACCCGCACCAGCAGCCCGCCCAGTTCCGAGCCCTCCAGCGCCAGCGTGCCGCCATGCAAGCGGACCAGCTCGTCGGCGATGGCCAGGCCCAGGCCGCTGCCGGGCTGGCGCTCGTCCAGGCGCTGCCCACGCTGCAGCGCCGCCTCGCGCTGTTCGGGCGCGATGCCCGGCCCGTCGTCGTGGATCTCGATGGCCGCCAGCGCCGCCGCGCCGGGCTCGCCCTCCACCCGCGCGCACACCCGCACGCGGCCGCGCGCCCACTTGCAGGCGTTGTCCAGCAGGTTGCCCAGCAGGTCGTGCAGCGTGTCCGAAGCCATCGCCACCCGGAGCGCTTGCGGCGGCAGCTGCCGCTCGAAGCGCAGCTGCCGCGCCGCGTACAGCCGCTCCAGGACGCGCAGCAGGTCCTCCAGCACCGGCGACACGGGCGTGCCGGCTGCCGCGCCGGGCGTGCTGTCCAGCGCCCGCGCCGCGGCCCGCGCGCGCACCAGGTGCAGTTCCACCTGCCGCTGCAGCAGCGCCAGCTGGGCGCGCACCAGCGCGCCGTCCTCGCCCGGCCAGTGCGTGACGGCGTTGCCGATGACGGCCAGCGGCGTCTTCAGGGCGTGCGCCAGGTTGCCGGACTGCTCGCGCGCCTGCCGCACCAGCCGCTCGTTGTCGTCCAGCACGGCGTTGAGGTCGGCCACCAGCGGCTGCACCTCGGCCGGGTAGCGGCCCTCGATGCGCTGCGCCTGGCCGCCGCGCAGGCGCTGCAGCGCCAACTGCAAGCGCCCCAGCGGCGCCAGCCCGGAGCGCACCTGCAGCCACGACGCGCCCCACAGCACCAGCGCCAGCACGCCCAGCGCGCTGCCCACCGTCAGCGCGTAGCTGCGCGTCAGGCTCCGCAACCGCGTGACGTCGGACCCCACGGCCACCACCACCGGCGCGTCCAGGCCGGCCAGCTCCACGCGCCGCGCCCACAGCAGCAGCGGCTGATCACCCGGGCCGGTGGCGCCGAAGCGCCCGGTGGCGCCCGCGTCCAGCGTGGACCAGCGCGCCGCCAGCGCGGGTTCGGGCAGCGTGTCCCACCATGAGCGCGAGCGCAGCAGCGCGCCATCGCCCTGCACCAGCCAGTACAGCCCGCCCAGCGGCTGGCGGAAGGCGGGATCGGGCGGCTCGCGCTGCAGGCGCAGGTGCGGGGGCGCGGCGGCGTCCGCGCTGGGAGGCTCCACCGCCAACCCGGCGATCAGCGCGTCGAGCTGGACCCGCGCGCGCTCGGCCAGCTCCTGCTCCACGTGCTGCCTGAACAGCAGCACCAGCAGCACGCCCACCGCGGCCAGGCCCAGCGCGATCCACAGCGCCGCCGCCAGCAGCAGGCGCCGGCGCAGCGAATCCGCGCGGATCACGCCGCGGCCTCGTCGATGCGCCAGCCCAGGCCGCGCACGGTGGCGATGAAGCCCGGGGGCAGCTTGCGGCGCAGCCGCGCGATGAACACGTCCAGCGTGTTGCTGTCGCGGTCGGCGTCCTGCGCGTACAGGTGCTCGGACAGCTCGGCGCGCGCCACCACGCGCCCGCGCTGGTGCATCAGGTACGCCAGCACGCGGTACTCGTGCGCGGTCAGCGCCACGGGGCGGCCCTCGACCTCGAGCGTGCAGCTGCGCGTGTCCAGCCGCACGGCGCCCAGCGTGAGCACCGGACTGGCCAGGCCGCTGCTGCGCCGGACCAGCGCCCGCAGCCGTGCCACGAGCTCTTCCATCTGGAAGGGTTTCCCGAGGTAGTCGTCGGCGCCGGCGTCGATGCCCAGCACCTTCTCCTGCCAGCTGCCGCGCGCGGTGAGCACCAGCACCGGCACGGCCGAGCCGGCGGCGCGCCAGGCGCGCAGCACGGACAGGCCGTCCTTGCCCGGCAGGCCCAGGTCCAGCACCACGGCGTCGAAGGGCAGCTCGCGGCCCAGGTACTCGGCATCGATGCCGTCGCCCGCCACGTCCACCGCGAAGCCGGCCGCTTGCAGCGCCTGCTGCAACTGCCGCGCCAGCGCCGGCTCGTCTTCCGCCACCAGCACCCTCATCGCTTCTCTCCCGGTTGGGCGGCGACCGGTGCCGGTGGGCGATGGAACGCGCTCTCCAGCCGCGGCCCCTGCAGCGACAGCCAGGTGCCGTCGCGGGCATCGAGCTCGATCTCCAGGCGCCGGCCGTCGGGCAGCAGCCACTTGATCTCGTAGACCAGGCGGCCGTCGTCATCGTCCAGCTCGGCCTCCAGCAGCCGTCCGGGCAGCAGTGCCGAGACCTGCCGCACCAACTGCTCCAACGCCAGGATGCGCCCGCGGCCCCGCTCGATGGCGGCGCGGTCCTGGCTGTCGCCCCAGGCCGGCGCCCCGCCGAAGCCCAGCGCCAGCGCTGCCGCCAGCGCCAGGCCGGGCAGCGCGAGCAGGCGCCGGCGCGCACGGTCGGGCGTTTGGGCTTGGAGTCGGGGGAACGGTGGCACGGGTACGGGTGGGCGGCGGGAGCGTGGAGCTTTGACGGGCAAGCGTAGCGCCGGCGACATGAACGCCTGGTGAATGGCCGGTTCATGGGCCGTTCATGCGGCGGGGCGCAGCATCCGGGCCCTGTTCAACCGAAACCCCACCGGGGAGCAAGACCATGACGACCTTGACCAAGCACCGTCTCCTGGGCGCCACCCTCCTCGCCGCCGCGATCGGCGTCCAGGCCCAGACCGTGACCCCCGCGCCGGCGCCCGCCCCGGCGCCCGCCCCGGCCACCGCCCCGGCCACCGCCCCGGCGCCCACCTTGACCATGCCGCAGATCATCGAGCGCGTGACCGCGCGCGGCTATCGCGACATCAGCGAGATCGAGCTGGAGCGCGACGGCAGCTACGAGGTCGAGGCCCGCGACGACCAGGGGCGCAAGGTCGAGTTGAAGCTGGACGGCCGCACCGGCGAGCTGCTGGCGCAGGAAATCAAGTTCAGGCGCTGAGGGGGGCCACGACATGAAACCCATCCTCTGGCTGACAAGCCTGGTGCTGGCACTGGCCTGGACCGCGGGCGCCTGGGGCCTGAGCGAGGCGGTGCAATGGGCCGTGTCGCTGCCGGCCTCGGGCGCGGCCCCGGCGCTGGCGCAGTCGGTGGCGACCTGGACGGCGCCCGCCTGGCTGGAGCTGTGGCTGGAGCTGGACCCCCAGGAGCTGCAGGCGCTGCGGGACTTCGCGCTGTGGGCCATCGAGCAGCTGCAGCACCCGGCTGCGGCGGTGCAGGCCGTGCTGCCCTACCTGGTGCCGCTGGTGTGGCTCAGCTGGGCGCTGGGCCTGGCGTTGCTGGTGGCGCTGACCCTGGGCGCGCAATGGGCGCTGGGCCGCCTCGTGCGGCTGGCGGCCTCCGCGCGGCCGCTGTGGCCGCGCCTGCGGCCGCGGCATCGCCCCCCTGAAGAGGGAAGCGTGCAGAGCTCCTGAACCCGGCCCTCGTGCCGGGCAACGGAAAGGCGTCCGGGGCCCGCGGGCCGCAGCGTGCAGATGTCACGGCGGCGGGCGGGCCGGTGCGAACTGGCGGGTGATCGTCGGTCAATTGCACCCTTGGTGCCGCGCACGCCGCGCCACCATGCCGCTTGAACCATGTCAAGCGCAGGAAGACGACCCATGCTGACCCTCAAAGACGCCGCCCATCCTCAGCCGCCGCTGGCCAGCGCCGCGGACGAGGCCACGCTGCTGGAGCGCTGCCGGCAGGAATCGCTCCAGCTGCTCAAGCGCAACTGCACCGCCGGCGGCGTGCTGGCGGCCACGCCGGGGGCGATGGCCGAATCGCGCAGCTACACGCGGGTGTTCGGGCGCGACGCGGCCATCTGCGTGCTGGCCATGGCCGGCAGCGGCGACCCCGAACTGGAGGCCGGCGCCATCGCCAGCCTGGACGCCCTGGCGCGCGGCCAGGCCGGCAACGGGCAGATCCCCAAGTACGTCGATCCGGCCGGCACCGAGGCCGATTTCTGGTACCTGGGCTGCATCGACGCCACGCTGTGGTGGCTGATCGCGGTGGACCACGTGCGCCGCCACTCGGCCGACCCGGCGATGAAGACGCGCTGGCAGCCCGAGGTGGACAAGGCGATCCAGTGGCTGCAGGCGCAGGAGCACCAGCGCTTCTTCCTGCTGCAGCAGAACGAGGCCAGCGACTGGGCGGACATCATGCCCCGCTCGGGCTACGTGCTCTACACGAACGCGCTGTGGTTCCGCGTCAAGTCGCTGTACGAGCTGCCGCAGTGGGAGGAGACGCGCTACCACTTCAACCACCTGTTCCACCCCTTCCACCGCGATCTGCCGGAGTACCGGCGCAGCCGCCTGATGGGCCACTACGCGCGCCGGGGCAAGGCGAGCCCGGGGCTGTACCTGAGCTTCGTGAACCTGTCCTTCGCGGGCGACGAGGGGGACGTGTTCGGCAACGTGCTGTCGGTGCTGTATGGGCTGGCAGGCGACTCGATGGCGCAGCAGGTGCTCAAGACGCTGCAGGCCGGCGGCGCGGGCACGCCCTACCCCGGGCGCTCGGTGCTGCAGCCGATCCACGAGGAGCACGAGCTGTGGCGCCAGTACATGGCACGGCACCAGCAGAACCATCCGCACCAGTACCACAACGGCGGCATCTGGCCCTTCATCGGCGGCTTCTACGTGATGGCGCTGGCGCTGATGGGCCGGCGCGAGCTGGCGCGCACGGAGCTCATCAAGCTGGCCCAGGCCAACGCCGCGGCCGACTGGCGCTTCACGGAGTGGTTCCACGGCCGCACGCTGCAGCCCTGCGGCATGGCGGGACAGAGCTGGAACGCGGCGGCCTTTTTGACGGCGCTGCAGGCGGTGGAGAGCGGGCGCTTCTGCATGTGAGGCAAGCTGGCGCCGCGACGGCACAGGCGCCAGCCATGGACCGGGCCGCTGTTTTGGGCGGCTATCATCCTTGCTGTTCCTGAAAATCCCGTCGCGACAGGACCGGAAATCACCAGTCCTTCGGCAAACTTGGCACCTCATATGCCGCCAAACCGCCGTGACGCCATGGGCAAATGAAGCGCCAAGGGTGATGCCGTGCAAATCGAATCCATCGAGATCGAAAACTACCGCGTGTTCCGCCGCGCCAAGCTGGACAACCTGCCACGGTTGGTGACGCTGGTGGGGGCCAACGGCACCGGAAAATCCACGCTCTTCGACGTATTTTCCTTCCTGAAGGACTCACTGTCCCAAAACGTTGGACGAGCCGTGATGCGGCGTGGCGGCCTGAAGGAACTCATCAGCCGCGGCGCCAGCGGGCCTTTGCAGATCAGTCTGAAGTTCCGCGAGTCCGGCGGACGGCTGGCAACTTACGAGATTGCCGTCGGAGATCGAGACGGGCGCATCGTCGTGGAACGCGAGGTATTGAAATTCCGGCGCGGCCAGCGTGGCAAACCATGGCATTTCGTGGACTTTTCCTGTGGCAAGGGCACGGCGATCACCAACGAATCCGCTTACGGCGACCTGGGGGCCAGTGAAGAGCGAGCCGAATATGCGCTGGATGAGCCAGACATTCTAGCCATCAAGGGCCTGGGGCAGTTCAAGGAATTTCGGGTGGTCTCTGAGTTCCGATCCCTGATCGAAAGTTGGCAGATTTCAGATTTCCACATTGCCGAGGCACGTTCCAGCACGGAGGACGGTTTCGCCGAGCACCTTTCAACGCGCGGCGACAACGTGGCCCAGGTCGCGCAATATCTCTACACCTACCACCGCAAGAAGTTCGACCACATTCTTGAAGTGATGGCGCAACGGGTCCCGGGCGTGGAACGGGTGGAGGCCAAGCCCACTGAAGATGGCCGCCTGGTGCTGCGCTTCCAGGACGGCAGTTTCAAGGACCCCTTCATCGCCCGCTACGTGTCTGACGGCACGATCAAGATGTTCGCCTACCTCGTGTTGCTGCACGACCCCAAGCCGTTTCCACTGCTGGCCGTGAAAGAACCTGAAAACCAGCTCTACCCTGAATTGCTGCCCGAACTCGCAGAGGAATTCCGTGCCTACGCCCGCCGTGGCGGACAGGTCTTCATCTCCACCCACTCGCCTGATTTCCTGAACGCCCTCAGGCTGGAGGAGGTTTACTGCCTCAAGAAGGAAAAAGGATTCACCACCATCAGCCGGGCCAGCGACTCTGGGAATCTTCGTTCACTGTATGAAGCGGGCGACCTGCCTGGTTATCTGTGGAAGCAGGGCCTGTTCGAGGGCCTGAACCGGTGAGCGGGCGGATCATTTTCCTGGTGGAGGAGCCGTCCATGAAAGTACTGCTGGACGACCTGCTGCCTCGGCTGATTCCAGGCTGGGTCATGTACCAGCATTTCCAATGCATCCAGCACGAAGGCAAGAGCGACCTGGACAGGAGTATTCCGATCAAGCTCAAGGCATGGAAGGAACCGGGTGTCCGGTTCGTCATCGTGCGAGACAATGACAACCAGGATTGCAGCGCCCTGAAGAAGAGGCTGGTTGCGCTGTGCCAGGCTGCGGGGCGACCCGACACCATCGTCCGGCTGGTATGCCAGGAATTGGAAAGCTGGTATTTGGGCGACTTGCCCGCGCTGTCCAGGGCGTATGGCGGCGCCAAATGCAACACGCCTGCCTTGCGCAAGAAATATGTAGATCCGGACAGCTGGCAGAAACCTTCGATGCAGGTTGAGCAAATGATTCAGGAGTTCAGCAAGCGCAGTGGCGCCCGGCTCATGGCACAGCAGTTGTCCGGCGCGAACCAGTCAGCCAGCTACAGAACCTTCGTCAAGACGGTGCAGGACGTACGTATTCAGCCCACCCCTGGCGGTCAGGCCGACAGCGGCGGCCTAGCGTGTA
>NZ_CALAOH010000001.1 GCF_937926365.1 uncultured Azohydromonas sp. | reverse complement strand
AACCCCTGTTACAACCGTGAAAGGGTCGTGTCCTAGGCCTCTAGACGAAGGGGACCAAATTCTCAAACTCAACAACCGGTTTTCACAAAAACGCCCACTGGCTGGTGGGCGTCTTCGGCAAAACCAAAAACTTTGGCGGAGTGGACGGGACTCGAACCCGCGACCCCCGGCGTGACAGGCCGGTATTCTAACCGACTGAACTACCACTCCGCGTCGGCAGCTGCATCGCCGGAAATTGCTTTCCGCAAGCGCAGCCAAACTTGGCGTCCCCTAGGGGATTCGAACCCCTGTTACAACCGTGAAAGGGTCGTGTCCTAGGCCTCTAGACGAAGGGGACTTAATCCTTCACCCCTGATGAACCTCGCGCCGACCACCAACTTTTGGTTGGGTGGTGGAGGTAAGCGGGATCGAACCGCTGACCTCTTGCATGCCATGCAAGCGCTCTCCCAGCTGAGCTATACCCCCTTCGGGACGAACACTTCAGCTTTCGCTGCCGTCTTCGTGTTTCGCGCTGTTCATCAAGCGAGAATGAGATTCTATAGCGACTCTTGCGAGCTTTGCAAGCGTTTCGCAACTTCTTCTTTCGAAAAAAGTTCGAGCACTGCATCCACCGAGGGCGTCTGGGCGCGACCGCACACCAGCAGCCGCACCGGAATGGCCAGTTGCGGCATCTTCAGGCCATGCTCGGCCAGCGTCGCCTTGAGCGCGCCGGCAATGCCGGCCTTGTCCCAGCTCGGCAGCGCCAGCAGCCGCTCGCGCAGCGCCGCCAGCGCCGGCCGCAGGGCGGGCGTGAGGTGCTGGGCCGCTTCCTCGGCCGAGGGCTTGGCTTCGATGAAGTACAGGCTGAGCCATTCGGCCAGCTCCACCGTGGTGGCACAGCGGTCCTTGAACAGGCCAACGGCCCGCTCCAGGGCGAAGTCCCCCGACACCTCGATGCCGCGCTTGGCCAGTTGCTCGCGCACCAGCGGCGCCAGCTCCGCATCGGTCGTGCGCTTGATGTGCTGGGCGTTGACCCAGCGCAGCTTGGCTTCATCGTACTGGCCGGCGCTCTTGCCCAGGTGGTCCAGATCGAACCACTGTAGGAACTGCTCGCGCGTGAAGATCTCATCATCGCCATGGCTCCAGCCCAGGCGCGCGAGGTAGTTCACCATCGCCTCGGGCAGGAAGCCTTCGTCGCGGTACTGCGTCACGGGCTTGGCGCCGTTGCGCTTGCTCATCTTCTCGCCCTGTTCGTTGAGCACGGTGGGCAGGTGCGCGTACACCGGCGGCTCCTTGCCCAGGGCACGGAAGATGTGAATTTGGCGTGGCGTGTTGTTGACGTGGTCGTCGCCGCGGATGACATGGGTAATGCCCATATCGATGTCGTCCACGACCACACAAAAGTTGTAGGTAGGCGTGCCGTCGGGGCGCGCGATGACGAGGTCGTCCAGCTCCTCGTTGCTGAACTCAATGCGGCCCTTGACCTTGTCGTCCCAGGCGACGCTGCCGCCCACTGGGCTCTTGAATCGGATCACCGGCTGCATGCCTTCAGGCACCGGTGGCAGGGACTTGCCCGGCTCGGGGCGCCAGGTGCCGTCGTAACGCGGCTTGAGTTTGGCCGCCATTTGCCGCTCGCGCAGCGCGTCGAGCTCGGCGCTGCTCATGTAGCAGCGGTAGGCCAGCCCCTGCTCCAGCATCTGCGCCAGTACCTCCTTGTAGCGGTCCATGCGCTGCATCTGGTAGTACGGACCCTCGTCGTGGTCCAAGCCCAGCCAGCGCATGCCTTCCAGGATCACGTCCACCGCCGCCTGCGAGCTGCGCTCCAGGTCGGTGTCCTCGATGCGCAGGATGAAGGTGCCGGCATTGGCGCGCGCGAAGGCCCAGGGATACAGAGCCGAGCGGATGTTGCCCAGGTGGATGAAGCCCGTGGGCGACGGGGCAAAGCGGGTGCGTACGGTGCTCATTCGGTCAGAACTTGTGCAGGCCGCAGGCAAGGTCGGCCTTGAGATCCTCGACGTCCTCCAGGCCCACGGCCACGCGGATCATCCCCTGCGTGATGCTCGCGGCCTGGCGCTGCGCCTCGGTCAGCCGGCCGTGCGAGGTGCTGGCCGGGTGCGTGATGGTGGTCTTGGTGTCGCCCAGGTTGGCGGTGATGGAGCAGATGCGCGTGGCGTCGATCACGGCAAAGGCGTTGGCGCGCGCAGCCTCCGGCGTGTCGCCCTGCACGATGAAGCTCACCACCGCGCCGCCGAGCCCCGACTGCTGGCGCATCGCCAGCTCGTGCTGCGGGTGCGAGGCCAGCCCTGGGTAATAGAGCTTGCTGACCTGCGGCTGCTCCTCCAGCCAGCGCGCCAGCTGCAGCGCCTTCTCGCTTTGCGCCCGCATGCGGATGGACAACGTCTCCAGCCCCTTGAGCACCACCCAGGCGTTGAAGGGTGACAGGCTCATGCCGGCGCTGCGCATCACCGGCACGAACTTGTCGTTGACCAGCGCTTCACTCGCGCAAATGGCGCCGGCGATCACGCGGCCCTGCCCGTCCAGGTACTTGGTGCCGGAGTGGATGACCAGGTCCGCCCCCAGCTTCACCGGCTGCTGCAGCGCCGGCGAGCAGAAGCAGTTGTCCACCGCCAGCAGCGCGCCGCCGTCGTGCGCGATCCGCGCCAGCGCCGCGATGTCGCACACCTCCGTCAGCGGGTTGCTCGGCGTCTCGGCGAACAGCAGCTTTGTGTTGGGTTGCATGGCCGCGCGCCAGGCGTCCACGTCCGTCTGCGAGACGAAGGTACTTTCCACGCCGAACTTGCCGAACTCGCCCTGCAGCAGCTTGATGGTGGAGCCGAAGACGCTCTGCGAGCACACCACGTGGTCGCCAGCCTTCAGCAGCCCCATGAACAGCAGCATGATCGCCGCCATACCACTAGACGTGGCGATGCAGGCCTCGGTGCCCTCCATCGCCGCCAGGCGGCGCTCCATCATCATGACGGTGGGGTTGGAGAAGCGGCTGTAGACGAAAGCCTCCTCCTCGTTGGCGAAGCGCCGCGCCGCGGTCTCCGCGTCCGGATGCACGAAGCTGCTGGTCAGGAACAACGCCTCGGAGTTCTCGCCCCAGGGTGTAGCCGGCAGCCCTTCGCGCACGGCGATGGTGTCAATGTGCGCGTCGGTAGGCAGGCCCACCCGCGGCAGTTTCTTGCCCCCGTCCATCAGGACTGCTCCGCCGCGTTCTGCAGGGCCAGGCGCGAACGGCCCGGGCCGTCTTCCTCGTCATTGCCCTGGGACTGGCGCTGCTCGCGCATGGTCTCGAAGTCCTCCACCGAGACGTCGCCCGTGATGTAGCGCCCGTCGAAGCACGAGGCCTCGAAGCCGTCGAGCTGCGGGTTCAGCGCGGCCACCACGCGCTTCATCGCTTCCACGTCCTGGTAGATCAGCGCATCGGCGCCGATGAACTCGCGCACCTCCTCGATGCTGCGGCCGTGCGCGATGAGTTCCTCCTTGGTCGGCATGTCGATGCCGTACACGTTCGGGAAACGCACCGGCGGCGCCGCAGAGGCCATGTACACCTTGCGCGCACCGGCCTCGCGCGCCATCTGCACGATCTCCTTGCTGGTCGTGCCGCGCACGATGGAGTCGTCCACCAGCAGCACGTTGCGGCCCTTGAATTCGCTGGCGATGGCGTTGAGCTTCTGGCGCACCGACTTCTTGCGCTTGGCCTGCCCCGGCATGATGAAGGTGCGGCCCACGTAGCGGTTCTTGACGAAACCCTCGCGGTACGGCTTGCCCAGCTTCTGCGCCAGCTGCATGGCAGACGGGCGACTGGACTCGGGGATCGGGATCACCACGTCGATCTCGCTGGGCGGCATGGTCGAGATCACGCGCTGCGCCAGCGTCTCGCCCATGTTCAGCCGGGCCTGGTACACCGAGATGCCGTCCATCACCGAGTCCGGCCGCGCCAGGTACACGTACTCGAACATGCACGGCTGCAGCGTGGGCTTCTCCGCGCACTGGCGCGCGTGCACGTTGCCCGCCATGTCGATGAAGATCGCCTCGCCCGGCGCCACGTCGCGCACGATGTGGTGGCTGGTACCCTCCAGCGTGACGCTCTCGCTGGCCACCATCACCTCCTTGCCTTCGGGCAGCTCGGCCTCGCCGAACACCAGCGGGCGGATACCGAAGGGGTCGCGGAAGGCCAGCAGCCCATGACCGGCGATGAGCGCGATCACGGCATAGCTGCCCTTGATGCGCTTGTGCACCGATGCCACGGCGTCAAAGATCTTCTCGGGCGTCAGCGGCAGGTCGCGCGCGCTGCGCTCCAGCTCGTGCGCCAGCACGTTGATCAGCACCTCGGTATCGCTCTCGGTGTTGATGTGGCGGCGGTCGATGTCGAACAGCTCTTTCTTCAGCGCATGCGCATTGGTGAGGTTGCCGTTGTGCACCAGCACGATGCCAAAGGGCGCGTTGACGTAGAAGGGCTGCGCCTCCTCTTCGCTGTAAGCGTTGCCGGCGGTGGGATAGCGAACCTGACCCAGGCCGACGTTGCCAGGCAGCGCGCGCATGTTGCGGGTACGGAACACGTCGCGCACCATGCCGCGCGCCTTGTGCATGTAGCACTTGGTGCCCTGCATCGTGACGATGCCGGCGGCATCCTGGCCGCGGTGCTGCAGCAGCAGCAGCGCGTCGTAGATCAGCTGGTTGACGGGCGTCTGGGAAATGACACCGACGATCCCACACATGGTCTTGCGTCCTTCAGTGATGCCGGCGCTTCAGGGTGCCGGCAGATGCCGCGCCACCGCGGACGGCAGCACGGGTTGAATACCTTGTCGCAGCGCCTGCAGCCAGGCGGCGCCGCTGGAGGCGGTCCAGGCCGGCGAGTGCGCCAGCGGCGTCAGTGCCACCAAGGTGCTGAGCACCAGCAGTACCAGCAGCCCGCGCAGCAGCCCGAAGCCCGCGCCCAGCAGCCGGTCCAGCGGCCCCAGCGGGGAGGCCTGCACCAGCATCCGCAGCAGCCGCGCCGCCAGGCCGCACAGCAGCAGCGCGGCCACGAACACCAGCACGTAGGCCGCGGCCAGCCGCCAGGCCGGCAACGCACCCTCCCACGGCAACCACTCGGCCGCCACGGGCGAAAACCTCTGCGCCGCCAGCCAGCCCACTCCATACCCGGCCAGCGACAGCACTTCAAATATCAACCCGCGCCACAAGCCTGCCAACGAGGACAGCAGCAACAGGCCCAGCATCGTGACATCGACCCAGCCCAAGCCGGCAACAAAGTCCATCACTGCGGCAGCAGCGCCGTAGGCAGCCCGGCAGCGCGGAGCTTGCCAAGTGCCTTGTCGGCCTCTTCACGACTGTTGAAAGGCCCTACCCGCACCCGGATGCGACGCCCCGCCTCGGTTTCGATCACCTGCGTGTAGGTGCGCACGCCGACCTTCTCGGCCCGAGCCCGCGCCTCACTGGCGGCCCCGGCATCGGCAAAGGCGCCGACCTGCACGATGTAGCGCTTCTCCACCGTGTCCTTCAACGCCTCGCGTGCCATCGCCTCACGCGCTTGGCGCGCTTCACGTTCCTTGGCTTCGCGCGCGGCCGCTTCACGAGCCGCGGCCTTTTCCCGGACCTCGCGCGCAGCGGCTTCCCTGTCCTTCGCCTCGCGCGCAGCGGCCTCCTTCTCCTTGGCCTCGCGGGCCGCGAGCTCCTTCTGGCGAGCCGCCTCGCGCGCTTCGCGCTCCCGGGCTTCGCGGGCAGCCGCTTCACGCGCGGCGGCCTCGCGCTCCTTGGCCAGGTCGCGTGCGGGCGGCGTTTCCTTGGGCGGCGCGGGACGGGGCGGATCTTGCAGCACCCGGATCGGTGCGGCCGGCGCGCTGGCCGCAAGCGACGGTGGGGCCGGCGAGCGCATATCGGCCGCCACAGCCGGTGCCGCGGGACGCACCGCCGACGCGGACACCGGTGCGGGCGGCCGCGATGTCGCCGAAGGCGTCGAGGTGTTCGACCAGAAGGCGCTGCGCAAGGTCGCCTTCATCTGGGACTGACACACCCTCTCCATCTTGCTGCATTGCAATATCGGGCTGCGCGGTATATCCGCTGCCTCGACAGATTTGACGCCTCCGGCGGCACGCTCATAATCGTGGCGGCCGGGGCAAACGCAGCATCAGGAACGGACGACCATGCGCATCGACGCCATCGCCATCGGCAGCAACCCACCGGAAGACGTCAACGTGATCGTCGAGG